>CAZQXQ010000092.1:0-2498 GCA_964597235.1 uncultured Burkholderiaceae bacterium | reverse complement strand
TCGGTGTAGGGCTGGCCGTTCGGCCCCAGCAGCGTGAAGACCAGGTGCCCGCTGTCCCGGCTCAGGCGGAAATGCCGGGCCTCGGCAAAGGCGTCCAGCGCGGCAAAGGCCTGGCCCTCGTCGCGCTGGTAGGCCTTCTCGATGCGCTCGGCGTCGGCGCGCACGTCGGGGCTGGTCAGGCGCTTGGGGATGTCGGTCTCCAGCGCATCGCACAGGTCGGCCATGGCCTGGCGCAGGTGCTTGCCCTGGCCGGCGGGCAAGCGCAGCGCGCGAGGGCGCTCGGGGGTCTCGAAGTTGTGCAGGTAGCACAGGTCCGGCGGCACGGGGCGCTGGGCGGCGGCGGCCTGCATGGCCTGGCGCAAGAGCGAGCTGCGCCCGCTGCCCACCTCGCCCAGCACGAACAGGTGGTAGTCCGGCTGCTGCATGGACAGGCCAAACCGCGCAGCCGCTTCGGCGCGCTCCTGGCCAATCCAGGGCAGGTCCAGGTGCTGCAGTTCGCTGGTGTCAGCAAAGCCCAGGCTCTCGGGCGCAATGCGCAGCCGCAGCTGCTGGGCGGGGAGGGCGGTGGCAGACATGGCGATTCCTTGTTTATGTATCAAAAACGGCGCTGAGCCAATGGATACCAGCGGTACTAGCTATGAAGAATGTAGCGTTTATTGGCCCAGCTGGGCTTGGCGTTCCCTGGCCAGCTGAACCACGCGGTGCAGTTGGGTTTGCAGCAATTGCATGTCGGGCAAGGCGTGCAGGTATTGCGCCACGCGAATGTTGGCGCTTTCCAAATCCATCAGTTCCACCTGCTCACGGTCGGCGCTGGCGCACAGGATCAGGCCAATCGGCGAGGCCTCGCCCTCGGCCCGGTCATGTTGGTCCAGCCAGCGCAGGTACAGCTCCATCTGGCCTTTGTGCGCGGGGGAGAACTTTTCCAGCTTCAGCTCGATGGCGACCAGCCGGCGCAAATGCCGGTGGTAGAAGAGCAGGTCCAGGTAAAAGTCGTCGGCACCCACGCTGATGCGTTTTTGCCGCGCCACAAACGTAAAACCGGCGCCCAGCTCCAACAAGAAGCGCTCCATCTCGCGCAGGATGGCGGCTTCCAGGTCGCGCTCGCTGTAGCCGTCGGGCAGGCCCAAAAAGTCGAGCATGTAGGGGTCGCGAAACACCAGGTCGGGCGTCACTTGGCCGCCGGCGCGCAGGTGGTCCAGTTCCTGGGCAATCAGGGCTTCGGGTTTTTTGGTGATGGCTGAGCGCAGGTACAGCTGGCTGGCAATGCGCTCGCGCAGGGTGCGCACGCTCCAGCGTTCGATCCGGCACATCTCCGCATAGAACGCGCGCTCCAGCGGGGCCTTGAGTGGCAGGATTTCGATGAAATGGCTCCAGCTCAAGGTGTGCGAGAGCGCCGCGACAACCTGCCCATCCGGAAACGCCTGGGCAAACGTCACCATGCGTGCCAAGTTGCGCTCACTGAAGCCCTTGCCGTAAGTAGGTACCAATTTTGCCGACAGTGTCGGCAAAATCTCTTGCCCATACGCCGCACGACCATTGGTGAGCATGTCCGTGGCAATCTTGTTTCCCACCTGCCAATACAACACCGTGAGCGCGCTGTTGGCAGTGCTGGCCACGTGCGCACGGGCTTGTTCGATGAGCTGGCGCACATCGTCGAGCAACGAGGGGCTGGCGCTGCCAGGGCCCCGCATCGGATTCATCAGATCATCTGCCAAAGAAGCCTCCAGGCCAATGGATACCGGCGGTACTAGCTATCGAAGTGATAGCGTTTTAAGCCTTCGCTGCCTTGCCATACCCCATCGGGCAGGCCCCAGCCGGGGCGCCGCCAGCCAGGGCGTGGGCGCGGGCGGCTTGTTGTGCGGCTTCGGAGGTGGGCTGCAGCGGCCAGCCGCCCAGGTGCTGCAGGGCCACTTGGCCCAGGGCTTCGATCCAGCGGGGGTGGTCGTTCAGGCAGGGGATGTAGTGGAACTCTTTGCCGCCGTTGTGCAGGAAGGCCTCGCGGGCTTCCTGGTTGATTTCTTCCAGGGTTTCCAGGCAGTCGCCGGTAAAGCCGGGGCAGATGACATCGACCCGGCCCACGCCGGCCTTGGCCATTTCGATCAGCGTGGGCTCGGTGTAGGGCTCCAGCCACTTGGCCTTGCCAAAGCGGGACTGGAAGGTGACCTTGTAATCGTCCTTTTGCAGACCCAGGCGTTCGGCCAGCAGGCGGGCGGTCTTGTGGCTTTCGCAGTGGTAGGGGTCGCCCAGGTGCAGGGTGCGCTCGGGCACGCCGTGAAAGCTCATCACCAGCTTGTCGGGCGGGCCGTGGTGCTTCCAGTGGGTCTGGATGGTCTGAGCCAGGGCCTCGATGTAGCCGGCGTCGTCGTGGTAGTGCTTGACAAAGCGCAGCTCGGGCACGTTGCGGGTGCGCAGGCTCCAGTGGCTGACGGCATCGAACACGCTGGCGGTGGTGGTGCCCGAGTACTGCGGGTACAGCGGCAGCACCAGGATGCGGGTGG
>CAZQXQ010000091.1:0-10824 GCA_964597235.1 uncultured Burkholderiaceae bacterium | reverse complement strand
GGTGGCGACGCAACCGCCGTTAAGCGCGTTCGCAAAGCAGACGCGCCCGCTACAGCAGCGGACGGTAAAGGAGAATAAAGATGCTGCAACCTGCTCGTCGTAAGTACCGCAAAGAGCAAAAAGGCCGCAACACCGGCGTGGCAACTACGGGTAATACCGTTGCCTTCGGTGACTTCGGCCTGAAGTGCACGGACCGTGGCCGCCTGACTGCCCGTCAGATCGAGTCCGCTCGTCGTGCCATTTCCCGTCACGTCAAGCGTGGCGGCCGTATCTGGATCCGCGTGTTCCCGGACAAGCCAATTTCTACCAAGCCTGCCGAAGTGCGTATGGGTAACGGTAAAGGCAACCCCGAGTACTACGTGGCTGAAATCCAGCCTGGCAAGATCGTTTTTGAAATCCTGGGCGTTCCCGAAGAGCTGGCCCGTGAAGCGTTCCGCCTGGCTGCAGCCAAGCTGCCGCTGCGCACCACCTTCGTCAGCCGCCTGATTGGTTCGTGATTCAGGAGCCCAAGCAATGAAAACTACTGAACTGCGCCAAAAAGACGTTGCCGGTATCGAAGCCGAAATCAAGGCCCTGCAAAAGGCCCACTTTGGCCTGCGCATGCAAAAGGCGACCCAGCAGTTGGCCAACACCAACACGCTGCGTACCACTCGCCGTGCCATCGCCCGTGCCAAGACCATCCTTGCTGAAAAGCAAGCCGCCAACTAAGGAGCCGACATGACGGAAGCTAAAACATCCCTCAAGCGCACCTTGATTGGCAAGGTCGTCAGCGACAAGCGTTCCAAGACCGTGACGGTTCTGGTCGAGCGTCGCGTCAAGCACGAGCTGTACGGCAAGATCGTTGCCAAATCCAGCAAGTACCACGCTCATGATGAGAACAACGAGTACAAGCTGGGTGACGTGATCGAAATCACCGAAAGCCGTCCGCTGTCCAAGACCAAGAATTGGGTTGCTACCCGCTTGGTTGAAAAAGCCAGCGCGGTTTAAGCCTTTGGCCCTTGTGGCTATGCTTGAATGAGAAACGGCCCACAATGTGGGCCGTTTTGCTTTTTGGGGTGCATGGTGCATCCCGGCAATCCCATCTCAACCAAGGAGAAATGCATGATCAAAGTCGGTGACACCCTGCCTGCCGTGACCCTGATGGAATATTCCGAAGTGGAGGGCGAAGGTTGCAGCATTGGTCCGAATCCTGTGCCTGCCGACAAGGCCGCTGCGGGCAAGACCATTGCCCTTTTCGCTGTCCCCGGCGCCTTCACACCCACCTGCTCGGCCAAGCATGTACCCGGCTATGTGGAGCATGCCGATGCCCTCAAGGCTGCTGGTGTGGACGAAATCTGGTGCCTGAGCGTCAACGACGCCTTCGTGATGGGCGCCTGGGCCCGTGACCAGCAGACCAACGGCAAGGTGCGCATGTTGGCCGATGGTGACGCCGCCTTCGCCAAGGCGACTGGCTTGACCCTGGACCTGAATGGCAAGGGCCTGGGTCTGCGCAGCAACCGCTATTCCATGCTGGTCAAGGACGGCAAAGTGGTCTCGTTGAATGTCGAAGGCCCCGGCAAGTTCGAGGTCAGCGATGCGGCCACGCTGCTGCAGCAAGCCAAGGCTTAATTGCTATTAAAGTAATAGCTGCTAGCGCCCATCAACAGGGCGCTGGCAGCCAAAAAGCCTAAAAAATTTCCACCTTTAGGTAATGCGCACCTGCTACCGGGTTGTGGTAGTAAGGCGGGATCTCTTCAAAGCCCAGATCGGCGTACAGGGCCCGGGCAGCCTCCATATCGCTAAGCGTGTCCAGCAGTACGCAAGCGTAACCAGCACGGCGGGCTGTATCCAGCGTGGCCTCTGCTAACTCGCGTCCCAGGCCAAAGCCCCGAAAGGCCTTGCGCACATACAGGCGCCGCATTTCGCTGGCATTGGGGTAGTCGGCGTTGTCCAGCGGGCGCAACGCACAGCAACCGGCCACCGCGCCATCGACGAGCGCCAGCCAGAAATGCCCGCGTGGCGGAGCATAGTCTCCTGGCAGCAGCGCCAGTTCTTCGTCAAAGTCCAGCAGGGCGGCGCGTTCTGCGCCTAGGCTGTCGGCGTATTCCAGCAGGAGGGTGCGCGCCGTATCCCATTCTTCCGTGGTGTCGGGCACATGCAATTGAACGTCTGGTCGATTCAGGCTCATCGGTGATCAGAAAGAGGTTCAACAAAGACGTGGCTGCTCGTGTGGCGGCTTACAGCCCCGAGACCCACCATGCTACGCCCAGGCACAGGGCCCACAGCACCAGCGCCAGTCCGCGTGTCATCGCATCGTCGCGCGACGGGGGGGGCGACTGCGCCAGGGTCTTGTCGCCGTGCAACATCGGGCCTACCAACTGACGGCGTCGGACCCACGCATAAAACGCAATGGCGACCAGGTGGGTGCCCACCAGGCCCATCAGCAGGTACTGTCCCCAGGTCTTGTGGTAGGTCGTAGCCCATTGCACCCAGCTGCCGTCCACAAAGCGGGTCAGTGGACCCGCGAAGGCGATCTCATCGTCGCTGAGCAGCCCCGTCGTCACCTGCACCAGCAAGAGGCCCAGCAGCGCAAACACCGACAAGGCACCGACAGGACTGTGTCCCACTTCGTCCTGGGGGTGGGGCCGACCCGTCAAGTAGCGCCACAGTCTGGCGGGGCTGTACAAAAAGCTGGTGAAGCGCGACCAGCGCCCGCCCAGAATGCCCCACAGCAAGCGGAACATCAGCAGTGCGAGCATCAGGTGCCCCAGGCGGAAATGCCAGGTCATGGCGTTGCCGCCCACCTTGGCCGTCACGACCAAGGCCATGGTGGTCAGGGCCAGGGTCCAGTGGAACAAACGTGTTGGCAAATCCCAGATGCGAACGGTGGAGGCCATGGGGTCAAGACAAAACAGGGTGGGGCGCATTGTGCGACATCTCGTCGTTCAGACTGGCGCCAGTAGGGCGGGGCGGGTGCATAAAACGGCATACTGCCCGTGCGCGTTTGCGCCCTGTGTCAATTCCCTGTTTTCTCAAGGAGATTCCATGAAAGCCTTTGTTCACCTGACCCTCGCTGCTGCTGCCTTGGTCGCCGCACTGCCCGCTTCTGCCCAGTTTGCCAAGGCCGAAGACGCCATCAAGTACCGCAAGAGCGCCTTCACGCTCATGGGTGCCCACTTTGGCCGCATTGGCGCCATGGTGCAGGGCAAGGCCCCCTTCGACGCCAAGGTGGCAGCAGAAAACGCCGATCTGTTGGTTACCCTGGGCAAGCTCCCCTGGGCTGCGTTTGGCGAGGGCACGGACAAGGGCGACACCCGTGCCAAGCCAGAAATCTGGAAGGAGCAGGCCAAGTTCCGCGAAGAGGCTGACAAGATGCAAGCGGAACTGCAGAAACTGGCCCAGTCTGCCAAGACCGGCAATCTGGATGCGATCAAGACCAGCTTTGGCGCAGCGGGCCAGACCTGCAAGGCTTGCCACGACAGCTATCGCAGCAAGTAATGGTGCTTGATTTGCTATTAAATAAATAGCTAATACCGCTTGTATTTATTGGCTTAGAGCCTGATTTCTCATAGATCAGGCCTGATGCCCTTTCCGTGCTGCAGCGCTCAGGATTCCGCTAACAAGCTCTCGATCAGGCGGTGCAGGTCGGGGAAGTTCGGTGGACCCACATAGCGCTTGACGATTTCCCCCCGCTTGTTGAGCAGGAAGGTGGTGGGCGTGAGCTGCACATCGCCCCAGGATTTGGCCACGGCGCCGGTGTTGTCGATCGCCACCTTAAACGGTAGCTTGCGGGTTTCGGCAAAGTTCACCACATAGCTGGGTGGGTCGTACTGCATGGCCACGGCCACGGTGTCGAAGCCTTGGGACTGGTACTTCTGGTAGGTGGCGATTAGGTCGGGCATCTCGGCCACACAGCTGGTGCAGCTCGTGGCCCAGAAGTTCACCAGGGCCACCTTGCCCCGCAGCTGGGTGGTGCTGTCCTTGCTGCCGTCCAGCAGCACAAAAGTAGTTTCCGGGGCGGGGCTACGGCCCTGACCCCAGAACACCCAGGCCGACAAGGCCGCCAACACTGCCAAGGCCAATCCAGCCCATACCCGTTTGATTCCCATTGCATCCTCACTGAAAGTCGTGGCACCCGCGAAGGTGCGCGAGCATAGCAAGGAGTGTTTCGCGGCCCCGAAGTTCAGTGCGACGCCCCCATGTGGCGCCGGATAATCCCTCGCATGAACCTCTCCAAAGGCCTGGGCGCCGTGGCCCTGATGGCATCGCTCTGGGCTTGCAGCCCGGCTCTGAACTGGCGCACCGGCAGCCTGGAAGCCGCGCCGCTGGACTACAGCGTGCCTTGCAAACCCGACAAGGCCGCCCGTGACATCCGATTCGGCGATGCCGATGTCACGCTGTCCATGGTGGGCTGCGATGCCGACGGCGCCACCTTTGCCATCTCGCACATGGCCTTGCAGCCTGGGGCGGATCCGAATGCTGCCCTGCAACAGTGGCGTACAGCGGCCCTGGCCCGTTTGGGTAGCGCGACCGTGGTGTCGGAGCAGGCGTTTGTCCTCCCCCGGGCGCTGAATGTTCCGGCCTCCCAGCGGCTGCGCTGGCAAGGGCAGGGGCCAGACGGACAGCCTGTGGTGGCCGAAGGTGTCTGGTTTGCACAGGTGCGGGGGGCGCAAGTCCACCTCTACCATGCGGTGCTCTATGCCAAGACCGTGCCGGCATCCGTGGCCAACACCTTTTTCACCGGGCTCAAACTGCCTGTCTGACCCCTGCCTTCCGCAGAGGCGGCCCCATAATCGTTGACTCTTTTGTTGACCGCCATGAGCACCCGCATCCTCCTCATTGCCCACGCCCCGCTGGCCCAGGCCTTGCGCGATTGCGCCCTTCACGTCTTTGCCGATTGCGGCGAAGCGGTGGCCGCGCTGGACGTGCCGCCTGACGCGCCGCCCGAAGCCACCCTGGCCGAAGCCCAGGCCCTGCTCGCGTCCTGGGGCGAGGGCGAGGTGCTGGTCCTCACCGACCTGTTTGGCGCCACGCCCAGCAACGTGGCCCTGCGCCTGATTGACGGCACTTCGGCCCGCATGGTGGCTGGCGTGAATTTGCCCATGCTTCTGCGGGCCCTGACCTACCGTAATGCGCCCATCGATGACCTCGTGGCCCGCGCGTTGGCGGGAGGGACCCAAGGCGTCATGCAGGTCGGCAGCACCGCGCCCCAGACATCTCCTCGACCTTTCCGACATGATCAAAAAAACCACGACCATCAGCAATAAATTGGGGCTCCATGCCCGCGCTTCGGCCAAGTTGACCAAGCTGGCTGGGAGCTTCCCTTGTGATGTCTTCCTCGCGCGTGGCGAGCGCCGCATCAACGCCAAGAGCATCATGGGCGTGATGATGCTGGCCGCTGGCATGGGTACCGAAGTGGAAGTCGAGACCGATGGCGAGCGCGAGCAGGAGGCGATGGATGCGCTGCTGGCCCTGATCGACGACAAATTTGGCGAAGGCCAGTGAGCGGTGGCCGGCCTGCCCGGTCTGACTGGCCTTTCCGGTCTGTGTAATACCCTGAAGGAGGTAGCGGATGACGTTTTCGGTGCATGGCACGGCCGTGGCCCGCGGCATCGCGATTGGGCGCGCAGTGTTGGTCGCGTCCAGCCGCGTGGACGTGGCGCACTATTTCATCGAGCCCGAACAGGTCCAGGCCGAGATTGCCCGGGTGCGCGATGGCCGCAATGCCGTGATCGACGAGTTACAGCGCCTGCGCACCGAGCTGCCCACCGATGCCCCACACGAGCTGGCCGCGCTCCTCGACGTTCACCTGATGCTGCTCGAAGACGAGGACCTGACCGAGGGCGTCAAGCACTGGATCACCGACCGTTTCTACAACGCTGAATGGGCTCTGACCACCCAGCTGGAAATCATCGCTCGTCAGTTTGACGAGATGGAGGACGAGTACTTGCGCGAGCGCAAGGCCGACCTCGAACAGCTGGTCGAGCGCATCCTGCGCCAGATGAAAGGCGTGGCCAGCCCGGTGACCCCGCCCGTCAGCAGCCGCCGCAAGGCCGCGCAGGACTTGTTGCTGGACGACACGGTGGATGTGCCGCTGATTCTGGTGGCCCACGACCTGGCGCCCGCCGACATGCTGCAATTCAAGCAAAGCGTGTTCGCGGGCTTTGTGACCGACCTGGGCGGCAAGACCTCCCACACCGCCATCGTGGCGCGCAGCATGGACATCCCTGCCGTGGTGGGCGCCCGCACGGCCAGTCAGCTGGTGCGGCAGGACGACTGGATCATTGTCGATGGCGATGCGGGACTGCTCATCGTCGATCCCTCGCCCATCATCCTTGCGGAATATGGCTTTCGCCAACGCCAGCTCACGCTGGAGCGTGAGCGGCTCTCGCGTCTGCGCCACACCCCGGCGATCACCCTCGATGGCCAGAGGATCGAGTTGCTGGCCAATATCGAGCAGCCTGGTGATGCACCCGCCGCGCTGCGGGCGGGCGCCCTGGGGGTGGGCCTGTTTCGCAGTGAGTTCCTGTTCATGGGCCGCAACGGCACCTTGCCTGACGAGGAGGAGCAGTACCAGGCCTACCGCCAAGCGGTGGAAGGCATGCAGGGCCTGCCCGTCACCATCCGCACGGTGGACGTGGGCGCGGACAAGCCCCTGGGCAAGGGCCATCGGGACGACAGCCTGAATCCCGCCCTGGGGCTGCGCGCCATCCGCTGGAGCCTGGCCGACCCGGCCATGTTCCGTACCCAGCTGCGGGCGGTCTTGCGGGCGGCGGTCCACGGCAAGGTCAACCTGCTGTTCCCGATGCTGGCGCATACCCACGAGATCCACCAGACCCTGGCCCAGGTGGACCTGGCCCGGGCCGAGCTGGATGCACGCGGCGTCGCCCACGGACCGGTGCAGCTGGGCGCGATGATCGAGATTCCCGCCGCAGCGCTGATGGTGCGCAGCTTTCTTAAATACTTTGATTTCCTCTCGATCGGCACCAACGACCTGATCCAGTACACCCTGGCGATCGACCGCACCGACGAGGCCGTGGCCCATTTGTATGAACCCCTGCATCCAGCGGTGCTGCGCCTGGTGGCGGACGTGATCGCGGAATGCGAGGCCCAGGGCAAGGAGGTCTGTGTCTGCGGCGAGACTGCCGGCGATGTCACCATGACCCGCCTGCTGCTGGGCCTGGGCCTGCGCAGCTTCTCCATGCACCCGGCGCAGATCCTGCCCGTCAAGCAGGAAATCCTGCGGGCGGACACCCGCAAGCTGCGGCCCTGGGCGCAGCAGGTGCTGCAGGCAGAGGATCCGGCAGCCCAGATGGCGGCGTAAGGCCGATATCGGCGCCATCCAAAGCAAAAAATCCAGCAGTTTGCTATTAATTTAATAGCTATTACCGCTGGATTTTATTGGCCTAGAACCGTTTTTCTTTCACACGCCGGCTGCGTGCGCTTGCTGGTCGGCGTGGTAGCTGCTGCGCACCATGGCGCCCACGGCAGCATGGCTGAAACCCATCTTGGTGGCTTCTTCCTCGAACATCTTGAAGGTGTCCGGGTGCACGTAGCGGCGCACGGGCAGGTGACTGTTGCTGGGGGCCAGGTACTGACCAATCGTCAGCATGTCGATGTCGTGCGCCCGCATGTCGCGCATCACTTGCAGGATTTCCTCGTCCGTCTCGCCCAGGCCCACCATGATGCCGCTCTTGGTCGGCACGTTCGGGTGCAAGGCCTTGAATTTCTTGAGCAGGTTCAGGCTGAACTGGTAGTCCGAACCGGGGCGCGCTTCCTTGTACAGGCGGGGCACGGTTTCCAGGTTGTGGTTCATCACATCGGGTGGGGCGGCCTTCAGGATTTCGAGTGCACGGTCATCGCGGCCGCGGAAGTCAGGCACCAGGATCTCGATTTGTGTCGTGGGCGACAGCTCGCGTGTGCGCTGGATGCATTCCACAAAATGCCCGCTGCCGCCGTCGCGCAGGTCGTCGCGGTCCACACTGGTGATCACCACGTAGTTGAGCTTGAGGGCCGCAATCGTCTTGGCCAGGTTCAGCGGCTCGTCCTTGTCCAGCGGATCGGGGCGGCCATGGCCCACGTCGCAGAAGGGGCAGCGGCGGGTGCACTTGTCGCCCATGATCATGAACGTCGCCGTGCCCTTGCCGAAGCATTCACCGATGTTGGGGCAGCTGGCCTCTTCGCACACCGTGTGCAGCTTGTGCTCGCGCAGAATGTTTTTGATCTCGTAGAAGCGGGTGGTGGGCGAGCCGGCCTTCACGCGAATCCACTCGGGTTTTTTCAGGATCTCGCCCTGCTCGACCTTGATCGGAATCCGCGAGAGTTTGGCCGCTGCCTTTTGCTTGGCCAGCGGGTTGTATTGCTCGGGGCTTTGCGCTTCGCGCACGACGTCGGAGGTGCTCATGGTCGGAAGGTGTCGTCAGGGGGTGAGGCGCAAGGCCAACTGCTCCGCCAAGACCGAGGCAACCTCGTCCCAGCGTGCGGGGACGCCGATTGTAGAAAGGTCCACTGTTTGCAGTCCTGCGTAGCCGCAAGGGTTGATGCGCTGAAAGGGCTCCAGGTCCATGGCGACATTCAGTGCCAGGCCGTGGTAAGTGCAGTGGCGGCTGACCTTGATGCCCAGCGCGGCGATCTTGCCCAAGCCCGTGAAGTCCGGAGGGGGCAGGGGCTGACCGTCGCGCTTTTGTGGGCGCTGCGGCAACAGTGCGTGGCTGCCCGGGTCGTCCAGCCGCACGTAAATGCCCGGGGCGCCCGCCACCCGGTGGCCGGTGACACCAAACACATCCAGGGTGCGGATGACGGCTTCCTCCAGCCGATACACAAACTCTTTTACAAAGTAGCCGGCACGCTGCAGATCTATCAGAGGGTAGGCTACGACTTGACCCGGGCCGTGGTAGGTCACCTGGCCCCCCCGGTTGGTCTGCATTACCGGGATATCGCCCGGAACCAGAATATGATCACTTTTGCCTGCCAGGCCTTGTGTAAAGAGCGGATCATGCTCACAAATCAGGAGCATATCGGGGCTATTTGGGCCGCGCTGCTGGGTGTAGCGCTGCATCCAATCCAGGCTGTCTTGGTAGTGGCAGCGCCCCAGAAGGCGAATGTCCATTGCCATGGTTACAGCACGATCTTGACCATGGGATGCGACGAAAATGCCCGATAGGCATCATCGAGCTGCTCCCTGCTGGTCGCGGTGATCGTGATGGTCAGTCCCAGGTAGCGGCTGCTGCGGCTGTTGCGCACCTCGATGCTGGCCGCATCGAATTGCGGATCAAATTGCAGCGCCACGGCAGCCATGGTTTCCGCAAACGTGGCCACGTTTTCGCCCATCACCTTGATGGGGAAGCGGCAGGGGTAGTCGATCAGGCTGTCTTGGCGCGAAGCCGGGGTGGGAGCGGGGATCATGGTGGGAGCAATCGCAGCAAAGAAAAAGCGGAAGCGGCCGATTGTCAGCGGTGCAACGCAAGGAGGCAACTTGCTGATCCGGCACGCTGCGGGGCGGAGTGATATCAACTTCGGACTGACAGCGACGTGCTCTGTTGGATGTCCGCCACAAATCACGCCAGATGCGCTCGCGCACTGACGATCTCGGCAGCCTTGGAGGTGCTGTCGTGGTTTTTACTTATAATCAGCGGCTTTGTATAAGCTTCTGTTTGTAAGGCGGATGTTGTCCGGTGATGGAATCATTTGCACATGACGCAGAAGCTGGGGAAGGCGCGGAAGAATTCAAGCCCCTCACGCCAGAAGAGGCACAAGCGTGGCGCAAGCGGCACGCGCCGGTTTCGGTGAGCTTTCTTCTGGCGGGGCAATGCGCGGTCGGCCTGTTGGCAATTTTGCTGGGGCTGGCTTTCTGGGGTTCTGAGGTTGCGCTGTCCGTCGCTTGCGGGGTGCTGGCGGTGTGTGTGCCGGCGCTGCTGTTTGCGCGTGCCATTTCCTCAAGGTCTGGTCGTTTGAGCTCAAACGGCCTGATGCTTCGATTTGTTGTCTGGGAACTGGTGAAGGTCGGGTTGACCGTGGTCATTCTTGTCCTGGCATTCCGATGGGTTCCTGATTTGAATTGGCTGGCCTTGCTGGCCGGCATGGTTTTGACCATGAAGACGCACTGGGTCGCACTGCTGGTGAGGCCCAGTTTTCTAAAGTGGATACGAAAAGAGAAGAGTTGATCGATGGCCGCCGAAGCTCATGCACCAACCGCCAGTGAATACATCGTTCACCACCTGCAGCATTTGCAGAATATTCACCAGACCAAAATCGTTGATTTCTCGGTCTTTAACATCGACTCCCTGGTCATTTCTGCGACGGTCGGTTTCCTAACCCTGTTCGTGCTTTGGTTGGGTGCACGCAAGGCCCACTCTGGTGTGCCTGGTCGTTTTCAAGCGGCTGTCGAGATGCTGGTCGAAATGGTGGATACCCAAGCCAAGGCCAATATCCATAACGCCCAGAGCCGCAAAGTCATCGCTCCTCTGGCCTTGACCGTGTTTGTCTGGATCTTCATGATGAATGCGATGGACATGCTGCCTGTGGATCTGCTGCCTGCCATCTGGGCGCAGATCTATGGTGCTGCCGGCCATGACCCTGCGCACGCTTACCTGCGCGTGGTGCCCACCGCCGATCTGTCCACCACCTTGGGTCTTTCTACGGGCGTGCTGATCCTGTGCCTGATCTACAGCGTCAAGATTAAGGGTCTGGGCGGCTGGGCGCATGAGCTGGTTTCTGCACCCTTTGGCATGCCCAAGAATCCCCTGCTGGCCTTGCCCATGGCATTGGTGAACTTCACCATGCAGCTCATTGAGTACCTTGCGAAGACGGTTTCCCACGGCATGCGGTTGTTCGGCAACATGTATG
>CAZQXQ010000090.1:0-10856 GCA_964597235.1 uncultured Burkholderiaceae bacterium | reverse complement strand
TGATCGGCTATGCGGTGGACAGCTTCCTGCGCCGCAACGACGAGGAAAGCAGCGGTCCCGGCATTGGCTACATGGTCACTACCATCGTGCTGGACATCGTGCTGGGTTTTGCCGCCGCCATCATCGTGGCTTGGTTCAGCCGCCAGCGTGAATTCCGCGCCGATGCCGGTGCCGCCCAGCTGATGGGCCGCCGCCAACCCATGATCAACGCCTTGGCCCGTCTGGGCGGCGTGCATGCAGGCGAGTTGCCCAAGAGCGTGGCCGCCATGGGCATTGCCGGTGGCATTGGCCAACTGTTTTCCACCCACCCGCCGATTGAAGAGCGGATTGCCCGCCTGCAAAATACCCAAGGCTAATCGCTTGTTGGCCTGAACCCCAAAGCCGTCGAGGAGCATGCTCCCGGCGGCTTTTTCTTTGGTTGGGTCGTTTACGCCATCGTCGCTGGGGGCGGAGTCTCGCCCCGGGCACGGGCCAGCAGAAAGTCGATGCAGGTGCGCACCGCCCGCGTCTGGTGGCGGTTGGGCAGGTAGAGCAAGTACATCCGCGTGCCAAAGATGCTCAGGCGGTGGTCGTCCAGCGTGGTCAGCACCTCGCCACTGGCGATGGCGTCTTGCACCACGTAGTCGGGCACCAGGCCCACGCCCAGGCCGGCCAGGATGCCCTGGCGCAAGAACGGAAAGTGCTCCGAGATCAGCGTGGGTTCCAGCAAGATTTCTTCGCGCACCTCGCCCCGGTAGGCCCGCAGGCGCAAATGCCGGCCCACCACGCCCGAGGTGATCAGCGGCGCGGCCTGCAGTTCGGCCAGGGTGGTGGGCAGCCCGTGGGCCTGGGCGTAGCCCACCGAGGCACAGGCCAGGTAGCGCACGCTGCCCAGCTCCCGCGCCACCATGGTGGGGGGCGGCTCGGGCAGGACGCGGATGGCAATGTCCACCTCGTCGCGCAGGTTGTCCACCCGGTTCTCAAACAGCACGTCCAGCACGATGCCGGGGTAGGTGCGTTTGAAGTCGATCAGCCAGTCCGACATGACCAACTGCCCGTAGCCGCTGGGCACGCTCAGGCCCACCCGGCCCTGCAGGCCTTGGCCCAGGGTGCTGACGGTCTCGCGGGCGGCGAGCAGTTCGTTCTGGATGCTGCGGCCATGTTCGTACAGGCGCAGCCCCACCTCGGTGGGTTCGACCCGCCGGGTGGTGCGCCTCACCAGCTGAGCGCCCACGGCTTTTTCCAGCTGGTTCAGGTGGTAGCTGACATTGGCGCGCGTCATCTTGAGCTTGCGCGCGGCCTGGCTCAGGTTGCCGGCGTCCAGAATGTCCACCAGCAGGGTCAGCGATTGAAGGTCCATGGAATTTGTCAAAATTGATTTGACAGTCTGTCAATCGGACAAGGGATTGTCAATGCCGGGCAATGCCGAGAGAATCATGTTGTCAAATAAATTTTTGAAACAATGGTCTCGTAAAGCGTTTAAATTCGAGTCTATTGTGATTTTTTCGGCCATTTCGTTACTCTGAAAGTGACCCTTCCATGGATCTGAACTTCACCCCCGAAGAGGAAGCCTTCCGCGCCGAGGTGCAGGCCTTCCTCAAGGACAAGCTGCCCGCGCGCCTGTCCCAAAAAATCAAGGCCGGCGTCAAGCTGACCAAGGCCGAGCACGAGGAATGGCACGCCATCCTGCAGGCCAAAGGCTGGCTGGCCACGATCTGGCCCCAGGAATACGGCGGCCCCGGCTGGGACCCCGTGCGCAAGTTCATCTTCGAGAACGAATGCGCGCTGGCCAATGCGCCACGCATCGAACCCTTTGGCATCGTCATGCTCGGCCCGGTGCTGATCCACTTTGGCAACGAAGCGCAAAAATCCTATTGGCTGCCCCGCATCCTGAACGGCGACGACTGGTGGTGCCAGGGCTATTCCGAGCCCGGCGCCGGCTCCGACCTGGCAGGCCTTAAGACCACCGCCGAGCGCGGCGTCGATGCCCAGGGCGAGCACTACATCGTCAACGGCCAGAAGACCTGGACCACGCTGGGTCAGCACGCCAACATGATCTTCTGCCTGGTGCGCACCAACAAAGAAGGGCGCAAGCAGGAAGGCATCAGCTTCCTGCTGATCGACATGAAGACCCCCGGCATCGAGGTGCGCCCCATCATCACCATCGAAGGCGGCCACGAGGTGAACGAGGTGTTCTTCACCAACGTCCGCGTGCCGGCCGAGAACCTGGTCGGTGGCGAGAACAAGGGCTGGACGATTGCCAAGTTCCTGCTCGGCCACGAGCGCACCGGCATTGCCGGCGTGGGCTTCTCGGTCGCTTTGCTGGAAAAGCTGAAGGTCGTGGCGAACAAGGTGCTGCGCAATGGTCGCCCGCTGGCGCAGGACCCCGCCTTTGCCGCCCGCATGGCCAAGATCGAGATCGAACTTGAAAACATGAAGACCACCAACCTGCGCGTGCTGGCCGCCGTGGCCAGTGGCGCAGCCTCGGGGGCCGAGAGCTCCATGCTCAAGATCAAGGGCTCGGAAATCCGCCAGGAGCTGTACGCGCTGATCCGCCGTGCGGTGGGACCGTATGCGCTGCCGTTCGCGGCTGGCTGGCTCAAGGACCTGGAGCGCGGCGAGCCCTTCGGCCCCGAAGAGGCCGCCACGGCCGCTGCCTCGTATTTCAATTTCCGCAAGCTGTCCATCTATGGCGGCTCCAACGAAGTCCAGAAGAACATCATCTCCAAGATGGTTCTGGGCCTGTGAAAGGTGGACGATGAACTTTGAACATACCGAAGACCGCCGCATGCTGGCGGACACGCTGAACCGCTTCATTGCCGAGCAAATTCCCACCGACGTGCGCAACCGCATCGCCTACGGCGAGCAGGGCATGGACCGAGCACTCTGGACCCAGCTGGCCGAACTGGGCGCCGTGGGCGCGCTGTTCCCCGAAGCCGATGGTGGCTTTGGTGGCGAAGGCTTTGATGTGGCCGTCGTATTCGAGGCCCTGGGCCGTGGCCTGGTGGTGGAGCCCTTCCTGGGCGCCCTGGTCGTGGGCCGCGCCCTGACCGCCGCTGGCACCGAGGCGCAAAAAGCCCAGCTGGCCAGCCTGATCGACGGCAGCACCGTGGCTGCGCTGGCCCACGACGAGGCCGAAACGCATTACGAGCTGTCCCGCGTGGCCACCCGGGCCGTGCGCAATGGCCAGGGCTGGACCCTGTCCGGCACCAAGGCCGTGGTAGTGCAGGGCGTCCAGGCCGACCTGCTGCTGGTCACCGCCCGCACGGCAGGGGATGTGCAGGACGAGGCAGGCATTTCGCTGTTCCTGGTGCCCGCGACCACCGCCGGCATCACCCGCCGCAGCTGCACCCGCATCGACGGCGGCCATGTGGCCGACATCACTTTCGACCAGGTCCAGCTGCCCGCCGAGGCGCTGCTGGGCGCCGAAGGCCAGGGCTTTGCCGTGCTGGAGCAGGCCGTGGGCTGGGGCCTCCTGGCGCTGGCCGCCGAATCCCTGGGCGCGATGGAAGTCGCCAAGGATTTCACGGTGGACTACCTGCGCACCCGCAAGCAGTTTGGCGTGGCGATCGGCAGCTTCCAGGCCCTGCAGCACCGCATGGCCGAGGTGTTGCTGGAGATCGAACAGACCCGTTCCGCCATCATCAACGCCGCTGCCGCCATGCAGTCCCCCGACCGCCTGGTGCGCGAGAAGGCGCTGTCCGCTGCCAAGTTCACCGTGGGCCGCATCGGCACCCTGGTGGCCGAAGAAAGCATCCAGATGCATGGTGGCATTGGCGTGACCTGGGAGCTGCCGCTGGCCCACTACGCCAAGCGCCTGGTCATGATTGACCACCAGTTCGGCGACGAAGACCACCATCTGGCCCGCTTTGCGGCCTTGGGGCAGGCATGAGCACCGATAGCGCTGCCTCCACTGCCGCCCCGCTGCTGCAGCGGCGTGAAGGCGCGGTGCTGGTCTTGTCCAACAACAACCCGGCGGCCCGCAACGCGCTGTCGCCGGCGTTCTACGCGGCGCTGACCCAGGCGCTGGCCGATGCCGAGGCCGACCCCCGTGTGGGTGCCATCGTGCTGACGGGCGAGGGCGGGCATTTCTGCTCCGGCGGCGACTTGCGCCAGTTGGCCAAGCGCCGCGAGCTGCCCATCGAGGAGCGCCGCGCCAAGCTCGAAGGCCTGCACGACCTGATCCGCGCCGTGCGCGATTGCGGCAAGCCGGTGATTGCTGCCGTCGAAGGCGCAGCGGCCGGCGCCGGCCTGTCGCTGGCGCTGGCCTGCGACATGCTGGTGGCGGCGAAGAACGCCGTGTTCTCGGTTGCCTACGTCAAAGTCGGCCTCACGCCCGACGGCGGCGCCACCGCCTTCCTGGCGGAGTTCGTCTCACGCCAGGTGCTGACCGAGCTGTGCCTGACCGGCGAGCGCCTCTCGGGCGAACGCCTGCACGCGCTGGGCCCGGTCAACCGTCTGGCCGAACCCGGTCAAGCCCTGACCGAAGCGCTGGCGCTGGCCGCCCAGGTGGCGTCCGGACCCGCGCTGGCCATGGCCCGCATCAAGGCCCTGTGCCACGGCGCCTACGACCACACGCTGGAAGAACAGCTGGAGCAGGAAGCACAATGGATGGTGCAATCGCAGGTGACCGACGAGTCCCGCGAAGGCATTGGCGCGTTTTTGGAAAAACGCGCGCCCGATTTCACTTCCCTGCGCCAACCCAAGGCCTGAGCCTGAAAGAGACAGACACCCATGACCCAGACCACAAGCACTACAACGACCCCTTCGGACGCCCCCGCCGACATGGATTTCCCGCTCGAAGGGGTGCGGGTGCTGGACCTGTCGCGGGTGTTTGCCGGCCCCATGTGCGGCATGGTGCTGGCCGACTTCGGCGCCGAGGTCATCAAGGTGGAGCACCCCGGTCGCGGCGACGACACGCGCGACTGGGGCATCCGTATCGGCCAGACCGAAACGACGTACTTCAACAGCATGAACCGCAACAAGCGGTCGATCACCGTGGACCTGCAAACGCCCGAGGGCGTCAAGCTCATCCACGACCTGCTGCCGCAGTGCGATGTGGTCATCCAGAACTTCAAGACCGGCGGTGCCGAGAAACTGGGCCTTGGCTACGAGCAGCTCAAGGCCCTCAAGCCCGACCTGATTTATTGCTCGGTGGCCGGCTACGACAGCTCTGGCCCCGAGGCCAAGCGCCCCGGCTACGACCTGGTGATCCAGGGTGAGGCGGGTCTGATGGCGCTGAACGGCGAGGCCAGCCAGCCGCCGCTGAAGTTTGGCGTGGCGGTGGTGGACCTCATGACCGGCATGTACGCCGCCCAGGCCGTGCTGGCCGCGCTGTTCCGCCGCGAACGGACCGGCAAGGGCCGCCACATCGAGATGGCGTTGTACGACTGCGGCCTGATGGTCACCGGCTACTACGGCCTGGACGCCCTGCGGCTGGACCACGATCCCGAGCGCTACGGCAACGCCCACCCGTCCATCGTGCCCTACGGCATGTACGACGCGGCCGATGGCCCGCTGATCATTGCCGTGGGCAACAACGCGCAGTTCGACAAGTTCTGCCGCCAGGTCATCGAGCGCCCCGACATCGTCGAAGACCCGCGTTTTTCCACCAACGTGAACCGCGCCAAGAACCGCCTGGAACTGTCGCCGATGCTCAAGGCGCTGATTGCCAGCTTTCCGCGCGATTTGTTGCTGGAGCGCCTCACGGCTGCAGGCATCCCCTGCGGCCGGGTGGCCGGCCTGCACGAGGCGCTGACCAGCGAGCGCACCCGCCGCAGCGGCTTGGTGCGTGACATGCCCCATCCCGTGGTCGGCACCACCCCGGTGTTTGCGCCCCCCTACCGCCTGGACGGCCAGCGCCTGCCGATTCGCAGCGCACCGCCCACGCTGGGCGAGGGCACCCGCGAGGTGCTGCAGCAGTTGTTGCAGCTGCCCGAGAGCGAACTGCAGGCCCTGCGTGACAAGGGCGTGCTGACCCTGCCGCCAGTGGTCCAATGACAAGGTCTCAATTCTTCAAAAATAATAGCTAGTACCGCTGAAGAAATAAGGCCTAGAGCCTGTTTTGATGCAAAAAGGAGTGTGTATGAAGGTTTCCCGTATTGCCCGCCGCACTGCCCTCGGATTGCTGGCAGCTCCACTGCTGCTGGGCAGCGCTTGGGCGCAGACAGCGGCCTGGCCGGACAAGCCCATCAAGCTCGTCGTCCCCTTCCCGGCGGGTGGCCCGACCGACACGGCCTCGCGCATCGTCGGCCAGAAGCTGGGCGAGCGCCTCAAGCAGAGCGTGGTGGTGGAAAACCGCGCTGGGGCTTCGGGCTCGATTGCGGCCGCCCAGGTCAAAAAGAGCGCCCCCGATGGCTACACGCTGATGATGCTGGCCACCCCCACGTTGCTGGCCCCGCACCTCTACAAGAACGCCGGCTACGACACGACCAAGGACTTTACTCCCGTGGCCACGGTCTATGACCTGCCCATCGTGGTGGTCGTCAACCCCAAGTTGATGCCCGAGGTGGTGGACCTCAAGACCCTGATCGCCAACGCCAAGGCGCAGAAGACACCGCTGAACTACACCAGCTCGGGTCCTGGCAGCTTTGGCCACCTGAGCATGGAGCTGCTGCAGCAGATGGCGGGCTTTGACATGCAGCACATTCCTTACAAAGGGGGCGTGCCCGCCATTACCGACACCATCGGCGGCCAGGTGCCGGTCATGTATGCCGATCTGGTCGCGGCGCTGCCGCACATCCAGTCGGGCAAGCTGCGCGCGATCGCCGTGGGCTCGCCCCAGCGCGTGACCATGCTGCCTGAGGTCAAGACCATCGCCGAGCAGGGCATCCAGGGCTATGACGCCGTCTCCTGGGGTGGATTGCTGGCTCCGCCCGGCACCCCCAAGGCCGTGATCGATCGCGTCGCCAGCGAAGTCAAGCAAATCCTGGCCGAGAAGGACATCCAGGACAAACTGCTCAACGCGGGCGCCATTGCCCGCTTCCAGGACCCGGCGCAGATGGGCCAGCGCGTTCAGCAGGACTACACCCGCTGGGGCCAGTTGATTCGCGTCAAGGGCATCGTCAACGAATAAGGCCTAGCCGGCCGGTTCGCAGCGCTTCGGACCACCAAAACCCACAGAAGGTTGTGGCCCGAAGCCCAGTTTTTTCATCACTACAAGGAGACAAGCATGAACTTTTCCATCACCCCCCGCCGTCAGTGGCTCATTCACGCCAGCGTGATCACCGCCGCCATGTGGGGCCTGGGCGCCCAGGCGCAGACGGCAGCTGCAGGCTTCCCCAACAAGCCGGTGCGCATCGTCGTGCCCTTTGGCGCTGGGGGTGCCACGGACATCATGGCCCGCACCCTGGGCGACAAGCTCTCAGCCAAATGGGGCCAGCCGGTGGTGGTGGACAACCGCCCGGGCGCGGCGGGCATTGCTGGCAGTGATGCGGTGGCCAAGGCGGCGCCAGACGGCTACACCCTGCTGCTGTCGCTGACCACGTCCATGCTGAACAACCAGTTCCTGTTCGAGAAGCTGCCCTACAGCCCCCAGCGTGACTTTGCCTGGGTATCCCTGCTGGCCACCGCTTCGGTCGTGTTGGTCACCCATCCCAGCGTCCCCGCGAACACCGGTCCCGAGCTGATGGATTACATCGGTCGCAACAAGGGCAAGCTGGCGTATGGCTCCTGGGGCGTGGGCTCCACCGCCCACCTGGCCGGCGCTTTCATGAGCCAGGCCAAGAACGCCGACATGAACCACATCGCCTACAAGGGCGAGGCCCCCATGCTGCAGGACCTGATTGGTGGCCAGATGCAATTTGCCTTTGCCAGTGCGCTGGGCGCCAAGCCGCACATTGATTCCGGCAAGCTCAAGGCCATCGGCGTCACCGGCGAAAAGCGCATGCTGGTCCTGCCCAACGTGCCCACGCTGCCCGAGCAGGGCCTCAAGGACGACGTGTTCCGCACCGTAGGCTGGGTGGGTCTGGCAGCGCCCGCCAAGACCCCGGCCGACATCGTGCAGCGCATTTCCGCCGATGTGGCTGCAGCCATTGCCCTGCCCGATGTGCGCGACCGCATCAGCGCCATGGGCTTCCTGCCCGAGGGCACGACGCCCGAGCAGTTCACCGCCATTTACCAGCGCGACTATCCCATCTGGCAGAGCCTGGTGAAAATCTCCGGCGCCAAGCTGGACTGAAACGCCGTTCAACACGCGACCGACGCCAAAGACGACCCCGCATGAGCACCCCCACCTCCTCCCTGCCGCCGTTTCGCGCCATCGCGGACCTGGTGCGCGAACACGCCCACCAGCGCCCGCAGGCCCCGGCCTTGGCCGACGACCATGAAAGTCTGAACTGGGCCCAGCTCGATGCGGCCATGGACCGCGTAGCTGCCGGCCTGCAGCGCGACGGCTTGCAGCCGGGCGAGGTGGTGGCCTTGTGCGCGGCGCCTTCGGTAAGCTACGCCGTGCTCTACCTGGGCGCGCTGCGCGCCGGCGTGGTCGTGGCGCCGCTGGCCCCCTCGGTCACGCCCGACCAGCTGATCGCCATGCTGGGCGATGCCGAAGCCCGGCGCTTTTTTGTCGATGCGGCGGCCCTTCACCTGCTGCCCGATCCGTCCCCCTGGTCCCTGGTGTCGCTGGACGGCCAGGCCCCCGGGCAGGCCTGGGGCGACTGGCTGGCGCCTGAAGGCAGCCAGCCCCAGCCCTTCACGGCCACGCCCGAGCACCCCTTCAACATCATTTATTCCTCCGGCACCACCGGTACGCCCAAGGGCATCGTGCAGCCGCACGGCATGCGCTGGGGCCATGTGGTGCGTGGCATGGCGCAGGGCTACGGTCCGGACAGCGTCACCCTGCTGGCCACGCCGCTGTATTCCAATACCACGCTGGTGTCCTTCTTCGCCTCGGTGGCGCTGGGCGGCAGCGTGCGCATCCTGCCCAAGTTCGACGCGCTGCGGTACCTGCAAATTGCCCAGCAAATTCGTGCCACGCACACCATGCTGGTGCCCGTGCAGTACCAGCGCATCATGGCGCTGCCGCAGTTTGGCGACTTCGACCTGTCGTCCTTCCGCGCCAAGTTCTGTACCAGCGCGCCGTTCCGCGCCGAGCTCAAGGCCGATGTGCTGGCCCGCTGGCCCGGGCAGCTGTACGAGTTCTACGGCATGACCGAGGGCGGCGGCAGCTTCATCCTGGAAGCCCACAAACACCCGCACAAGCTGCACACCGTGGGCCAAGCCGCCAGCACTTCCGAGATTCGCTTCATCGACGAGGACGGCAATGAGCTGCCCCCCGGCGCCACCGGCGAGGTGGTCGGTCACTCGCCCGCGATGATGACCGGCTACCACAAGCAGCCCGAGAAAACCCGCGAGGCCGAGTGGTTCGATGCCAGCGGCAAGCGCTTCATTCGCACCGGCGATGTGGGCCGCCTGGACGAAGACGGCTTCCTGATCCTGATGGACCGCCGCAAGGACATGATCATCACCGGTGGTTTCAACGTCTATCCCAGCGATCTGGAGGCCGAATTGCGTAAGCACCCCGCCGTGGCCGATGTGGCCGTGACCGGCGTGCCCTCCGAAGCCTGGGGCGAAACCCCCGTCGCCTTTGTCTGCCCCCAGCCTGGCACGACCGACACCCCGGAGCAGATCCTGGCCTGGTACAACGCCCGCGCCGGAAAAACCCAGCGCCTGTCGGCCCTGCATTTCATCGACGAATTGCCCCGCAGCGCGATTGGCAAGGTGCTCAAGCGCGAACTGCGCGAGCGCCACCTTCAACTCTCAACGTAACCGCCTCAACCGAAAGGAACCCCATGAAAATCCTCGTCCCCGTCAAACGCGTGGTGGACTACAACGTGAAAGTGCGCGTCAAGAGCGACGGCAGCGGTGTGGACATTGCCAACGTCAAGATGAGCATGAACCCCTTTGACGAAATCGCCGTGGAAGAAGCCGTGCGCCTCAAAGAAAAGGGCGTGGCCACCGAAGTGATCGCTGTGTCGTGCGGCGTGACCCAGTGCCAGGAAACCCTGCGCACCGCCATGGCCATCGGCGCCGACCGCGGCATCCTGGTGGAAACCGATGCGGAGCTGCAGCCCCTGGCGGTGGCCAAGCTGCTCAAAGCCCTGGTGGACAAAGAGCAACCCGGCCTGATCATTCTGGGCAAACAAGCCATTGACGACGACGCCAACCAGACCGGCCAGATGCTCGCGGCTCTCGCCGACCTGCCCCAGGCCACCTTCGCGTCCAAGGTGGAAGTCGCTGGCGATAAAGTGAACGTCACCCGCGAAATCGACGGCGGCCTGGAAACCCTCAGCCTCTCGCTGCCCGCCGTCATCACCACCGACCTGCGCCTGAACGAGCCGCGTTACGTCACGCTGCCCAACATCATGAAGGCCAAGAAAAAGCAGCTCGACACCGTCAAGCCTGAAGACCTGGGCGTCGATGTGGCTCCGCGCCTGAAAACCCTGAGCGTGCAAGAGCCCGCCAAGCGCGGCGCTGGCATCAAGGTGCCCGACGTCGCCACCCTGGTGGACAAGCTGAAAAACGAAGCCAAAGTCATCTAAGCCCAAGAACAACATCCTAGACATTCAAGGATTGACCCCATGACCGCACTCGTCATTGCCGAACACGACAACGCCAGCATCAAACCTGCCACCCTCAACACCGTCACCGCCGCCGCTGCTTGCGGGGGCGACGTGCACGTGCTGGTGGCTGGCCACAACGCCGCCGCCGCTGCGCAAGCCGCAGCCCAAATTCAGGGCGTGAGCAAAGTCATCCACGCCGACGCCGACAGCCTGGCCCATGGCCTGGCCGAAAACGTCGCCGCCCAGGTGCTGGCCATCGCTGGCAACTACAGCCACATCCTGTTCCCCGCCACCGCTGGCGGCAAGAACGTCGCCCCC
>CAZQXQ010000089.1:0-10867 GCA_964597235.1 uncultured Burkholderiaceae bacterium | reverse complement strand
GCAAGCAGCTGAAATACGGCATGGTGACCATGTGCGTGGGCACAGGGCAGGGCGCGGCTGGGATTTTTGAGCGGGTCTGACGCTGGGCCGGGGCAGGGCGCGTCGCCGACCTGACCTGGTTGCCGCCACTTTGGCGCGATACTTGCCTCCGCTTTTTTGAGGAGAACGATCTTGAGCAAAGCGACCGTGTCCGCCACCCATCCCTTTGACCAGGCCATTGCCCTGACCCCTGTTGCCGCCACGGTCCATGAACATGGCCCCGAGGCAATGCGCTACTGGGAGGGCCACACCCACCGCGACTACCTGAACATGGTGGGCCCGTTTGGCGGCATCACTGCTGCCCAGGCGCTGAACGCGGTGCTGCAGCACCCCGAGTTGCTGGGCGAGCCCATCTCGTTCACCGCCAACTTTGCTGCCGCGCTGACCGAAGGGGCTTTTCGCGCCGAGGCCCGACCGGTGCGCACCAACCGCTCCACCCAGCACTGGACCGTGACCCTGTCGCAGACCGATGCGGCGGGCGTCGAGTCGGTGGTGATGACCGCCACGGCGGTGACGGCCAAGCGCCGCCACACTTGGAGTGCCGTCGATGCGGTGATGCCCGAGGTGCCTCAGCCGCAATCGATTCCGCGCACGCCGGCCATCAAGCGCGTGGCCTGGCCGCAGCGTTACGACATGCGGCCCTGCGCCGGTGAGGTGCCCACCGAGTGGAACGGCGCCGAGGCCGACAGCATGACCCAGCTGTGGATGCGCGATGAGCCCCCGCGCCCGCTGGACTTTTGTAGCCTGACCGCGCTGGCCGATGTGTTCTACCCCCGCGTCTGGCGCCGCCGCGCGGTGATGACCCCGGTGGGCACCGTGTCGATGACCGTGTATTTCCACGCCAGCGCCGCCGAACTGGCCGCCACCGGCACCGACTACCTGCTGGGCCATGCCCGGGCGCAGTCCTTTTTCAACGGCTTTTTCGACCAGAGCGCCGAGCTGTGGAACGAGTCCGGCCACCTGCTGGCCACCACCCACCAAATCGTCTATTTCAAGGAATGAGCCCCATGACCGTTGACACCCGCCCTGCGACCGACATCCTGGTCCACACCGAAAACCACATCACCACGCTGACCTTCAACCGCCCGGCGCGCAAGAACTCGATCACTGGCGCCATGTACGCCGCGTTGGCCGATGCCCTCGAAGCCGCCGCCACCGACCCCGAAGTGCGGGTGGTACTGATCCAGGGCGATCCCACGGTGTTCAGCGCCGGCAACGACATTGGCGATTTTTTGAACCAGCCGCCGTCCGAGGAGGATTCGCCGGTGTTCCGCTTTTTGCGGGGCATCGCCAGCTTTCCCAAGCCCATCGTCGCTGCCGTCTGTGGCCCAGCCGTGGGCATTGGCACCACGCTGCTGTTCCATTGCGACCTGGTCTATGCCGGCGACAACGCTGCGTTTTCCATGCCCTTCGTGAACCTGGGCCTGTGCCCCGAGGCCGCGTCCAGCCTGCTGGTGCCGCAGATGTTCGGCTACCACCGCGCTGCCGAGGCGCTGCTGCTGGGCGAACCCTTCATGGCCGAAGCCGCGCTGGAAGTGGGCTTGGTCAACCGCGTGGTCCCCCCCACCGAGTGCAATGCCATCGCCCAGGCCCAGGCACAAAAGCTGGCTGCCAAGCCCTTGAGCGCCTTGGTCGAGACCAAGCGCCTGATGAAAACCGCCCATGGCGACCAAGTCCTGGCTTCGATGAACCACGAAGCCATGAGCTTTCGCCGTATGCTCCAAGAACCCGCTGCCCGCGAGGCGTTCACGGCGTTTATGGAGAAAAGACGCCCGGACTTCAGCAAGGTTTGAGGCAATTTAGAACCTATGGTTTGCTCCTAAAATAAGAGCTTCTACCGCTGGTATCCATTGGCCTAGAGCCTGTTTTGAGGCTTAACCAAACACAAAGCCAGACAGGCTGGTCTCCAGCACCCGGTCGTTGAAGGCCTTGCGGCCGGCGTCCTGGCCTGCGGCGCCGGCAACGACCATCAGCGGCAGCAGGTGTTCCTCGGCGCGCGGGGGGTGGCACAGGCGGGCGGCGGGGGCCTGGTCCCACTGCGCCAGCGCGGCGTGGCGGGTGGCGGGATCGGCCTCGACGGCCTGGGTGAGCCAGGCATCGAACTGGTCTGACACCGGGCCAAAGCGCGGGTCGCCATAGCCGCGCATGTTGTGAAAGCTCATGCCGCTGCCGATGATCAGCACGCCCTCGTCGCGCAGCGGGGCCAAAGCCTGGCCGGCCTGCAGGTGCAGCAGCGGGTCCAGGTTCTGGTGCAGCGAGAACTGCACCACCGGGATGTCGGCCTGCGGAAACATCAGCAGCTGCGGGATGAACATGCCGTGGTCAAAGCCGCGCTCGGCGTCCTGCAGGCTGGGCAGCCCCGCATTGGACAACAGCCCGGCGATGCGCGCCGCCAGCCCCGGCTGGCTGGGGGCTGGGTATTGCAGCTGGTAGGTGTGGGGCGGGAAGCCGTAATAGTCGAACACCAGCTCGGGCTGGGCGCCGCTGGTGACGGCAAAGCCCGGCTGCAGCCAGTGGGCGGACACCATGACGATGGCGCTGGGCCGTGCGGGCAGGCTGTCGGGCAGCGTGCGCAGGAAATGGGCCATCTTGTCCCAGGCATCGGGCGGGTTCCAGTCCATGAAAAAACACGGGCCCGCGCCGTGCGGGATGAACCAGGTGGGCATGCGGGCGGGGGTGGGCATTGTTGGCTCCTTCAGGGCGCAGTGGGGGCGGGCGTTTCGTTGGGCACGGTGGGCAGGGGGCGCGGACGGCCTTCGGCATCGATGGCGACGTAGGTCAGCACCGCCTCGGTCACCTTGGCGTAGCGTCCTTGGGCATTGAAGCGCTCGGCATAGACCTCGACGTCCACCGTCACCGAGGTGCGGCCCACGCGCACGATGCTGGAGAAGAACGACAGGATGTCGCCCACCCGCACCGGCTGCTTGAAAATGAATTCCTTGACCGCCACGGTGGCCATGCGCCCCTGGGTCAGCCGCGCCGGCAGGATGGAGCCTGCCAGGTCCACCTGCGCCATCACCCAGCCGCCAAAGATGTCGCCGTTGGCGTTGCAGTCGCCGGGCATGGGAACGACCTTGAGCACCAGTTCTTTGTTGCTGGGCAGGGGGCTGGAGGGCAAGGGGCTGGACATGGTGGGCGGGGCACAATTTGGGTTTGTCTGAACCGCGAGATTGTCCCTTATGCGCCGCTACGCCGAAGCCGCTTCCGCCCCGCCGGGCGCCCCCACCCGCACCCGCTCCGATGGGGCCACGCTGGCCCGGCTGCTGCCTTACCTCTGGCAATACAAGGGGCGCGTGCTGGCCGCCATCGCCTTCATGCTGTTCGCCAAGCTGGCGAATGTGGGTGTGCCGGTGCTGCTCAAAAAACTGGTCGATGCCATGACCCTGCCGCCTGGCCAGGCAGATCAGGCGGTGGCGCTGCTGGTGGTGCCGGTAGGCCTGCTGCTGGCCTATGGCGGATTGCGTCTATCCACCTCGCTGTTCACCGAGCTGCGCGAAATCGTCTTTGCCAAGGCCACCCAGGGCGCGGCGCGCAGCATTGCGCTGGAAACCTTCCAGCACCTGCATGCGCTGTCGCTGCGCTTTCACCTGGAGCGCCAGACCGGCGGCATGACGCGTGACATCGAGCGCGGCGTGCGCGGCATCGAGTCGCTGGTCTCGTTCACGCTGTTCAACATTGCCGCCACGCTGATCGAGGTGCTCCTGGTGCTCACCGTGCTGGGCGTGGCCTTCGATGCCTGGTTTGCCGGCATCACCCTGGCGGCGCTGGCCTGCTACATCACCTACACGGTCAAGATCACCGAGTGGCGCACGCAGTTTCGGCGCCAGGCCAACGAGTTCGATTCGGCCGCGCACACCAAGGCCATCGATTCGCTGCTGAACTACGAAACCGTCAAGTACTTCAACAACGAGGCGTTTGAGGCCCGGCGCTATGACGAAAGCCTGGAACGCCTGCGCGTGGCCAAGCTCAAGGCGCAGACCACGCTGAGCCTGCTCAACGCCGGCCAGCAACTGATCATTGCCGTGGGCCTGGTCGCCATGCTGTGGCGCGCCACCCAGGGCGTGGTCGACGGGCGCATGACCCTGGGCGACCTGGTGATGGTCAACGCCTTCATGATCCAGCTCTACATCCCGCTGAATTTCCTGGGCGTGATCTACCGCGAGGTCAAGCAGAGCCTGACCGACCTGGACAAGATGTTCACGCTGATGGACAAGGAGCGCGAGGTGGCCGACGCCCCCGGCGCCCCGCCGCTGGCCCTGCCCGCCGGCGCCGCCCAGGCGCCCACCGTCCGCTTTGAGGATGTGCACTTTGCTTACGACCCCGGTCGCCCCATCCTGCAGGGGCTGAGCTTCGAGATCCCGGCGGGCAAGACCGTGGCGGTGGTCGGGCCTTCGGGTTCGGGCAAATCGACGCTGGCGCGCTTGCTGTTCCGCTTTTATGACGTGCAGCAAGGCCGCATCACCATCGCCGGCCAGGACCTGCGGGGCGTGACCCAGGAAAGCCTGCGCCGCGCGATCGGCATCGTGCCGCAGGACACGGTGCTGTTCAACGACACGGTGGAGTACAACATCGCCTATGGCCGCCCCGGCGCCACCCGCGCCGAGGTGGAAGCCGCCGCCCAGGCCGCGCGCATCCACGGCTTCATTGCCGCCACCCCCAAGGGCTACGCCACCATGGTGGGCGAGCGCGGGCTCAAGCTCTCGGGTGGCGAAAAGCAGCGCGTGGCCATTGCCCGTACGCTGCTGAAGAATCCGCCCATCCTGATCTTCGACGAGGCCACCAGCGCGCTGGATTCGGCCAACGAACGCGCCATCCAGGCCGAGCTGCAAAGCGCCGCGCAGAACAAGACCACGCTCTTGATCGCGCACCGCCTGTCCACCGTGGTCGATGCCCACGAAATCCTGGTGATGGACGCCGGCCGCATCCTGGAGCGCGGCACCCACGCCCAGCTGCTCGCCCAAGGCGGCCGCTACGCGCAGATGTGGGCGCTGCAGCAGAGCGGGGCGGAGTGATTCTTTCCCCGTGAAAACCCTGGCAATTGGTGCTGTTCACGCACCAATGCAATGAGGTTTGGCGGGCTTCTCAGACAACAGTCCGGCTGAAAGAATCTTCCCCCATCGCCATCGATGCTTTTGCTGCACCAGCTGGTGCGGCAGGGCCGCTGGCTTGGAACACCCCTTGTGTGCCGTGGAGGACCCCTGACCGTGCCGGACCTGCGTTTTTCTGCCTTGCTACAGGCGCGCCTTGCGACCGATCCGCAAGCGCCAGCCTTCATCCACCCCGACGGCGTGACCACCGTGGCGGACTTTGCGGACCAGGTGGCGCGCATGGTGACGGCCTTGCGGGTGCAGGGTATCGGTCCTGGTGACCGGGTGGCCGTCTGGCTGGTGAACCGGGTCGAATGGCTGGTCCTGCTGATGGCCCTGGCCCGCCTGGGCGCCATCGCTGCGGCGGTCAACACCCGCTACCGCCAGGAAGAGGTGGCGCACATCCTGCGCACCAGCGGCGCCTGCTTGCTCATCACCCAGTGCCCACACCAGCGCATCGATTTCCTTGCCACGCTGGCGGAGCTGTCGCCCGCGCAGGTGCCCGAGTTGCAGCAGGTGCTGCTGCTCGACGGTGACTTGCCTGCCACTGAGGGCGCGGCCCAGGCTGATCTGGGCTGGCCAGTGGCGGCGCTGGAGTGGCGCCAGACGACGCCCGCGCAGGAGGCCGACTTGTCGGCCCCCGAGGCCACCGTGGTGCTGTTTTCGACCTCCGGCACGACCAAGGCGCCCAAGCTGGTCATGCATCCGCAGCGCACGTTGGTGGACCACGCCCACCACTGCGCCACGGCCTACCGCCTGGATGCGCCTGGTGCCTGCCTGCTGACCCTGTTGCCACTGTGCGGCGCCTTCGGGCTGAACAGCACCCTGGCAGCCTTCGCGGCCGGTGCGCCGGTGGTCTTGCCTCCGATGTTCGAGGCCCAGGACGCGGCCGCTTCGCTGGTGCGCCATGCCGTGACCCACTGTTTTGGCAGCGATGAAATGGTGCGCCGCCTGGCCGAAACCTCCGACGCGCCGCAACCCTTCCCCAGCCTGCGCTTCTTTGGCTTTGGGGCCTTTACCTCCCAATTCGACGCGATTGCCAGGGATTGTTGCCAGCGCGGAATTCCTCTGCACGGCCTGTACGGCTCCAGCGAGGTCCTGGCGATTTTCTCGGCCCAGGCGTTTGAGGCGCCGCTGGACCAGCGCCTGGAAGGCGGCGGCGTGCCAGTCGCGGGGGCGCAGGCCCAGATCCGCATTCGCGACGAAGCCACGGGCGAGTTGTTGCCGCCGGGCCGATCCGGGCAGATTGAAATCCTGGCGCCCAGCCTGTTCAGCGGCTACTTCGGCAACCCGCAGGCCACAGCCGAGGCGATGGCCGATGGCTATTTCAAGACCGGCGATCTGGGCCACCTGCGGCCCGATGGCAGCCTGGTGTTCGAGACCCGGCTGGGCGATGCCGTGCGGCTCGGGGGCAATCTGGTCAACCCGCTGGAAATCGAAGACGTGGTGCAGCGCTACCCCGGCGTCCGTGAGGCCCAGGTGGTGGCGGTGCCGATCCAGGGCCAGGACCGCCCTGTGGCCTTCGTTGTACCCGAGGCCCTGGAGGCAGACGCGCTCGACATTCCCGGCCTGCTTGCACAGCTGCGCCAGTCCATCGCGAACTACAAGGTGCCCCAGCGGGTGTGGGTGCTGCCCGCTTTCCCGCTGACCCAGGGCGCCAACGGCAACAAGATTTCCCGCGCGCAATTGCGCCAGATGGCCCAGGAGCGCCTGCGTGCCGAAACCCCCGTGGAGCTGTCCTGATGCATTCCCGTTACTTTGAAGACTTCCAGGTGGGCGAGCAGTTCACCAGCATCGGTCGCACCGTCACCGAGGCCGATTTGACGATGTTCAACATGCTGTCCGGCGACTGGAACCCGATCCACGCCGATGTCGAATTTGCCGCCAAGACCCGCTTTGGCCAGCGCCTGGTGCACGGCGCCTTCGGCATTGCGCTGCTCACCGGTTTCATGCACCAGATGGGCGTGTTCGAGACCACGGCGGTGGCGATGATGAACCTCAAGGAGTGGACCTTCAAGGCACCGATCCTGATCGGCCAGACCCTGCGCCTGCAGATGACGATTGCCGAACTCGACCCCGGCCAGAGCGCCCGCGTGGGGCGCCTGGGGCGCCATTTGCAATTGCGCGACCAACACGACCAGGTCGTGCAGGAGGGCTTCAGCGACCTGCTGATCCTCAAACGCCCGACCAGCATCTGATTTTGTAACCACAACCACCCTGGAGACACCATGCAAAACACCAAAATCAAAACCACCCTGACTGCGCTGGCCCTGGGCCTGCTGGCTTCGGCCACCGTGGCGCAGACCTATCCCAGCAAGCCCGTCACCATCGTGGTGCCGTATTCCGCCGGAGGGCCGGTGGACAACTTCATCCGCGCCTTGGGCCAGCAATTGACTGAGACCTGGAAGCAACCCGTGGTGGTGGTCAACAAGCCCGGCGCCAACGAAATCATCGGCGCCGACCAAGTAGCCAAGAGCTCCCCGGATGGTTACACCCTGTTCGCCGGCACCGAGGCCTCGCTCACCATGAGCCCGCACCTCTACAAGAAGCTGCCCTACAACGTGGAGACCGACTTTGTCCCGATCACCCAGCTGGTCAGCCTGCCGCTGATGCTGTTCACCCACAAGAACACGCCGGCCAACACCGTGCCCGAGTTCGTCGAGCTGGCCCGCAAGGCCAAGGCCCAGGGGAAGCCGCTGACCTATGGCTCCACCGGCGCGGGCGGGATCGCGCACCTGCCCATCGTCACCTTCGAGAAGCAGGAAAACATCCAGATGACCCATGTGCCCTACCGGGGCGCCGCCAACCTGATTCCCGACGTGATTTCCGGCCAGGTGGACGTGGCGGTGCTGGCGGTTTCGGTGATCGAGCAGCACGTGAAGAGCGGTGCGCTCAAGCCGCTGGCTGTGTCGTCCGAGGTGCGCAGCGTGGCTTTGCCCCAGGTGCCGACTTTCAAGGAGGCCGGCGTCAAGGACATCCAGGCGATCTTCAACATTGGCCTGCTGGCCCCCAAGGGTACGCCCGCCGCCGTGGTGGACAAGGTGGCCACCAGCACCCGCGCGGTGGTGATGATCCCCGATTTCCGCCAGAAGCACATCGATGCCTTCAGCTATGTGCCGGTGGCCTCCACGCCGGTGGAGTTCCGCAATTTCCTCGCCAGCAACAGCAAGCTGCAGGCGGAGCGGGTCAAGGCCTCGGGCGTGACGCTGGATTGAGCCTGGCGCGTGCAACGCTTCCTTTTTGATTCCTGAATGGACCTGAGCCCATGAACGCCACCGCTTCCCGAATCCCCCCCGTGCTGCAGCACCTGGCCCTGCCCATCATTGCCTCGCCGATGTTCACCGTCAGCTACCCCGAGTTGGTGCTGGCGCAGTGCAAGGCCGGCATCGTGGGCTCGTTCCCGGCGCTCAATGCCCGCCAGCCGGAATTGCTGGACGAATGGCTGCACCAGATGAAGGCCGAGCTGGACGCCTACCGCGTCGCCCATCCCGGCCAGCCGGTGGGGCCGATCGCCGTCAACCAGATTGCCCACAGCTCGAACGTGCGGCTGATGCAGGACATGGAAACCTGCGTGAAGCACCAGGTGCCGGTCATCATCACCTCGCTGCGCGCACCGGCCCGCGAAATCGTGGATGCCGTGCATAGCTACGGCGGTGTGATCTTTCATGACGTGGTCAATGTGCGCCACGCGCAAAAAGCGCTGGAGGCGGGGGTGGACGGGCTGATCGTCGTGGCGGCGGGCGCCGGCGGCCATGCGGGAACGCAATCGCCGTTCGCGCTGGTGGGCGAGGTGCGGCAGATCTTCGACGGCCCGCTGGCCCTGTCGGGGGCCATGGCGACGGGCGCGGCCGTGCTGGCTGCCCGGGCGATGGGCGCGGACTTTGCCTACATGGGCACGCGCTTCATCGCCAGCCGCGAGGCCAACGCCAGCGAGGACTACAAGCAGGCCATCGTGAAGGCGGGCGCCTCGGACATCGTCTACAGCAACTGGTTCTCGGGCGTGCACGGCAACTACCTGCGCGAGAGCATCGAGCGCGTGGGCCTGGACCCAGAAAACCTGCCCGTGGGCGACAAAGCCAACATGAGCTTTGCCGACGGCCGCTCCAAGGCCAAGGCCTGGAAGGACATCTGGGGCGCGGGGCAGGGCGTGGGCCAGATCCACGACCTGCCCGAGGTGCGCGAGATCGTCGCTCGCTTGCGCGCCGAATACGACCTGGCCCGCGCGCGCATTTGCGCCGCTTGAGGGCCGCCTCCTTGGTGGCCGATCCTGGCGATCCGGCAAATGGGGCAGGGCGCAGGCCTTATGCTCGCGCCCCGGAGGTTTTGCCGGTGGAGCAGTCGCCCTATTTGTTTTTTGCGGAAGTGGTCGAAGCGGGCAGTTTTGCGATCGCGGCGCGGCGCCTGGGCATGGACCGCTCCAACGTCAGCCGCCGCATCAAGGAGCTGGAGAGCACCGCCGGCGTCCAGCTGCTGCGGCGCACCACCCGCAAGATGGTCCTGACCGACCTGGGGGCCGCGTTCTACGAGCAGTGCCGGGCGGTGCGCAGCGAGATAGAACAGGCCAAGCACCTGCTGCTCTCGCACGGCGATGTGGTGCGTGGTCCTCTGCATGTCAGTTGCCCGCCGGCGATTGGCCGGCTGTACTTGGTGTCCGTGTTCGAGGCGTTTTGCCGGCGGTATCCCGCCGCGGCGCTGCAGATCACGCTGAAGTCGGGCGCGGTGGACCTGATCGAGGAACGGATCGATGTCGCGATCCGCTTCACCAACGAGCCCTCACCGCACCAGGTGGCCCGTGTGCTGGGGCAAACCCACTGGATCTTTTGCGCCAGCCCCGAGTACCTGGCCGAGCAGGGCACCCCGCAGGTGCCCGAAGGCCTGGCGCACCACGCCTGGCTGGGCATGCGTACCCGCATGGAACTGCATTTGCGCAAGGATGCTGACGTGCACCGGGTGGTCCTGCGCTCGCGCGTCGCCTGCGCCGATTACGCGCTGCTGGGGCAGATGGCGCGCGATGGCCTGGGGATTTCGCTGTTGCCGGTGTATGTGGCGTCCCGTGATCTGGCAACCGGGCGGCTGTGCCAGGTGCTGGCCGATTACCAGGTCGAGCCCACCCCCGGCAGCACGCTGTACGCCATCACCATGCCGGGCGTGCATTTGCCGCCCCAGGTCAAGGCCTTCGTGCAGTTTTTGGCGGACACTGTGAAGACGGAGTTTCCCCAGTGAGTTGACATGAAAAAGAGCTGCTAGCCCTTCAAATACGGGCGGTAGCAGCTCTCTTTTTAGGAGTGGACCCGCTTACTTCTTGCGGGCGGCGATGGCTTTCTCAGCGGCGGCCACCAGCTCGGCGCCGATCTGGCCCTTCCACTTGTCTACCACGGGGCGGGTGGCCTTGACGAAGGCTTCGCGCTCGGCGGCGGTCAGCTCGGTCACGGTGACGCCGTTGGCCGCGATTTCCTTCAGCAGCGGTTTGCCTTCCTCGACCAGGCCCTTGCGGGCGATGGCGATTTCTTCTTTGCCGGCGTCAATCGCGGCCTGCTTGACGATCTCGCGGTCGGCGGGGGTCCAGCTGTTCCAGATCTCTTTGTTCACCACGAAGATCAGCGGGTCGTTCATGTAGCCCCACATGGTGATGTGCTTTTGCGCCACGGTGTGCAGCTTGGCGGCCATATAGACGGCCAGGGGGTTTTCCTGGCCGTCCACGGCGCCGCTGGCCATGGCGGGCTGGGCGTCGGCCCAGCTCA
>CAZQXQ010000088.1:0-11006 GCA_964597235.1 uncultured Burkholderiaceae bacterium | reverse complement strand
TGCGCATCGGCCAGGGCTTCTTGGAACTTGGTGGTGAGTTTGTCGTGGCGCATGGAAAACTCCTTAAAACTGTTTCGGAACTTGGGCCCGTGCGGCGCATTTCAAGAGGATGCGCCCGAGCGGGGGGAACTCCATTGCGGCAGCGCAAACCAATGGCATCATCCCCAGCCGCCCTCTGGGCAAGGACCTCCGGCCGGCTTCGCCCAATTTGATCCATGACTTTTTCACACCACCACCCTGTGCGTTTTCGAGCTCTGCCGACCACCTGGCTATTTGCGCTTGGCTTGCTCGCCTGCGGTGCAGCCCCCGCCACGCAGGCGGCGACATGCACCCCACTGGCTGGGACCAGCGCATTGGCCCCGCCCGCTACAGGGTATCTGGAGCACCAGAATGCGAGGCCAACAGCCTCCCAGCAATGCACCGACGTCCGGCAACGGGCCGACGGTAGCCACCAGGTTTTTGTGCAAACGACTGACGCCATCGCCTATGACCAAGCCCAAGGCATGACATGCGGCGGCTCTCCGATAATGCTGCAAGGTGGACCCATTCGGCGCATCAGCTACGCCAGTGGCACCTTGTTCAGCGGTCACTCGGTCACCCGCCCAACCGGCCAATGGCGCGGGACGACCGTGCTGAAGAGCGATGACCTGCTGCTGGGCTGGGGCGGCGGACGTTTCCAGATCGACACCGATTGGCTGACCTTGCGTTCACGCACGACGCTGTTTGCCGACGGCAGCCGGGAGACGGTGGTGTATGTCCCCCCGGGGGGCGTTCCCACCCGGGTAGATGGTCAGCCTGATCGATTTTCGAGCGCGCAATGGAATTGTCTGGTGGCCCAACCCACCACGCCGGTAAGCCGAGACCGCCTGCGTTTTGAAGAGCACCCCGCACCCAGCCAAGACCTGACTTGCAACCCCTACGACGACATCCTCATTCCCGGCCTGGGCACCCTGAATAACAACACCTGGAACTCCCAAGAAGCGACCACTGGCTGGGAGCAATGCCTTGTCCGCCATGGCACAGGCCAGGACACCCAGTGGGGTTGGCGCTGGCGCTGGCCCAACCGGAAAGCACCCAACTCCTCGATTTACGGCTACCCCGAACTCATCGTCGGTGCCAAACCCTGGTCAGCTGGGCCGGGCAACGATGCCCGCTTTCCTCGCCGCGTGGCGGATACCAAGCACCTGCGCATCTCGTACCGCGCCGACACGCAAAGCACGGGGCCTTACAACACCTCGACCTCGATCTGGCTGATCAAGACACCGCAAGTCCCGTCGGTCGCCAACCCCTCCATCATCCAGACGGAGATCATGATCTGGACCGAGAGCGTGGGCGAGCTCAACCCCGGTGGCCGCCTGCGCGGCGAGGTCACGCTGGCGGGTCGTGTCTGGGAAGTCTGGGTGGCGGAGCAATGGGGTGATGTCGGAATCCCCGGTGGGGTGGTCTGGACCTACGTGGCGTACCGGGCCAAGGTGCCGACCAACGACATCACGTTCGATGCCCGCGAATTCATTGCGGATACGGTGGCGCGCGGCCTGGCCAGCGAACAGCTGTACATCGCCAACGTGGAACTCGGCAACGAACCCGCAGGCGGTACCGGCAGCCTGCGCCTGCAGCGCTTCACGCTGGACATCCAGTAAACCGGCCAGCGATCAAGGACTGGCAGGCATCGCGTCCTGCCAACGCCGCAAGGCCGCCTCATCGCTCTCCCGCGCATCCACCCAGCGGGCGCCCTGGGGGGTGGCTTCCTTCTTCCAGAACGGCGCCTGGGTCTTGAGGTAGTCCATCACGAATTCGCAGCCCGCAAAGGCCTCGCCCCGATGCGCGGCCGCCACGGCGACCAGCACGATCTGGTCCGTCGGCTGCAGCAGGCCCACCCGGTGCACCACCCGCACACCCAGCAGACCAAAGCGCTGCACCGCGGCTTTGGCGATGGCTGTGATGGCTTTTTCAGTCATGCCGGGGTAATGCTCCAGTTCCAGCGAGGCCACCGCATCGCCCTGGTTGCGGTCGCGCACCAGGCCGACCAAGCTGCAGACCGCGCCCACACGCGCGTCCCCCTGGCGCAACGCAGCCAGCTCGGCGGCGACGTCGAAATCCTCGGTCTGGATCGCGATGTGGAGGGGGGGCATGGGCTCAGGGCGCGCGGTGCAGGCGCGGCGCGGCGAGCAAGGCGCGCTCTTCCTCGATCACCTGCTGCAGTTGTTTCAGCGCGGGCGACGTGGGCAGCGGTGCCACCAGGGCCTGCAGGCGGGTCAGGTCGGCCACCGTGGGCGCGACCTTGATCTGGGCGGTGGCCGCAGCCAGGTTGCCGGAACGCACCAGAGCCAGCACCTTGGCTGGCCATTCACTTTTGGGTTTTGCCATGGGAAACGCAGTGAGCGCAAAGAGCGCGTGGATCAAAGCGGGGGATTATCGGTAGCATTCGGCCCCCACATTGGACAACGCACACCCCATGGCCACCGAAAAAACCATCACCACATCGCATTACAAGCTCTACCCCAACCCCCGCAGCCAGCATCGCGAGGTGTTTGCTCACGAGGTGTTCGTCCCGTATCCCTATGCGCTGATCGACCTGCCAAGCTTTGATCTGCAGGGCAAGACCAGCCTGTTTGCCGCCTGCCGGCTGAGCGACATGAAGATGGGACAGCTGGTGAGCTTTGAGCGGGCCGACGATGCGGCCAGGTTCGAGCGACTGTTTGTACCGGATTGAGCCTGGGCGCACGACCGCCCGTGCTTCAACCGCCAGTGACCGGTGGGAAAAACGCCACTTCGGCGCCCTCATGCAGTGGCGCCTCCGGCGGGCACAGGACCTGGTCCAGCGCCATGCGTACGGGGTGCCCCGATAGCAGCGCGGCGGCCAGGGGTCCGGGACGTGCGCGCAGCTGCGCGAGCAAATCGCCCACGGTGGCAGCGGAAGTCTCCAGCACCTCACTGCCCTGCCCCGCCGCCTCGCGCAGGGCAGCAAAGTAGCGCACGGTGACCTTCATGCCAGCAAGGCGCTCAGCGGCAGGTAGCGCACCGGGTCGCCGGGCGCAATCGCCTGGCCGGGCGGGTTGTCAATCAGCCCATCGGCCCAGGCTACCGAAGTGAGCACGCCCGAGCTCTGGTTGGGGAACAGTTCCAGCCCGCCGTCCGGATGCTGGCGCACGCGCAGAAATTCACGGCGTTTATCGGGCCTAGGCCAATGGAATCGGGCGGTACCAGCTATCGTTTTAGGAGTTACATCGTGCACACCCTGCAGGCGCAGCAAGAAGGGCCGCACCAGCAGCACAAAGGTCACGAAGCTGGACACCGGGTTGCCCGGCAGGCCGATGAAATGGGTACGCAGCCCCGGCCCCAGCCGGCCGTAGGCGAACGGCTTGCCCGGCTTCATCGCGATCTGCCACAGGTCCAGCCGGCCCAGGGCCTCGATGGCGGGCTTGACATGGTCTTCCTCGCCCACCGAAACGCCGCCGCTGGTCAGCACCAGGTCGTGGTCCTGGCTGGCCGCTTGAAGCGCCTGCAGCGTGGCCTGGCGTTCATCCGGCAGCTGGCCCAGGTCGGTGACCTCGCAGCCCAGGCGCTGCAACAGGGCACGCAGAAAGTAACGGTTGCTGTCGTAGAGGGCCCCGGGCGGCAGCTGCTCCGGTGGAATGTCACCGGGCATGACCAGCTCGTCGCCGGTGGAGCACAGCGCCACCCGGGGGCGGCGGGCGACGGTCAGCCGGTCCAGGCCAATGCTGGCGACCAGGCCCAGCTCGGCCGGGCCCAGGCGGGTACCAGCGCTGAGCAGGACAGCACCGCGGGCAATGTCCTCGCCCGCGCGGCGGACCCAGTCGCCCAGGCGGGGCTGCACGGCCAAGCGCACTTGGCCGTCGGGCAGCACCGTGGCCTCTTCCTGCGCAACGATGGTGTCAGCGCCTGCCGGTAGCGGCGCCCCGGTGAAGATGCGCGCGACCGTGCCGGCTTGCAGCGGTGCTCCGGCCTGCCCCGCCGCGATGCGCTGAGAGATCGGCAAGGCTTGTTCCGGCGATACCCAGTCCGCACAGCGCAGCGCGTAGCCATCCATGGCGCTGTTGTCCAGCGGCGGCACTTGGAGCGCGGCGCGCAGGTCCTGCGCCAGCACACGGCCGTCCCCGTCCAGGGTGGACACGGTGTCGGTGCCCTCCAGGGGTTGGGCCTGGGCCAGCAGCTCGGCCAGGGCCTGGTCCAGGGGTTTCAGTGGTGGACGGGGCATGGGAGGAGTCGTCAAGATCGCTCCTATTTCAGGAGCATATACCGCGCGAATCTAGAGGCCTGGATGCCATTTTGGCATCCAAAGCCAGACGAGACTCAGGCAGCCAACTCAGGGCAGTGGCGCTCAATGTAGGCCTTGACCTGCGCCACGTCGGCGGGCATGACCTGCACGCGCTTGGGCAGGTCCTCGATGCCGACGAACTTGGCTGGGCACTCGGGCGGGCGGCCCAGAGCTTCGGCGATGGTCTCGGCGAACTTGATCGGCAAGGCCGTTTCCAGCACCAGCATGGGCACGCCGGCGCGCAAATGCTCGCGGGCCACCTTCACGCCGTCGGCGGTGTGGGTGTCGATCACCACACCAAAGCGGGCGTCGGTGTCTTTGATGGTGGCCAGGCGGTTGGCGTGGGTGCTCTTGCCGCTGGCAAAGCCGTATTTGGCGGCGGCATCGGCAAAGCGGGGGTCCTGGCTCAAATCGAACTGGCCACTGGCGGACAAGGCATCGCTGAACAAGGCCTTGGTACGTGCGGCATCGCGGCCCAGCAGGTCGAACACAAAGCGCTCGAAATTGCTGGCTTTGGAGATATCCATCGAGGGGCTGGAGGTCTCGTGCGTGTCCGCGCTGCCGCGCACGCGGTAGATGCCGGTGCGGAAGAACTCGTCGAGCACGTCGTTCTCGTTGGTGGCCACCACCAGCTGGTCGATCGGCAGCCCCATCATGCGGGCGACATGGCCGGCGCAGACGTTGCCGAAGTTGCCGCTGGGCACGGTGAAGCTCACCTTTTGCGCGTTGGCCTCGGTGGCCTGGAAGTAACCGGCAAAGTAGTACACCACCTGCGCCAGCAGGCGGGCCCAGTTGATGGAGTTGACGGTGCCGATCTTGTAGCGGCGCTTGAATTCCAGGTCGTTGGAGACGGCCTTGACGATGTCCTGGCAGTCGTCGAACACGCCTTCGATGGCGAGGTTGTGGATGTTCTCGTCCATCAGGCTGAACATCTGCGCCTGCTGGAAGGGGCTCATACGACCGTGCGGGCTGGTCATGAAGACGCGCACGCCCTTTTTGCCACGCATGGCGTACTCGGCCGCACTGCCGGTGTCGCCGCTGGTCGCGCCCAGGATGTTGAGCTGCTCGCCGCGGCGGGCCAGTTCGTACTCGAACAGGTTGCCCAAGAGCTGCATGGCCATGTCCTTGAAGGCCAGCGTGGGGCCGTTGGACAGGGCTTCCAGCCACAGGCCGTCTTCCAGGTGGCGGATCGGCACGATCTCGCCAGTGCCAAAGACCTCGGTGGTGTAAGTCTTCTCACACAGCGCGCGCAGGTCGGCTGCGGGGATGTCGTCGATGTACAGCGACAGGACTTCAAAGGCCAGCTCGGCGTAACCCTGCTCGTGATAGACCTGGCGCCAGCGGGCCAGGGTGGCGTCATCCACCTGGGGATAGGTCTCGGGCAGGTACAGGCCGCCGTCGGGCGCAAGTCCTTCGAGCAGGATTTCGCAGAAGCGCTTGCGGTCGGCGTGGCCGCGGGTGCTGAGGTAGCGCATCAGTTCAGCTCCTCTTTGCGGATGAAGGTGATGGGCGCCAGCACGGTAGGCAGGGCCTGCATCTGGGCGATGGCCGCCTGCATGGTGCCCTCTTTGGTGTCGTGCGTCAGGATGATCAGGTCGGTCTGGGTGGAACCTTCGCCGCCCACCTCGTCCGCCTCGCGCTGCAGCACGGCATCGATGCTAATGCCGGCTTCGGCCACGAGGCTGGTCACCTTGGCCAGCACGCCGGGCTGGTCGGCCACGCGCAGGCGCAGGTAGTAGCTGGTGACAACCTCGCTCATCGGCAGCACCGGCAGGCTGGCCATCGCAGCGTCCAGGGTGTTGGCCTGGAAGGCCAGGTGCGGCACGCGGTGCTCGGGGTCGGCGGTCTGCAGGCGGGTGATGTCCACCAAGTCGGCAATCACGGCGCTGGCGGTGGGCTCGCTGCCCGCGCCCTTGCCGTAGTACAGCGTGGTGCCCACAGCGTCGCCATGCACCACCACGGCGTTCATCGCGCCTTCCACATTGGCAATCAAGCGCTTGGACGGCACCAGGCTGGGGTGCACGCGCAGCTCAATGCCCTTCTCGGCGCGCTTGGTGATGCCCAAGAGCTTGATGCGGTAGCCCAGCTGTTCGGCGTACTTGATGTCGGCAGCGGACAGCTTGGTGATGCCTTCCACATACGCCTTGTCGAACTGCACCGGGATGCCGAAGGCGATGGCGCTCATCAGCGTGGCCTTGTGCGCGGCGTCCACCCCTTCGATGTCGAAGGTGGGGTCGGCCTCGGCGTAGCCCAGGCGCTGCGCTTCCTTGAGGACCACATCGAAGTCCAGGCCCTTGTCGCGCATTTCGGACAGGATGAAGTTGGTGGTGCCATTGATGATGCCGGCGATCCACTGGATGCGGTTGGCGGTCAGGCCCTCGCGCAGCGCCTTGATGATCGGGATGCCCCCGGCCACGGCGGCCTCGTAAGCCACCATCACGTTCTTAGCGGAAGCAGCAGCGAAAATTTCGGTGCCATGCACGGCCAGCAGCGCCTTGTTGGCGGTGACCACGTGCTTGCCAGCGGCAATCGCCTCCAAGACCAGGGCCTTGGCAATGCCGTAGCCGCCGATCAGCTCGACCACGATGTCGATGTCCGGGTTGGCAATCACCGCGCGGGCGTCGTTGACCACCTGTACGCCCTCTCCGACGATGGCCTTGGCGCGATCCACGTCCAGATCGGCGACCATGGCGATTTCGATGCCACGGCCGGCGCGGCGGCTGATTTCGTCCTGGTTGCGACGCAGAACATTGAACACACCGCTACCGACGGTGCCGATGCCGAGCAGGCCTACTTGGATGGGTTTCATAAGACAAATCAACAATCAAAAAGGGGTTAAACGCCCTAAATACGGGCGGTAATAGCTATTAAAACAGGAGCAAATCAATCCGTGCCGTGGCGCTTGCGGTACTGCTCCAGGAACTTGGCCAGCCGGTTGATCGCCTCGCGCAGGTCTTCTTCGTGGGGCAGGAACACGATACGGAAATGCTGGTTATCCGGGTAGTTGAAGCCCGTTCCCTGCACCAGCATGACCTTGGTCTCCTGCAGCACTTCGAGGAAGAACTGCTGGTCGTCCGCAATCGGATACACCTTGGGATCCAGGCGCGGGAACATATAAAGCGCCGCCTTGGGCCTGACGCAGGTCACGCCGGGGATCTGGGTGATCAGCTCCCAGGCCAGGTCACGCTGCTTGCGCAGGCGGCCGCCCTCGCCCACCAGGTCTTTGATGCTCTGGTAGCCGCCCAGCGCCGTCTGTATCGCCCACTGGCCCGGCACATTGGCGCACAGGCGCATGTTGGAGAGCATGTTCAGGCCGTCGATGTAGTCCTTGGCGGGCTTCTTGTCGCCGGAGACCACCAGCCAACCGGCGCGGTAACCGCAAGAGCGGTAGCTCTTGGACAGGGAGTTGAAGGTCAGCGTGAGCACGTCCTCGCTCAGCGAGGCCATCGCAATGTGCTGCACGCCGTCGTACAGCACCTTGTCATAGACCTCGTCGGCAAACACCACCAAGCCATGCTCCCGGGCGATTTCCAAGATGCCCAGCAGCAGCTCCTTGGAATACAACGCGCCGGTGGGGTTGTTCGGGTTGATCACCACAATGCCCTTGGTGCGGGGCGTGACCTTGGCGCGGATGTCGTTCAGGTCAGGCATCCAGCCGTTAGCCTCGTCGCACAGGTAGTGCACGGGCGTACCGCCCGAGAGGCTGGCGGCCGCTGTCCACAGCGGGTAGTCGGGAGCCGGCAGCAGCAGCTCGTCGCCGTTGTCCAGCAGGGCATTGGTGGCCATCACGATCAGCTCGCTGGCGCCGTTGCCCAGATAGATGTCGTCCAACGTGACGCCCTTGACGCCCTGCTTCTGGGTTTCGTGCATCACGGCCTTGCGCGCCGCAAAGATGCCCTTGCTGTCCGAATAACCCGCCGAATTGGGCAGATTGCGGATCATATCCTGCTGGATTTCCTCAGGGGCATCGAAGCCGAACGGCGCCAGGTTACCGATGTTGAGCTTGATGATCTTGTGACCGTCTTCCTCCATCGCCTTGGCCGCATCCATGATCGGGCCCCGGATGTCGTAGCAGACGTTGGCAAGCTTGGCGGATTTATGGACGGTTTTCATGCGCAAATCTCTGCGGTACCACAGCGACATCGCTGCAGTAAAGGTCAAACACAGCCCAAGCGCCTGGCGCGGAAGGGCGAAACCTATAATTTGATCACAGTTTCTCTGCCACCCGGCCCAGTGCAACGCCTGCCACTTTTGAGTGCCCGCCCATGAAATTTCAGCCCGACCGATCCAGTGCACAAACCATTCGCGGCTATGGTCCGGGCTGGATCGCCATCGACGCGGACCGCATCGAGCACAGCGTGGTGGTCGGCGCATCCGGCCTGCGCCAGGCCTGGGATTGCAGCCGTTTCGAGGAACTGACTGCCGCGCATTTCGAGGCCCTTGCCAGCCTGGATGCCGAAGTCATCGTCTTTGGCAGTGGCCTGCGCAACCGCTTCCCTCCCCCTGCCTGGCTGCGTCCGCTGATGGAGCGGCGCCTGGGACTGGAAACCATGGACACCCAGGCCGCCTGCCGCACTTACAACATCCTGGCCGGTGAAGGCCGCAATGTGGTCGCTGCCCTGCTGCTCGAACGCTGAGCCAAACAGCAGGTCCCACTGCCGCAAGTCGGTAACGTTAGCGGACACGGGATGGAAAACATTTGGCGCTAAAATAGCGGGTTGCGGTCAGGGCGGCTTTAGCGCATTTCACGGTATTTCACCTACAGGCCCTGGCTTACCGACAACTACAACTTCCTGAGAGATAGCAGCGTTATGGCGATCGTTGTCAACAAGCCCCTCCCCGAATTCGAAGCAAACGCGACCGGCGGGATCAAAGTCTCCAACGTCTCCCACAATGGTCAGATTCTGGTCCTTTACTTCTATCCCAAGGACAACACCCCGGGCTGCACCACCGAGGCCATGCAGTTCCGCGACAAGTATGCAGACTTCGTGAAGGCCGGCGCCACCGTGTTTGGCGTATCGCGTGACAACATGAAGTCGCACGATGAGTTCAAGGCCAAACTGGAATTGCCCTTTGAGCTGATCGCTGATACCGAAGAAAAAATGTGCCATATGTTTGGCGTGGTCAAGAACAAGATCATGTACGGCAAGAAGGTCAAGGGCATCGAACGCAGCACCTTCCTGATCGGCCCCGATGGCATCCTGGTGCAGGAATGGCGCGGCCTGAAGGTTCCGGGCCATGTCGATGAAGTGCTCAAAGCCGTCAAGGGAATCAAGGCCCTGAAGAAAGCCGCCTGAGTGGTACGGCAACGGTAAAAGGCCAGAAGATTGCCTCCAGCGCCACAAGGCATGGGCATAATGGAATGCATGCCTTTGGACCTGTCTGCCAAGACCCCCTCCTGAAAAAGCCGCCCGGTCCGCCCGGCGGCTTTTTGCTTTTCTGACCTTCCTGTTTCAAGACTTCGCCATGCCTTTGCCTCCCGCCCCCAGCCGCCGCGCCGCCACCCTGAGCCCTGAGGCCTACCGCAGCAGCGCCCGCAAGTCCTCCAGCCGCAAGTCCCGTGAAACGGTCGCCGGTACGCCCATCGATGCCCTTGCACCTCCCCCGCTGCACCAGGAAATCAGCCCCCCGCCGCTGGCCGCCCTTCTGAGCGCAGCCCCGACGCCCGCAGCGGCGGAGATCCCCTCCCCCACGCCATCGCCTACCACCGCGCGCAAACCGGCCCGGACGCGCACCAAAGCCGCTCCCGCTCCGACCGAACCCGTGAAGGCCGCCCCGCCCGCTCCCGAGACCGCTCCGCGTACCAAGCGTCGCCGCAGCGATGGCCCGCGCAAGCTCTTTGTGCTGGACACCAATGTGCTGCTGCACGATCCGACCAGCCTGTTCCGCTTCGAAGAACACGACATCTTCTTGCCGATGATCGTGCTGGAAGAGCTCGATGCCCACAAAAAGGGCATGACCGAGGTGGCACGCAACGGCCGCCAGGCCAGCCGTACCCTGGACGCCTTGGCGGCAGCGCACAAGGACGTTGACATGGCCCAGGGCCTGCGCCTGGATGCAACGGGCCAGAAAGCCGCTGGCGGTCATTTGTTCTTCCAGACCGCCCCCTTGGACGCCAGCCTGCCCAGCAGCCTGCCGCAAGGCAAGGCCGACAACCAGATCCTGGGCGTCGTCGAAGGCCTGCGCAAACTGCACGCCCCGCGCGAGGTGGTGCTGGTGTCCAAGGACATCAACATGCGCGTCAAGGCCCGCGCGCTGGGCCTGGCCGCCGAGGACTACCAGAACGACAAGGCCCTGGAAGACGGTGATCTGCTCTACGCGGGCGCACTGGCGCTGCCTCCGGACTTCTGGACCAAGAGCGGCAAGAACGTCGAAAGCTGGCAAAGCGGCGCCAACACCTACTACCGCATCACCGGGCCGATCACCGCCCAGATGATGATCAACCAATTTGTCTATTTCGAAGCGCCTGGCGAGCCCAATCTGTTTGCCCGCGTTACCGAAATCCGCGACCGCAGCGCGGTGCTGCAAACCCTCAAGGATTACGGCTCCGGCAGGAACGCCGTCTGGGGCGTGCTGGCGCGCAACCGCGAGCAGAACTACGCGCTCAACCTGCTGATGGACCCAGAGATCGATTTCGTCACGCTGACCGGCACGGCGGGAACCGGTAAGACGCTGCTGGCGCTGGCTGCCGGCCTAACCCAAGTGCTGGACGAACGCCGCTACACCG
>CAZQXQ010000087.1:0-11016 GCA_964597235.1 uncultured Burkholderiaceae bacterium | reverse complement strand
GAGATCATGCGTGTTTTCCGCGATCTGGAAATTGTCGAGCATCTTGGTTCCGGCGCCAGGACAGCGGCAAGCGTGCCAAGAGGCCCATCAGGCCCACCGCGAGGCGGCCCATCATGCGGCGCCTCCGGCGGGCTCTTGCACTGCTTCACGCCGGGGCTGCTTGTAGCGGGCGTAGCCCCACAGGTACTGCGCTGGGCATTGGCGAATCACATGCTCCATCGCCTGGTTGATTTGCACCACGGCGGCATCCAGGTCCGCCGACAAGGGCGCGGGCAGGGGTTCAAAACGCGCTTCAAAACCCCGCCCACCGGGCAGGCGCACGCAATGCACCAGCAGCACCGTCGCGCCGGTCTGCACCGCCAGACGGGCGGCCAGGGTCATGGTGTAGGCCGGCTGGCCAAAAAACGGCGCCCACTGGCCCAGGCCTTCCGGCGGGACTTGGTCCGGCAGCAGGCCCACAGCCTCGCCCCGACGCAGGGCCTTGATCATCTGGCGCACGCCGGACAGCGTAGTAGGCACCGCCTGCATGCCGGGGCGGTTACGGGCGGTCTCCATGATGGTGGCCAGCCAAGGCTGGCGGGCAGGGCGATACAGCACGGTGATCGGGCCCTGGCGGGCGCTCCAGCGCTGGGCAATCGCCTGGGCCGACATCTCGAAGCAACCCAGATGCGGGGTCAGGAACACCACGCCCTTGCCTGCGGCCCAGGCCGCTTCGACACACTCGGCACCGACGATGGTGCAAGGCGGCGTGGCGCCCAGCCACAGCCGGGGCAACTCCGCCGCCATGCGCCCGGCATGGGCCACGGCCGGGCGCACCTGGGCAAAACGGTAGCCCGCCAGGCGGGCGTTGTCCAGAAACCTGCGGCGGTACACGCCCGAGGCCAAAAACGTCACCCAACCCAGCGCCGCACCCAGGGCATGGAGCAGCCACAAAGGCCAGGTGGACAACAGGCGAAAAACAACTGGCATTAAAATCGCGGGGTCGCTGAGTTAAATGAGCAACTTGCAGGGCGACGTGAAACAAATCTGCTAAAGCGTTCGCCAGCACTCCATCGGGGTCAGGGCAACGCCCTCACCACCGAAACCACTGGAGTTTATTCAAATGGCGAACGACTACCTCTTTACCTCCGAATCCGTCTCTGAAGGCCATCCCGACAAGGTGGCCGACCAGATCTCCGACGCGATCCTGGATGCAATCTTTGAACAAGACCCCCGCTCGCGCGTGGCGGCCGAAACGCTGACCAACACCGGTCTGGTCGTGCTGGCCGGCGAAATCACCACCAACGCCCATGTGGACTACATCCAGGTGGCGCGCGACACGATCAAGCGCATTGGCTACGACAACACCGAGTACGGCATTGATTACAAGGGCTGCGCGGTGCTGGTCGCCTACGACAAGCAATCGAACGACATCGCCCAGGGTGTGGACCACGCATCGGACGACTACCTGAACATCGGCGCGGGCGACCAGGGCCTGATGTTCGGCTATGCCTGCGATGAAACGCCCGAACTGATGCCAGCGCCCATCTACTACGCGCACCGCTTGGTCGAGCGCCAGGCCCAGCTGCGCAAAGACGGCCGCCTGCCCTTCCTGCGCCCCGACGCCAAGAGCCAGGTGACCATGCGCTACGTGGATGGCAAGCCGCACAGCATCGATACCGTGGTGCTGTCCACCCAGCACAGCCCCGACCAGTCGGAAACCCAGCACAAGATGAAGGCCAGCTTCACCGAGGCGGTGATCGAGGAAATCATCAAGCCCGTGCTGCCCAAAGAATGGCTGCAGGACACCAAGTACCTGATCAACCCCACCGGCCGTTTCGTGATTGGCGGCCCGCAGGGCGACTGTGGCCTGACGGGCCGCAAGATCATCGTGGACACCTACGGCGGCGCCTGCCCGCACGGCGGCGGCGCCTTCTCCGGCAAGGACCCCACCAAGGTGGACCGCTCCGCCGCCTACGCCGCCCGGTATGTGGCCAAAAACATCGTCGCTGCTGGCTTGGCCAAGCAATGCCAGATCCAGGTGGCGTATGCGATCGGCGTGGCCCACCCGATGAACATCACGGTCTATACCGAAGGCACCGGCGTGATCCCCGACGCGCAGATCGCCGAGTTGGTGAAGGCGCACTTCGACCTGCGCCCCAAGGGCATCATCCAGATGCTGGACCTGCTGCGCCCGATCTACAGCAAGACCGCCGCCTACGGCCACTTCGGCCGCGAAGAGCCTGAGTTCACCTGGGAGCGCACCGACAAAGCGGCAACGCTGCGTGCAGCCGCAGGCCTGTAAGCCCCCTTCCCCGGTCCTGTCCAACAAAAAGCCGCGCGGCAGCTGCCAGCGCGGCTTTTTTGGTCAAATTGGCCTCCAGGCCAATGGATGCCATCGGTAATAGCTATTGAATTCATAGCAAACCATGCCCTCTACCCCCGCCCACGACGCCGCCGTGTTCATCGGCCGCCTGCAGCCCCTGCACCAGGGTCACCTGGCGCTGCTCGCGCGGGCGCTGGAAAGCGCGCCCAGCGTGGTGGTGGTGATTGGCTCGGCCTTTCAGGCGCGCTCGGCCAAGAACCCCTTCACCTGGGAAGAACGCGCCACACTGGTGCGGGCGGCGTTTCCCGACGCGGACCGCCAAGGCCGCCTGCGCTTTGTGCCGGTACGGGACTACTACAACGAAGCCCGTTGGGTCGCCGCCGTGCGCCAGGGCGTGAGCGCACAGGCGGGGCCAGATGCCCGGATCGCGCTGGTTGGCCACTTCAAAGACAGCAGCAGCAGCTACCTGCGGCGCTTTCCCGGCTGGACGCTGATCGACCTGGAACGCCACACCGCCACCGACGCCACCGCGCTGCGCGACGCCTACTTTGGCGCCGAAGCCGGCACGCTGCCCGCCGTACTGCAGGCGCTGGGCACGCAAATGCCGGCCTGCAGCGTGGACTTTTTGCGCCACTTCGCCCAGCAGCCCGCCTATGCCGCGCTACAAAAAGAATGGCAGGCCCTGCGCCGCGACCGCCTGGCCTGGGCCGTGGCACCCTATCCGCCCATCCTGGTAACGGTGGATGCCTTGGTCCGGTGCCAGGACCGGGTCTTGCTGATTCGCCGCGGCCGCGCGCCGGGCAAGGGGCTGTGGGCGCTGCCCGGCGGCTTTCTGGAGCCACGCGACACCCTCTGGCAATCCTGCCTGCGCGAGCTGGCCGAGGAAACGGCGTGGCCGCTGGACGAGGCCGCCTCCCGCGCCGCACTGCGCGCCGTCCAGGTCTTTGACCACCCCGACCGCAGCCAGCGCGGCCGCACCATCACCCACGCGCATTTCCTGGATCTGGGCGATGCCCCCCTGCCCCCGGTGCGCGGCGGCGACGATGCCCAGCATGCCGAATGGGTGCCCGTGGCGCAGCTGACGGCGATGGAAGACCAACTGTTCGAAGACCACTTCCACCTGCTGGACTGCTTTTTGGGGCTGTTGCCGGCGGATTGATAGCAAATAGACTGTCCGTCCGGGGCCGCCTCAGATGCTGCAGCGCCCCAAGTTTCATGCATCGTCCTCGCGGTCCCAGCCCAGTTCCCCTCTGGGCGGCCAAGTGCCGTCCTTCACGCGCTGCTGGTACCAGCGGTGCATGGCCACATCGTCAATCGCGTATTCGCCACGGGCGGATTTCCAGACCAGACTGGGCTGGCGATCGCGCAGGGCCTCCATCGCTTTCTGCGCCATCGCACGGGTGATGGGGTTGCCGGTCACCTCGCTGTAAAAACGCAGGGCTTCAGCGTCGTAAGGGCGAAAGCGCGCACCTTGCTCCAGCATGCGCCAGACCACGGCCTGCTCGACCGGACGCAGCGCCAGGTAATCGCTTTCCATCTGCTGACGGTCTTGCTCCAGGCGCTGGTGGGCCAGCTGCAGCACCCCCGCTTCAAAGCGCGGTCCGACCGTCGGGGCAAAAGGGCTGAGCGCCTGACCCAGTGCCTCAATGAAAAACTGCGGGCGATGCCCCAGGGCCTGGAAAGCCTGCACGAGCAAGGACGGATCCACTGGCGCCAGCTCAGGGCGTTGCTGTTCGATGCGTGCGGCCAGATGCGCCACAAAGTCCTCGCCCAAGAGCGGCAGATGTTTGATGCTGGAGCCATAAAACGGCGCGGCATTGGTGTTGACCAGGCGCAGCAGCTTGTCACGGTCGGAGCCGGACATCACCAGCATCAAACTCACCAGACCCGGGCGGTTGAGCTGGTCGCGCGCGGATTTGAGGGCCGTCATCGCGCTTTCCCCGCCCACGCTGGTCAGGCTGTGCTGGGCCTCGTCCACGATCAGGGCGACCGGCGCGCGGGCCAGTTCATGCAGGGTGCGCAGGGCGTCGGTCAGGGTGGAACCCTCAGGCTGGCCAATGTGGCGGGTGTCGATCTTGAGCGCCCCGGCGATGCTGACGCTCTCCAGCCCGCTGGCCTTCGCTGCCTTGGCCACAGGCCCCAAGTGCGCGCGCAACGCCTGGCCGATGGCTTCGGCAATCAACTCTCCCGGGTCGCGCTGGGGTGCAGCCCACAAATCGACATAGACCACCGCAATGCCACGGCGCTCCAGTTCAGGCTTGAGGTCCGCCTGCAGGAACGTGGACTTTCCGGTGCGGCGCGGAGCCGCCAGGAATAGCCCGTTGGGCGCATCGTTGAAAAGCTTGCTGCCCTGCAGGGCATCGCACATTTCCTGTGCCAGGGTCCGACGGGGGAAGTACATGGTATCTCGCGAAATCTGAATTTAGATACCGTATCGTAATCAAGATACAAAAAGATATAACGCCACCAGCCCTGTCCGAGGGATCACCCTCACGCTACAACCCTAGCCACCCGCCAGCACGACCCGCTCCACCACCCGGTCGTCGCCCAGCACGATCAGCGCGAACAGCCATTCCTCCAGCGACGCCGCCTGGGCCGTGCGACGGGCCAACAGCGGCGTGGCCTGGGGGTTGAGCACGACAAAGTCCGCATCCGCTCCAGGCACCAGGTTGCCCACCACACCCGACAGGCCCAAGGCTTGCGCCGCGCCAGCGGTGTGCAGCCACCACAGGCGGGCGGCGGACAGGCTGACGCCTTGCTTGGCGGCCCCCCCACCCGTGGTGCTGGCCCGCCCGGCCTGGTAGGCGGCCAGCAGGGTGTGGAAAGGGCTGAAACTGGTGCCCGCCCCCACATCGCTGGCCAGGCCATGGCGCACGCCGAGGGCGTCGGCGCGGGCGAAATCGAAAAAGCCGCTGCCCAGAAACAGGTTGCTGGTCGGGCAAACCGCCGCCACAGCCCCCCGGTCGCGCAGCAGGGCGCGGTCTGCGTCGTCCCAATGCAGGCAATGGGCATAGACCGCACGTTCGCGCAACAGGCCAAAGCCGTCATAGACCGCCAAGTAGGAGCGCGCCTGCGGGTACAGCGCCCGCGCCCAGCGGATTTCATCCAGGTTTTCCGCCACATGCGACTGAATCCAGACGCTGGGGTGGGCCGCCGCCAGTTCCGCCGCGCCGTGCAGCTGCGCGTCGGAACAGGCGGGCGCAAAGCGTGGGGTGATGGCGTAGCCCAGGCGATCGCGGCCATGCCAGCGCTGGATGAGCGCCTCGGTGTCGCGCAGGCTTTGTTCCGTCTGATCGCGCACGCCGTCGGGGCAATTCCGGTCTTGCAGCGATTTGCCGGCGATCAAGCGCTGGCCGCGCGCCTGGGCCTGTTCCAGCAGCGCCTCGACCGACGCGGGGTGCGAGCTGCCAAACACCAGCGCCGTGGTCACGCCGTGGCGGCGCAGCTCGTCCAGGAACACGCCCGCCACCTCATGGGCATGCGCCGGGTCGGCAAAACGGGCTTCCTGCGGGAACACATGCTGCTCCAGCCAGGGCAGCAGGCCGTCGGCGGGGGAACCGATGACGTCGGTCTGCGGCATGTGCAGGTGCATATCGACAAACCCGGGGGCGATCACCCGCCCGGGCCAGTGCTGCACCGGCAGGCCGGGGTAGTTGGGCGCCAGCTGGGCATAGGGGCCCACGGCCTGCACCACCAACCAGCCCTGCGGGCCCGGGCCGACGACCAGCAGGGCATCACTCTCGAACTGCGCCTGGCCGTCGTCGGCAAAAGACAACAGCGCGGCGCGGTAGAGGGTGAGCGCGGACAGGGACGGGGGACAGAGTGGCATGGACAAGGAACGGCGAAAGGGACGCTTTATTCTGGTGCAAAGCCTGCCTATGATGGCTTGGTACCCCAGCCTTGGAGGACCCATATGCACCCGCCCCCGCCACCCCGCTTGCAGTTTCTGCGCCAGGGACAAACCGTCACGCTCAACGATGTCCCCGCTGGCCGCCGCCTGCTGGACCTGCTGCGCGAAGACCTGGGCCTGACCGGCACCAAGGAAGGCTGCGGCACTGGCGACTGCGGGGCCTGCATGGTGGTGCTGGGCCGCGCCGAGGCCGGGCAGCTGCGGCTGCGGGCGGTGCCCAGCTGCCTGTGCCTGGCCCATGCCATCGACGGCCAGGCACTGTGGACCATCGAAGACCTGGCGCAGGGGGACGACCTGCACCCGGTGCAGCAGGCCCTGGTCGAGCACCACGGCAGCCAATGCGGGTTTTGCACGCCGGGCATTGCGATGAGCCTGTTCGCGCTGTACGAACACCGGGCGCGGGACGGCCAGCCCATCGAGCGCGAGGACGCGGTCGAGGCCCTGTCCGGCAACCTCTGCCGCTGCACCGGCTACCGCCCCATCGTGGAGGCGGCCTGCGCGCTGACCGACCGGCCCCAAAAGCGCATCGATGCGCAAGAAACGCTCCTAAAACTAGAGCAAATACCGCTGACATCCATTGGCCTAGAGGCCGATTTGGCTTATATCGCCCCCCACACCCTGCCCGAGCTGCTCGCAGCGCGCGCCCACCACCCCGAGGCCGCGCTGGTGGCCGGCGGCACCGACCTGTTGCCGCAAGCCACGCTGCAGCGTCAGCCCCTGGCGCGGGTGCTGGACCTGGGCCGCGTCGATGCGCTGCGCGCCATCCGCCAAGACGGCGATGCCCTGGTGCTGGGGGCCACCGCGTCGGTGCAGGCGGTATTCGCGGCGCTGGCAAGACATTGGCCCCATCTGCACGGGTTTGCGCAGCGCTTTGCCAGTGCCCCGCTGCGCGAGGCGGCGACGCTGGGCGGCAACCTGGCCAACGCCTCGCCGGTGGCCGACCTGCCGCCGCTGCTGATCGCGCTGGGCGCAGAGGTAGAACTGGCCAGCGTGCGCGGCAAGCGCCGCGTGCCGGTGGACACCTTCTACCTAGGCTACCGCCAGACCGTGCTCGCGCCCGACGAGTTGGTCGTGGCGGTGCGGGTGCCGCTGGACCCGCCCGATGCAACCCACACCCAGGTCTGGGCGCACAAGGTCAGCAAGCGCTGGGAGGACGACATTGCCGCCGTCACGCTGGCGCTGCGGGTGCAAGTGCAGAACGGCGTGGTGCAGTCCGTGGGCCTGGGCCTGGGCGGGGTGGCCGCCACCCCGCTGCGCGCCCGCCAGGCCGAGGCCGCGCTGCAAGGCCAGCCCTGGAACGCCGCCACCATCGCGAAAGCCGCCGCCGCGCTGCAAGCCGAATGCCAGCCGCTGACCGACCTGCGCGCCAGCCGTGACTACCGACTGGCGCTGCTGGGCAATTTGCTGCAACGCTGCTGGCTGGACAGCCAGGGGCTGCAGCCGCTGACGGTGGCGGACCTGGTGGCATCCACCGATCGACCCATGCCGAGCCCGGAGGCGCCATGAATCCGTCCACCGCGCCAAATCACCCGCCCATGGGCCAGCCCCTGCCCCACGAAAGCGCCCGGGGCCATGTGACCGGCAGCGCGCCGTTTGTAGATGACCTTCCCGAATGGCAAGGCACGCTCTACGCCGCGCCCATCCTGTCGCCCATCGCGCATGGCCGCATCGACGGAGTGGACGCCCAGGCCGCGCTGGCCCTGCCCGGGGTGCGCGGCCTGGTGCTGGCCGCCGATGTGCCAGGCGACCCACTGCTGGCCTCGCTGGCGCACGACGAACCCATCCTGCCGCGCGAGACCGTGGACTACGCCGGCCAGGTGGTCGGCCTGGTGGTAGCCGACAGCGTGGCACGGGCCCGCCAGGCGGCGCGGCAGGTGCGGCTGCAGCTCACGCCGCTGCCGGCCATCCTGACGGTGGAAGCCGCCCTGCAGGCCCAGCATTGGGTGCTACCCCCGGTCACGCTGCGTCGGGGCCATGCCGAGGCGGCACTGGCTGCCGCACCCTACCGGCTGCAAGGGCAACTGCGCACCGGCGCGCAGGAGCACCTCTATCTGGAAGGCCAGGTCGCCACCGCGCTGCCGCAAGAGGATGGGCAGTGGTGGGTCCACAGCAGCACCCAGCACCCCGGCGAAGTGCAGGCCTGGATTGCCAGCGCTTTGGGCATCGCCCAGCACGCGGTGCGGGTGGAATGCCGGCGCATGGGCGGCGGGTTTGGCGGCAAGGAAACCCAGGCGGGCCAGACGGCGGTGTGGGCGGCGTTGGCGGCGCACAAGTTCAGCCGCCCGGTCAAGCTGCGGCTGGAGCGGGGGGACGACTTCCGCATCACCGGCAAGCGCCATCCCTTCGTCTGCGACTACACCGTCGGCTTTGACGACCAGGGCCGTATCCAGGGGCTGAAGCTGCAGATGGCGGCGGACTGCGGGTTCTCCGCCGACCTGTCCGGCCCGATTGCCGACCGGGCGTTGTTCCATGTGGACAACGCCTACTACCTGGCGAATGTGGACATCGTCTCGTACCGCTGCAAGACCCACAAGCAAAGCAGCACCGCGTTTCGCGGCTTTGGTGGCCCGCAGGGCATGCTGGTGACCGAAAGCATCCTGGGCGACATCGCCCGCGCCCTGGGGCGGGACCCGCTGGACGTGCGTCGCCACAACCTCTACGACCCCGCAGGCAACCCCAGTGGGCGCGATACCACGCCCTACGATATGCAGGTGACGGACAACATCCTGGAGCCGCTCATCACCCGCTTGGAAACAAGCTGCGACTACCGCGCCCGCCAGGCCGAGATCGCCGCCTGGAACGCCCGCCAGCCGGTGCTGTGCCGGGGGTTAGCGCTCACGCCGGTCAAGTTCGGCATCAGCTTTACTGCCACCCTGCTCAACCAGGCGGGGGCGCTGGTCAACGTCTATACCGATGGCAGCGTGCTGGTCAACCATGGCGGCACCGAGATGGGTCAGGGCCTGCACACCAAGGTGCGCCAGGTCGTCGCCGCCACGCTGGGCCTGCCGCCCGAGCAGGTGCGGGCCACCGCCAGCGACACCAGCAAAGTTCCCAACGCCAGCGCCACGGCGGCCTCCAGCGGCAGCGACCTGAACGGCAAGGCTGCCCAGGCCGCCGCGCTGCAAGTGCGCGACAGACTGGCCCACGTGGTTGCCGAACGGGACGGCTGCGCGCCCGACGCGGTGGTGTTTGCCGAGGGCCAGGTGCGCAGCCCCCAAGCCTGCCACTCGTTCACCGAGGTGGTGGGCCTGGCCTACGCCGCGCGGGTGCCGCTGTGGAGCGACGGTTTTTACGCCACGCCCGACATCCACTACGACCCAGCCACGCTGCAAGGCCGGCCATTTTTCTACTTTACCTACGGCGCCGCCTGCACCGAGGTGGTGATCGACCGCCTCACCGGCGAACACCGGCTGCTGCGCGTGGACCTCCTGCACGACGTGGGCCAGAGCCTGAACCCGGCCATCGACACCGGGCAGATCGAAGGCGGCTACCTGCAGGGCGTCGGCTGGCTGACCAGCGAGGAGCTGGTCTGGGATCAGGAAGGCCGCCTACTCACCCAGGCGCCGAGCAGCTACAAAATTCCCACGGCAGGCGATGTGCCAGCGGCGTTTCATGTGGCGCTGTGGCCCGAACCCAACCTCGCCGACACCGTGGGCCGCAGCAAGGCGGTGGGCGAGCCGCCGTTCATGCTGGCGATCAGCGCCTTCGAGGCCCTGCGCAACGCGATTGCGGCTGGCAGGCCCGGCGATCCACGCGCCCCAGTGATCTTGAACGCACCCGCGACGCCCGAAGCGGTGTTCTGGTCGCTGCAGGGGGCCGGCGAACGCCCCACCGACGCGCAGGCCTGACCAGCCACAGGACCTATTCCGAATCCGCAGGCAAGGTCTGCAACAACTGCGCCGCCACCGAGGCGGCGATGACCGCCGGCTCCTTGCCCGTAATGCCAGGAATGCCGATCGGGCAGACCACCTGGGCGAGCTCGTCCGGGGTAAAGCCGCGCTCGGCCAGCTGGCGCGCAAAACTGGCGGCCTTGGTCCGGCTGCCAATCAGGCCAATGAAGGGCAGATCGGCCCGCTCCCGCCGGCGGCGCAGGCAGGCCGCGACGATCTCCAGGTCCTCAGCATGACTGAAGCTCATGGCCAGCACGCGCGAGTCTGGGGCCAAACCCGCCACAGCGCCCTGAACCGGCTCGGACTGCTCACCAACGATGTGGTCCGGTAAATCGGTCGGAAACAGGCCCTCCCGGCTGTCAATCCAGTGAATCGCGAAGGGCAAGGGACTCAGCGCGCGCACCAAGGCCTGTCCCACATGGCCAGCGCCAAACAAGGCCACTGGCCAGCGCCGGGGCGTCAGGCGCTCGCGCAGCGCGGGCCAATCGGCGGCGGGGACCAACTCAAAGCGTAGGTCCACCACCCCACCGCAGCATTGACCCAGCCGGGGCCCCAGGAGGTAGCGGACCACCGCAATCTCACGGCTCGCGCCGGCTGAAGACAAACGGCGCCGGGCTTCGGCCAGGGCCTGGAACTCTAAATGGCCGCCACCAATCGTGCCTTCGAACCGGTCGGGCCACACGGCCATCCAGGTGCCCGGACCACGTGGGACGGAGCCCTGGATGGCCTGCACGGTAACCAGGCAGGAAAACCCTAGGGAAAACCCATCGCGCGATGAGCGAGAATTGTCAGCTTCGTGAAAGCTTGGCATATCCGGACCGTGTTGCATCAAAGGATGCGTGCTCGTTTTGACAAGAACCTGAATCCGTGACCTGCCCAAAATATTGCCCTCCCTCGCCCTGACTTGCTCC
>CAZQXQ010000086.1:0-11020 GCA_964597235.1 uncultured Burkholderiaceae bacterium | reverse complement strand
TGAGCGTGCTGTAGCCCAGCGACATCAGTGGCCGCAGCCACACGCTGCCCAGCACGCCCAGCAGGACTAGCCCCAGCACGATGTAAAAGCCCCAGGGCTCGATGCGCGAGACCCAGTAGGCCTGCTTCCAGGGCAAGAGGCCGACCAGGATGCGACCGCCATCGAGCGGCGGCAGCGGAAACAGGTTGAACGCCCACATCACCAGGTTGACCAGCACCCCGGCGCGGGCCATTTCCAGGAAAAAGCGCTCTTGCACGCCGCTGGCCGCCAGCACCAGCAGCAAGATCGCCCAGCCCAGCGCCTGGACAAAGTTGGCCGCCGGGCCGGCCAGCGCCACCCAGACCATGTCCCGCTTGGGGTTGCGCAGCCGGCCAAACTGCACCGGCACCGGCTTGGCGTAGCCAAACAGGAAAGCGCCCGAGGTCGCAAAGTACAGCAGCAGCGGCATCAGGATGGTGCCGATGGGGTCGATGTGCTTGAGCGGGTTCAGGGTGATCCGACCCATCATCGCGGCGGTGTTGTCACCAAAATGCCGCGCGGCATAGCCATGGGCCGCCTCGTGCAGGGTGATGGCGAACACCACCGGCAGGGCGTAGATCAGAACGGTCTGGATGAGTTGGTCGGTTTCCACGCGGGCGATTCTCGCAGAGCGGCCCGCCTTACAGACCCAGCGCCTGCAGCGGCCCGCGCCCTTCGCGTACCACCACCGGGTCGCCGCCGGCGCCCATGGGGGTGAGGTCGATCACCGTGGTGGGCTCGGAGGGGCAGCCACCCGCATCCACGATGCCGTCCAGCAGCTTTTCGTAGCGCTCGCGGATCTCCTGCGGGTCGTTCAAGGGCTCGGTCTCGCCAGGCGGGATCAGTGTGGCCGCCAGCAGCGGGGCGCCGTGCAGCTCCAGCAGCATTTGCAGGCCCTTGCGGTCGGGCACGCGCAGGCCAATGGTTTTGCGCGAGGGGTGGCTGACGCGGCGGGGCACTTCCTTGGTGGCTTCCAGGAAAAAGGTGTAGGGGCCGGGCGTGCCGAGCTTGAGCAGTCGGAACTGGCGGTTGTCCACGCGGGCGTAGTTGGCCAGCTCGGAGAGGTCTTTGCACAGCAGGGTGAGGTGGTGTTTTTCGTCGATTTGGCGGATGCGGCGAATGCGGTCCACCGCATCCTTGTCGTCCAGGTGGCAGACCAGGGCGTAGCTGGAGTCGGTGGGCACCGCCAGCACGCCGCCCTTTTGCAGCAGCATGGCGGCCTGCTTGAGCAGGCGGGGCTGGGGGTTTTCGGGATGGACTTCGAAATACTGGGCCATGGGGCAATCCAAAAAACGGAAGGGCCGGGCCGGCGCCGTTCAGGCGGGGGCCTGGATGCGGTCGGCGAGCCGTTCCCAAATGGGGGTGAGGTTCCCGGGCAGGTAGGGCAGGTCGCCCAGGTCGGTGTGCGATTCCTCAGGGCTGTGGAAGTCGCTGCCGCGCGAGGCGGCCAGGCCAAATTCCTGGGCCATGTCGGCGTAGGTGCGGTATTCGGCGGCGCTGTGGCTGCCGGTGACCACTTCCACGCCCTGGCCGCCGTGTTCCTTGAATTCGGAAAACAGCGCAAATTCGGCGGTGGGGCTCAGGCGGTAGCGGGCCGGGTGGGCAATCACCGCCTGGCCACCGGCCTGGGTGATCCAGCGCACCGCATCGCCCAGGCTCGCCCAGCGGTGCGGCACAAAGCCGGGTTTGCCCTCGGTCAGGTACTTGCGGAACACCTCGCCGGTGTCGCGGCAGACGCCGGACTCGACCAGAAAGCGCGCGAAATGGGTGCGGGAGACCAGCTCGGGGTTGCCGGCAAAGCGCAAGGCGCCTTCGTAGGCCCCCTGGATGCCGACCTTGGCCAGCTGCTCCGCCATTTCCAGCGCCCGGTCGCCCCGGCCGCCCCGGGTGGCGCGCAGGCCCTGCACCAGTTGGGCATCGTCGGCGTCAAAGCCCAGGCCCACGATGTGTACCGTAGTGCCGGCAAAGGTGACGGAAATCTCGGTGCCCGTCAGGTAGGCCAGCCCCTGGGCGCGGGCGGCGGCGGCGGCGCGGTGCTGGCCGCCAATCTCGTCGTGGTCGGTCAGCGACCAGAGTTCGACCCCCTGGGCTTTGGCCCGCGCGGCCAGGGCTTCGGGGCTGAGCGTGCCGTCTGACACCACGGAGTGGCAGTGCAGATCGGCGTTGAGATAGCTGGTGGTCATGGGGGAAGCGATTTTAGGGGGGCTCACATTTCGGCGCCTTCGACCAGGAATTGCACCTTGCGCTCGCCCCGCCATTCGTTCACGTCCAGCCGGAAGGCCAGCAGCGCGCGGGGGGGCAGGGGCTCGGTGCGGTCAAACCAGATGCCATCGACCGGGTCGCCCTGGTGGCGCAGCTTGAGCGACAGGTGCTGTCCGTCCTTGCCCACCAACCGTTGGCTGAGCACCTCGATCTCCTCGCTGAAGGTGGGCGGCGCAAAACCTTGGCCCCAGACCTCGCGCGCCAGGGTGTCCACCAGCTCGGGGCGGCGGTATTCGGGGGCCAGCGGGCCATCGGTGTCGATCTGGCGGGTCAGGGTCGCGGCGTCCAGCCATTCCTGCGCGACCTGGGCCAGCGCGGCTTCGAAGCGCGGGAAGTCCTCAGCGCCAATCGTGCAGCCCGCCGCCATCGCATGGCCGCCAAAGCGGCGCAGCAGGTCGGGGTGGCGCTTGGCCATCAAATCCAGCGCATCGCGCAAATGAAAGCCCGGAATCGAACGGCCCGAGCCTTTGAGTTCGCCCCCCGGCCCGGCGCTGGCCGCGAACACGAAGGTCGGTCGGTGAAACCGCTCCTTGAGCCGCGATGCGACGATGCCCACCACGCCCTCGTGGAAGGCCGTATCGAACACGCTGATCGCCGGAGGCGGGGTCTCTTCGTCGGTGAACAGGTGCTCGGCCAGCGCCACAGCCTGTTCGCGCATGCCACCCTCGATGTCGCGGCGCTCGCGGTTGATGGCGTCCAGCGTGCTGGCCAGCTCCTCGGCCCGCGCAGGGTCGTCGGTCAGCAGGCACTCGATGCCCAGGGTCATGTCGGCCAAGCGGCCGGCGGCATTGATACGCGGGCCCAGTGCAAAGCCGAATTCGATGGCTGTGGCCGCGCGGGCCTCGCGGCCAGCGGCGCGGAACAGCGCGGCCATGCCGGCTGGCTGGGCGCCAGCGCGGATGCGCTTGAGCCCCTGGGCGACCAGACGGCGGTTGTTGGCATCGAGCCGCACCACGTCGGCCACCGTGCCCAGCGCGACCAGCGGCAGCAGCGCGTCGAGCTTGGGCTGGCTGGCGGCATCAAAGACTCCCCGCTGGCGCAGCTCGGCGCGCAGGGCCAGCAGCACGTAGAACATCACGCCGACTCCCGCCATGGCTTTACTCTCGAAGGGGCAGCCGGGCTGGTTGGGGTTGACCAGGGCCTCGGGCGTGGGCAGGACCTCGCCGGGCAGGTGGTGGTCGGTCACCAGCACCTGCAGGCCCAGGCGCTGGGCCTCGGCCACTCCCTCGGCGCTGGAAATGCCGTTGTCCACGGTGATGAGGATGTTCGCCCCCATGGCGTGCACCCGCTGGGCGATGTCCGGGGTCAGGCCGTAGCCGTCCAGCACCCGGTTGGGCACCAGGTAATCGACCTGTTGCGCACCCAGCAGGCGCAGGCCGCGCACGCCCACGGCGCAGGCGGTGGCGCCGTCACAGTCGTAGTCGGCCACGATGCACAGCCGCAGGTTCTGCGCGATGGCATCGGCCAGCAGCCGGGCTGCGGCATCGATGCCCTTCATGCTGGACGGTGGCAGCAGCTTGGCTAGGCCGTCGTCCAGCTCGTCCTTGCTGCGCACGCCGCGTGCGGCGTACAACCGCGCCAGCAGGGGGTGGATGCCGGCCTGCTCCAGCGCCCAGACGGTGCGGGGGGGGATGTCGCGTGCTCTTATTTTCATAGCTGGTACAGCACGTCTTTAAAGGGCTGGGGCCTAAAAAGGCTTTGAAGCCGCTGGCCCAGGCTGCGGGGGGCGCTGAACCAGCTTTGGTGGTCCTGCTCGCCGCACAGGGTCAGGCGCACCGCCTGGCCGGCACGGGCCTGGGCGAGCATGGCCGCCAGCGGGCCTGCATCCAGCGCTTGCCAGGCCTGGGCCCAGGTTTTCCAGTCGCCCTGCAGCGCTGGGGCGCGCAGGCGTTCGTCCACCTGGGGGCGCTGTGCCGGCGGCTGCCAGCCGGTGGGCAGGGCGCCGCTGCCATGCACCCAGAAGCCGTTGACCACGGGCAGGCCCCGGGCGCTGCGTGCGTCGTTGAAAGGGTGGGTGTAGAGCAGCATTTGCGTCTCGCTTTGCAGGCGGCGCAGTTGCCGCTCTGGTGGCGTGGTGCTGGTCAGCCAGGCTTGCACATTGCGGCCGGTCACCTTGTCCAGCGCGGTGCTGGGCAGGTCGCGAAACAGCGCCCCTTGGGCCAGCCAGCGCAGGGGTTCCTGGTAGTGCAGGGTGATGCCGTCCTCGGCGAAAAAATCTTGCAGGATCGCCAACAGCGCCCGGGAGTCGCTTTCGTTCAGCGGCAGGGCGCTGGCGTGGCCCAGCTGCACCTGATCGGCGCCGATGCGGAAGTGGCAGGGCGTGATCCAGGCCCAGGCGTGCTGGGCCACGACGGGGCGCTCGGCCTTGGGGGCGGCATCCCAGGCAGCCAGCGCGGCCCAGGGTGTGAGGCCGTCGCTGTCGGGCAGGCCCAGTGCGCAGGCAAGCGGGGCTTCGTGCGGCAGGCTGCGAGCCAGGGCCTCGCTTTGGACCCGAGGGCCGGGTTTCAGCAGGCGCAGCAGGGCCTGTAGCTGGGGCAGGGCCACGCTGTCCAGCGCGGCGCGTGCGCCCGGGTCGCTGGCGCCGGCCCAGGGCACCAGGAGGTCAAGAAAGGGGTCGGTCATGGGGGCGCTATTGTCGGGAAGAGGTGTTGGGTGACGCTAAAGGCATCCCAAATCACCCCAAGGCCGCAGCGGCTGCGACATGTCCCGCGAGTGCGGCGACCAAGGATTTGAGACTCGTCATGGCAGAGAGGTCGGAATAGTCGCCACATGAGGTCGCTGATCGCGGCGTCGCAACGACGGCGGCTGCCGAATACAACTGCTCTTGAACCAGCCGCTTGCACAGGAGGTCATAACGTTGCAGATAAGAAGCTCCGGAAAACTCCTTGAATACCGGGAAATGCGGCGAGCTGTCCCGCACGGGCGCGCGGGACTTGGGTGCATCTTCCACCACCATCAACCAGCCCACGAACGGTTTGGATTGTTCACCGAAAGCGCCCTCGCGGTAGGCGGTCCAGAAATCGTGTGCGGTGCCGATCGCCTCTTCGGCCCGGTTATTGAAGTTGTTCCCAAATGAGGGGCCGACGTGGCTTTTGAACTCCAGCGCTGCGATGAGCCGTCCCTCGCTCATGATCAGTAAGTCCCACAACTTGGTTGGACGGAAATAGCCTGGCAGGGTCAGCACGGCCCGTTTCTGATGGATTTGTGCATGGGGTAAGCCATTTGCCTGTACCAGTTCGATGGCAAGCTTGGCGAAGCCATCCATATTTTTGCCGGCAGTCACGCCGGCTCGCTCTCCCTGATCTGCTTTGCCGGCGGCTTGCTGCTTTTGTTTTGCATCTTCCCGGCTACTCCAAAATTCTTGGATCGCCTCGCGTGCCTTCTTGTCGTAGTCGCAAAGATTGAGGGGCATGAAGTTCCTGGTGGTTGGCTAACTTGTCATCGTTGGAGCAAGTCCATTTCGCTCGGAGACAGGCCATAAAGTCTAGCCACCGCCCGATCGCACTCTGCGATATCCAGCCGCCGGGCTGCCTCAGCGAGCCTCAGGCGTAATGGCGTGGGAACGCTCTCCCAGCGGGGGAGGCGAATCCGGCGCAGGTATTGCGCTTGAAACCGCAGGAAACCACCCCGCATCACCGTCGAATACGTCTCGATGAAGGCACGAGCGAGGCTGGAAAGCAAGACTGCCTGTAAGGCGCGCAAGTCCCATGCATTCGCGGTGACGAAGTAAAGGTTGTGGTGTGGGTACAGCCGCCCCTCTTCATAGACCACCTGTGCCTTGCCTTTGATATCCGGGATGAGCAATTTCGGTGCAGTCGCCAGCCAAGGGGTGATCCGATCAATCGTGCGATACCAACGATCCGGCGATTTTTTAGCCACATGTCGATTGACAAGGGCGTCGCGCCGGGCATCGAGGTACGCCGCGAATTTTGGGTACTTCGACAGTTCGGCCAGCGACCCGTCTTCTTCAAAGGGGTTCACGATGCCAAGCCCCTTCCACTCCACATGGCCGCTGTCCAGGTCCCGGGTTGTTGCCAAAGGCAGCTTGCGAGAGGGTTCCACCTCCAAAGTACCGAAGGGACCGATGAAGGCCTTGTCGGCCCCGGTCGCCACGCCAATGCCTACCTTGCATCCAGCGGCCTCCAGGGTGGGGAGTGACGCCTCAAACCTACGAATAATCGCGAGCTTGTCGCAGGAAGCGAAAAGCCAGGGTTCCGAACCGTTCACGGCGCTGGTCACCGCTCGGATATCCGAGTGGGGATTGCCTCGACCTCGCAGAGCCTTCGCAAGCTCAGACAGGTGCAGGCTGTCGATCTTGGGCTTCTGCGGCACCAGCGTCGGCCCAGATTCCCCTCGCGCGATGACCGTGATGGCAGGGTAGGCAGTCACTTCAGTTTCAAAAGCAGGGGTGTCCACCATGTCCAGATAGACGCGCAAATGAAATCCATTGGAAACCTTCGCACGCAGTGGACCGCCATATTTGTTCTTGGACCAGCGATCGGAACAAATCAGAACCGCTTGGCCGTAGGCAGCCAAAGCGTCCAACGAACGCTCAATGAACGGGACATACAAATCCGCTCTGTCATACAGCGTTGCAAAACGCTGACGGTATTCGGCCAGCAACGGTTTGGGAATGTGTTCTTGACGAATGTAGGGTGGGTTTCCTATCACCACATCGAAGGGATGCGGCAGGGGCATGAGTAAAAAATCGCCCAAATGTAGCCATGCCGAGGTCAGCCGCTGGGCTTCCTGCGGGTCAAAGCCAAGCCCTGCCAGCAGACCCAGGATGGCAACGCGCGTGGTTTCAAAGCTGTCCCGGTGCAACTCGACCGCATGGAGACAAGGGGCCAAATCCGCTTTTTTGCCTCTGGTTTTCCAGGAGGCCACGAGCCGCTGGATGGCTGCCATGATGAATCGCCCGTTCCCGAAGCAGGGTTCGAGCAGCCGCAGAGCGGCCAAATCTTCGCTGGCCTCGTAGCCGGCTAAATCCAGCATGAAATCGACCACCTCGCGGCGGGTGAAGATGGCGCCCCGCTCATCATCGCTGGCTTCATATGACAGGCGGGAAAGCGCCTCCGAGACGGGGTTGATGCCGAGTAAAGAGGGTTGTTCTAGGAACAAATCGAGGGTCATTTCAAAAGGTGTAGGGCCTGCGATTATCCGATTCAAGGAGGCTGCCCGAAGTCCGTCAAATCGCCGCCGCGGCGATATCGGCCGGGAGGTTGGGGGGCGCCAGCTTGGCCAGGGCCGCCAGGGTTTCGGCTTCGCTGCGGTAGGTGTGCAGCAGGGGGCTGGCAGCCAGCGCGCCGGCGGCTTGCAGCGCGTTTTCCACGGGTAGCTTGAGGCCGCTGATGTGCAGGGTCACGCCGTGGGAGGCCAGTTGCAGGCGCAGCTTGGCCAGGGTTTCCACGCCGGTGGCGTCGATGCGGTTGATGGGCTGGGCAAACAGGCAGACATGCCGGGTGTCCGGATGGGTGCCCAAAAAATCCACGACGGCGCGCTCCAGGCTGCTGGCGGTGGCAAAGTCCAGCGCGGCGTCCATGCGCAGCGCGTAGGTGTGTGGGGCCAGCGCTGGCAGGCTCCACAAGTGGCGGTCGCGCAGGCTGCCGTCCGGGTGCAGGCCCACTTCGATGATGCGCGGGTGCAGGCGCTGGTACAAAAAGTGCGCCAAGGCCAGCAGCACCCCGGTCAGCACGCCCCAGTACAGCCGGGGCGAGGCCAGCAGCGTGACCACGAAAGTGGCGCCGGCAATGCCCGCTTCCACCCGCGAGATGCGCCACAGCCGCACGAACTCATGCGGCTTGAGCAGCCCGATCACCGCCACCACCACGATGGCCGCGAGCACGGCGTTGGGCACTTGCTGCAGCACCGGGGTGAACACCAGCAGCGCCAGCAGCACGACCACCACCGAGGCCACCGTCGCCCAGCCGGTTTGGGCGCCGGCATACAGGTTCAGCGCTGAGCGCGAAAACGAGGAGCTGGTCGGAAACGCCCCACTGAACGCCGCCGCCAGCTTGCCCAGGCCCTGGCCGATCAGGTCCTGGTTCTGGTTCCAGGGCTTACCGGCGCGCTCGCTGTCCACCCGGGCGCTGGACGCGGTTTCCAGGAAGCTCACCAGCGTGACCACCATGGTGGGCAGCAGCAGTTGACCCAAGGTGTCCCAACCCGGCCAGCGCGGCAGGTACAGCGCAGGCAGGCCGTGCGGTAGCACGCCCACCACCTTCCCGCCCAGCGCCTCGTAGCCCAGGGCCACCGAGAGGCCTGCGCTGATCAGCACGATCACCAGCACCGACGGAAAAGTGGGCCGCCAGCGGCGCACCAGCATCAGCAGGCCCAGGCTGATCAGGCCAAAGGCCATCGCCCGCCAGTCGGGCAAGCCGCCCTCCCAGATACGCAACCCGGCTGGCAGCCCCAGCAGCGCGGGCAACTGCGAGGCCACGATCAGCACCGCCGCCGCTTGGGTGAAGGCCATCAGCACCGGGGCGCTGACCAGGTTGAGCAGCCAGCCAAACCGCAGCAGCCCCAGCGCGGTTTGCAGCAGGCCACTGAGCAGCGCCAGCCATACCGCCAGGTTGACCCATTCCGGGCTGCCCGGCGCCGCCAGGCCGTTGAGCGAGGCACCCACCAGCAGGCAGCTCAGCGCCGTCGGCCCCACCGACAGCCGGGTCGAGGCGCTGAACAGCACCGCGATCAGCGCCGGCAGCATGGAGGCATAAATCCCCGTCACCAGCGGCATGCCCGCCAGCGCGGCGTAAGCCACGCCCTGGGGCAGCACCATCAGGCCCACGGTGAGACCGGCCAGCGCTTCGCTGCGCAGCAGCGCCGCATCCAGCCGGGGCCATTGCAGAAAGGGGAACAAGTGCTTCATGTTGTGGAGGGGAATGTCGGAATCTTCAAGGCGCAGCCCGGGCCTGTACGCGCGCCGAAATCACTAGGCACAGCGCCAGCACGCCCAGCGCCGCCCCCGTGAACAGCAGCGAGGTGGACAGCCAGCGCCCCCCCGTGGCCACGGCGGTCACGCCCAGCGACTGGCCCAGGAACAGGATGCCGGCAAACAGCGTGACCGCGGTGCCGCGCGCCTCGGGCGCCATCTGCGTGGCTTGGGTCTGCAGGGTGTTGTGCAACATATAAAAGCCCAGCCCGGCCACTAGGCTGCCCAGTACCCCCTGCCAGGCCTGGGTGCCCCAGGCAAAGCCCAGCAGACCGGTGGCGATCAGGCTGCCGCCCAGGCGGGCCAGGCCTTTTTCGCCGAGCAGGCCCAGCCAGCGGCGGGCAAACTGGCTGTAGAGCAGGCCGCCGATGCCGTACAGCACCATCACGCTGGCGGCGGTGCTGACCGACAGCCCAAAGCGCTCCACCAGCTGGCTGGGCGCGAACGCCAGCGGCCCAAAGGCCAACGCGCCTTCCAGTCCGGTCACGCCCAGCACCCAGCGCACCCGGGGCAGGCGCAGCAGCTGCAGCGTTTTCAGCGCCTGCTGGCCCAGCGAGATGGTCGCTTGCCCGCTGGCGGGGGCGGGGGCTTTGGGCAGCCGGGCCGTCTCGCGCCACAGCAGGGTGCCGGCTGTCAAAAACAGCAGCGCTAGCACCACAAAGGCCCAGCGCCAGTGCAGCACATCGGCCGCAAAGCCGCCAAACCACTGGCCGACCATCATTCCCGACACGGTGGCGCCCAGCAGCTTGGCCAGGGTTTCCTGGCGCTGCTCGTACGGCACCTGGTCGCCAATCCAGGCCATGGACAGCGGAATGATCCCCGCTGCCGCCGCCCCCATCGCGGTGCGCGCCAGCACCAGCAGCCCAAAACTGGGCGCCGCCGCCGTCAGGGCGCTGAGCAAACCGCAGGCCAGCGCACCGCCGACCACCACTTTCACTTTGCCCAGCCGGTCGCCCAGCGGGCCGTAAAACAACTGCAGCAGCCCGTAGGCGATGGCGTAGGCGGACACCACCGCCGCCGCATCGCCGGTCGTGATGCCAAATTCCCGGGACAGCGGCACCAGCATCGGGTCGCAGATGCGCGTGGCGGCCATGCTGGAAAACGCGGCCAGGCCAACCAGGCGCAGGGTGGTGGAAGACAGGTTCATGGGGCCTGCACTCTAGCGGCCCGCGGCCAGGGCCTTGCCAGCCGTTGGAAGTGGCCCCGCCTGTCCTCTGGCAAGATTTCAGGCAAAAACAGCCTCCAGGCCAATGGATACCATCGGTGATAGCTCTCTTTTTAGGAGCAAGATGGCGCCGCTTCAGCGCTGCGGCATGTCCTTGACCGAGTAGCCCAGCGTCACCATGGCGTCCTCGGGGATCGGGGGCATGGTGGTGTTCCAGGCCTCCCAGGCGGCGCGCATCGTCTCCAGGCGCTCGGACTCACGCCCGCCCAGGTTGGCGCGCTCGCGTTCGTCGGCGGGAATGTTGAACAGGTAGTCGTTGCCATCCACGCGCAGGTACTTCCAGTCACCGTCGCGCAGGGCCCGCTGGCCGCGGTGGTTCATGCGGAAATGCACCGGGCGGCGGAATTCTTGGCCCTCTGCCCGCAGCACCGGCAGCAGCGAGACGCCGTCCAGCGGGTAATCCGGGTGCGCGGCCACGCCGGCGGCGTCCAGCATCGTGGCGGTCCAGTCCATGGTCAGGCACTGCTGGGTGCTTTCGCGGCCGGGCGCGATCACCGCGGGCCAGTGGGCGATCCAGGGCACGCGGATACCGCCCTCGGTCAGGTCCATCTTGCCGCCGACCAGGGGCCAGTTGTCCGAGAAGC
>CAZQXQ010000085.1:0-11138 GCA_964597235.1 uncultured Burkholderiaceae bacterium | reverse complement strand
TCTCGGTGCGCGCGACCTTGTTGCCCACGGTGTCCATCAGCCACGCGGCCTTGAGCGTGAGCAGACGGGCCATGTCGATCTTGCAGCGGGCCTCGGCGATGCGTTCCTGCGTCACGGTCTGCTGCGCCACGGTCTTGCCAAAAGCCACGCGGGACGAGGCACGACGGCACATCAGCTCCAGCGCGCGCTCGGCCAGGCCGATCAGGCGCATGCAGTGGTGGATACGACCTGGACCGAGGCGGCCCTGGGCAATCTCGAAGCCCCGGCCTTCGCCGAGCAGGATGTTGTTGACAGGCACGCGCGCGTTCTCAAACGTCATCTCCACATGGCCGTGGGGTGCGTCGTCGTAGCCCATGACGGTCAACGGACGCAGGATGGTGATGCCGGGGGTGTCGGCGGGCACCAGCACCATGCTCTGCTGCGAGTGCTTGGCGGCTTCCGGGTCGCTCTTGCCCATGGTGATGAACACCGCGCAGCGCGGGTCAGCGGCGCCGGAGATCCACCACTTTCGGCCGTTGATCACGTACTCGTTGCCCTGGCGCTCGATGCGGGTCTCGATGTTGGTGGCGTCGCTGGAGGCTACGGCCGGCTCGGTCATCGCAAAGGCGGAGCGGATCTTGCCTTCCAGCAGGGGCTTGAGCCAGCGCTGCTTGGCCTCATCGTCGCCGTAGCGGGCGATGGTTTCCATGTTGCCGGTGTCGGGCGCAGAGCAGTTGAACACCTCGCTCGACCAGGGCACCCGGCCCATGATTTCCGCCAGGGGGGCGTATTCCTGGTTGGTGAGGCCGGCGCCGGCGTAGCCTGAATGTTCGGCGCTGTCCACCGGCAGGAACAGGTTCCACAATCCTTCGGCCTGGGCCTTGGGCTTGAGGTTTTCAATGGTCTGCAGTGCGCTCCAGCGCTTGCCGGCGGCGGTGTTGGCCTCCAGCTCGGCCTTGTAGGCGTCCTCGTTAGGGTAAATGTGCTCGTCCATGAAGCGCAGCAGCTTGGCCTGCAGCGCCTTGGTTTTGGGGGAATAGTCGAAATCCATGCTGTCTCCTTTGTGGTGAAACCGTTGAACCGGGGGTACTGCGGGCCTCTTCAGGCGCCGCTGCGTTGCGCGAACTTCCACGCCAGCTCCGCCATAGGACGGGCTCCAGCGCCAGAGGCCTTGGCTTCGGCGCTCGATGCGGTGCCTGCTTCCACCCGCTTGGCGATGCCCTGCAGGATGGCTGCGATGCGGAACATGTTGTAGGCCAGGTAAAAATTCCAGTCCGGTGCCAGCGCCTCGGGCGTGGTGAAGCCGGTGCGCTCGCAATAGCGGCGGATGTACTCGGCTTCGTTCGGGATGCCCAAGCTCGCCAGGTCCAGCCCACCAATGCCCCGGAAGGTGCCAGGCGTGATGTGCCAGGACATGCAGTGGTAGCTGAAATCGGCCAGCGGGTGGCCCAGGGTGGACAGTTCCCAGTCCAGCACCGCGATCACGCGAGGCTCGGTGGGGTGGAACATCAGGTTGTCCAGGCGGAAGTCCCCATGCACGATGGAGACGCGGCTGTCGTCCTTGGCGCTGGCGGGCATGTGCGCCGGCAGCCAGTCGATCAGCCGGTCCATCTCGGGGATGGGTTGGGTGACCGAGGCCAGGTACTGCTTGCTCCAGCGGCCGATCTGGCGCTCAAAGTAATTGCCGGGCTTGCCGTAGCTGCCCAAACCCTGCGCGGCAAAGTCCACGGTGTGCAGCGCCGCGATCACGCGGTTCATCTCGTCGTAGATCTCGCCGCGCTGGGCGGGCGTCATGCCGGGCAGGGACTGGTCCCACAGCACCCGGCCCTGCATGCACTCCATCACATAGAAGGCGCGGCCAATGACCGATTCGTCGTCGCAGAGCACCAGCATCTCGGGCACGGGAACGGCAGTGCCGTGCAGCCCGCGCATGACAGCAAATTCACGCTCGATCGCATGGGCCGAGGGCAGCAGCTTGGCTACGGGCCCTGGCTTGGCCCGCATCACGTACTGGCGGCCGGGGGTGATCAGCTTGTAGGTGGGGTTGGATTGGCCCCCCTTGAACATTTCCACCGTGAGCGGACCGGCAAAGCCTGGCAGGTGCTCGCTCAGCCAGGCGCTGAGGGCGGCGACATCAAAGGCATGTTGTTCTGCGACCGGGCGGGTGCCCTCGAATTGTCCGGCTTGGCTCATGGTGGTGGGTGTCGTTGGGGGTTAAAAAAACGTCCGAAGGCGGGTCAGTGATCCGCCTCGGCAATGCGCAACAGCGCAGGCCGGTCGCGGATCACCAGGCCGCCCGGTTCGATGCGGATGGTGGACTCGCGCTCCATGGCCTTGAGCTCCTGGTTCACCCGCTGGCGCGAGGCGCCTAGCAGCTGGGCCAGTTCTTCTTGTGCCAGCTGCAGGCCGATGCGGATCTCGGTCCCGTCGGACGACAGGCTGGGAATGCCATAGCTGCGCGCCAAGTGCAGCAATTGCTTGGCCAGCCGCGCGCGAAGGGGCAGGGTGTTCAGATCCTCGACCAGGCCGTACAGCAGCCGGATGCGCCGCGCCTGCAAGCGCAGCATGGCCTCGTAGAACTCGACGTGTGTGGCCTGGATCTTCTTGAAATCGGCCCTGGCGACGCACAGGATCGTGGTATCGCCATGGGCATAGACGTCGTGCGTGCGGCGGTCGCCGTCCAGTATGGCCACATCGCCAAACCAAATGCCCGGTTCCACATAGGTCAGCGTGATCAGCTTGCCGGTAATCGAGGTCGAGCTCACGCGCACCGCACCCTTGGCGCAGGCCACCCACTCTTCGGGTGGGTCGCCGCGCGCCGCAATCAGGGCGCCATCTTTGAAGCGTTTGACGTAGGCGCATCGGAGGATGTCGTGCCGCAGTGAGGGTGAAAGGGAAGAAAACCAGCGACCAGCATTGATCGCTTCTCGTTCTTCCATCGTAAGAATGGGGTCGTCCATGGTCTGTCTTTTGGGTGACTGAAAAGGCGGGCGTTGTCGCGTCAGCGACCAGCGCCATGAAAAACCCCCTGGGCACCGTGTGGCGGCCAGGGGGCGGTGAGGTACGCAGATCAGGCTTCTTCGTGCATCAGGCTCAGGCCGATGGCACCACGCCGGCGCAGCCAGGGGCTGGGGCGGTAGCGCTGGTCGCCATAGACGGTCTGCATGTTGAACAGCACTTCCAGGATGTTGGTCGGGCCCCAGCGGTTGCCCATGGCCAGCGGGCCCAGGGGGTAGCCCAGGCCGAGCGTGACGGCAGTTTCCAGGTCCTTGGGGCTGCAGATGCCTTGCTGGCAGATGTCGCTGGCGATGTTGACGATGGTGGCCACCACGCGCTGGGTGACGAAGCCGCCGCTGTCGCGGATCACGCTCACGGCCTTGCCATCGCGGGCAAACAGGGCGTGGGCGGCATCGCGCATGTCGGTGCGGGTGGCTGGGTTGGTCGCCAGCACGCGGCGCTTGGTGGCGGCGTCTTCGACCAGCATGTCGATGCCCACGGTGCGGGCGGGGTCCAGGCGCTCCACCACGGCGACGGTGGTGATGTCAAAGCCCAGCGGGGCGACCAGGGTCAGCGCCTGTGCCGAAGGCGAGGCGCCGGTCTCAATGGTGGCCCCCAGGTCTTTCAGCAGCTGCAGCAGCTCGGCCCGGCGTGCGGCGCGAGGCGACACCCAGACGGGGGGCATGCTTTCCACCACCGGCACGGGTGGCTCGGCTGGCACCTGGGCCACACCGTTGTCATAGCGATAAAAGCCCTGGCCCACCTTGCGGCCATACAGACCACCGGTCTTGCGTTGCGCCGCGATCACGCTCGGGCGGTAGCGGGCTTCTTCGTAGTACTGGTGGTAGATCGACTCCATCACTGAATGCGACACATCCAGCCCGGTCAGGTCCAGCAGCTCAAAGGGGCCGAGCTTGAAGCCGACCTGGTCGCGCAGGATGCGGTCCACGGTGGCAAAGTCGGCCACACCTTCGCCCACTAGGCGCAGGGCTTCGGTGCCGTAACCCCGGCCAGCATGGTTGACGATGAAGCCGGGTGTGTCTTGCGCCAGTACCGGGGTGTGCCCCATGGCGCGGGCATGTGCGAACAGGGCGTCGCAGTGGGCCGGGTCGGTTTTGAGGCCGGCAATCACCTCGACCACCTTCATCAGCGGCACGGGGTTGAAGAAGTGGTAGCCCGCCAGGCGCTCCGGCCGCTGCAGCCCAGCACCAATGGCCGTGACCGACAGCGAGGAGGTGTTGGTCGCCAGCAGGGCCGTCGGGGCCACGATGGCTTCCAGCGCTTGGAACAGCGACTGCTTGGCATCGAGCCGCTCAACGATGGCCTCGACCACCAGTTCGCAGTCTTTCAGATCGGCCATCTCGGCCACGGGCTGGAGGGCCCCTTGCCATGCGCTGGCCTGCGCGGGATCAATGCGTCCCTTGTCCACCAGCTTGTTCCACTGGTCCACGATGGCTTGGCGCGCGCGCTCGGCGGCACCGGCTTGTGCATCGAGCAGCAACACGGTGCTGCCCGCCTGGGCGGCGATTTGGGCAATGCCCCGGCCCATGGCGCCCGTGCCCACGATGCCGACGATTTTGTAAGGATTTGTCATTCGAACATTATGGCGTCACTTGCGTGGAGGGGCTGTGCAAGAATCGCGCGGTTTTTTTTGAGTCTGCGTACTGTGAAGCGATACCAAGCACTTGTTGGATGGGGAGTCATGGGCCTGGTCGCCAGCGCGGCGGCCATGACCTTGGGCCAGAGTCGCGGGGCTGCCAAGCTGGGGGCGCCGCTGGACCTGGTCTTTGATGTGGGCTTGGGCCGGAATGTGAATGTGGCCACAGCCTGCCTCGATGCCCAGCTGACCTATGGCGACGCGCCGGTCAGCGCCAGCAAAACCAGACTCACGCCCCTGACCGAGCTGGGGCCCACAGGCATGCCCCAGGTGCGCCTGCAAGGCCCCGTGGTGCAAGAGCCTGTGGTGCGGGTGGTGCTTAGCGGTGGTTGTGTCAACAAGGTGACGCGCCAATACACGTTCTTGACCGAGTTGGCCCCCAGCACACCCGCTGTGGCGCCCACCGCCGTCCCCGCGCCGGAGGCGCCCAAGGCCACGCTGACCAGTAGTGCCACCCCTGTGGCCGAGGCGCCCCCGTCCCCGGTCGTCCCCCCGTCAGCGGCGAAGGCGCCGGCCCTTGCGCAAGCCCCCCAGGTCTCGCCCCCGCCGCAAGCCCCGGTCAAGGCCCTGCGGCCACCTGCTCCGACGCCCCGTCTGCAGATGGAGGTACTGGACGCCCAGCCTTCCTCCGCCACCGGCCTGCGTTTCAGCTGGGAACTCGCAACCCAGCCCAGCGAGCAGCCCACGCCGCGCCGTGCCGAGGCGGCGGCCCTGTGGCGGCAGCTCTACCAGGGGCCGCAGGAATTGCAAAAAGCGTTTGACCGCGCCGGCGCCCTGGAAGCCGAAGCCCACCAGCTGCGTGCCCAGACCCAGCAGGCCCTCGCCCAGGCCCAGCAAGCGCAGGCCCAGTTGGCCGCCAGCCAGCAAGACCACTTTCCGGCAGCGTGGGTGTATGGCCTGGCGGGCACTTCCCTCACGTTCTTTGGGATGGCCATCTGGGGCTGGAGCCGTCCCCGCAAAGGGCAGGTCACGCCCCAGCCTGCCTGGCTCCAGCCCCCCCTGGACGAGGACCAGGCGACGGGCGGGGTGGTGGTTGCTGGGGTGCCCGTGACCGCCCTGACGCCGAATGCCAGCCCTGCCGTGCCCCCCCAGACTGATGCCGTTGCCACCCCGCTGCCCTGGCCGCAGCCGACGGGCGGCCCGGAATCGGTCGCGCCGCCGTCAGCGTCCCCCGAGGTGACAGCGCTTCCCGACGTGACCACCTCCGAGCCCATCGGCCACCAGGAACCCATAGCGCCCGAGCCCATGCCGTCCGCCGTGGCCCCGGATAGGACCACCGCAGCCACTGCGGCCACCGCGACCAACGCCCGACGGACCTTGTTGCTGGACGACGGCGGTTTGTCCGATCTGCGCGAGCAGGCGGAATTCTTTGCGTCCATCGGCGAGCACGAGCAAGCCATCCAGTTGTTCAAGGCGCACATTGCCGCCCACGCCCACCATTCGCCGGTGGCGTCCCTGGAGTTGCTGCAGCTTTACCGCACCCTGGGCCGCGCCGAGGATTTCCGCCAGCTGCGCGCCGAGTTGATGCAGCATTTCAACGCGGAGGTTCCTGGCTTCGCCGAATTTGATCTGCCGAGCCAGGATCTGGAGGCCTATCCGGACACCCTCCGGCGCATTGAGCTGGCCTGGCCCACCGCAGCGGCAGTGCCTTTGCTGGAGGCCTTGATCTACCGCGACACGGCGCTTTCGGCTGGCGGCGACCGCTATGCGCTGGCGGCGTTCGAGGATTTGCAGTTGCTACTGGGCATTGCCCAGCAATCCCCGTCGGAGGATCGGCCTGGCGAAGTGTCTCCAGGATTGCAGACCGACGCCCCCGCGCCGGAACCAGAGGCGGTGTCCTCCAAATGGCGGACCCCCGTTCGGCCCCAGCCTGCACCGGCCGTGCAAGCGCATTTCCCCACCGAGCCAGTGCTGTTGCCGCCGGACGAGTTCCTGACCATGGAGCGCCCGTTTGGCACGCCGCCGCGTACCGCGCCGGAGCCCAGCCAGCCGTCGGAGCTGACCGAGCGCCTGCGCTTGGGCGGCGACGTCGATTTTGATCGTCCGATGCTGGGCGATGTGCTGAGCCCCCGCATCTCCGTCCAGGCCAAGGCCGAGGAGGCGCGACAAGAGCCCTCTTGGACCTCCGAGCCAGAAGCCGCACTGCAGCCGGCCGCGAAACTGGCCGCCGAGTCCGCCGAGGACGACCTCCAGGCCCACCGCTACGTTGGCAAGGCCCTGGATTTTGACCTGGGAACCGATCAATTCACTATTAAAAAGTGAGCTAGAACCGCTGGTATTGATTGGTCCAGCGGTACTTTTGACTCAAAATCCTCAGGCTTGGCCGTCACCCATCCGTGCCATCCAGCGCGCGGCGGTGGCTTCGGGGTCCGCGGCCTGAACCAGCGCCCGCACCACGGCCACCGAGCCCACGCCGGTGGCGAGCACGGCAGGCAGTTCGTCTTCGCCAATGCCACCGATCGCCACCTGTGGGCGGCCGCGCATCAACCGTGCATAGGCCGCCAGCCGGCCCAAGCCCTGGGGCACGGTGGCCATTTTCTTGAGCGTGGTCGGGAAGACCGCGCCCATCGCGATGTAGCTGGGGCCCACGGCATCGGCGCGCAGCATTTCGGCGTAGCCGTGGGTGCTCACGCCCAGACGGATGCCGCTGGCGCGCAGGCGTTCCAGCGCCTCGGGCGCCAGGGCGTCCAGGTCTTCCTGGCCCAGGTGCACGCCGTAGGCGCCGGCTTCCAGCGCCAGTTGCCAGTGGTCGTTGATGAACAAGCGTGCGTTCGTGCCTTGCACGGCGGCCACCGCAGCGGCCACTTCGCGGGCAATCGCCAGGGTGTCGTCGGACTTGAAGCGCAGTTGCACCGTGGGCACGCCAGCGCGGGCCATGCGGCCGACCCAGGCGGCGTCGGGCAGAACGGCGTACAGGCCCAGGCGCTCGGGGCAGGAGGCAAAGGCCGTGACGCCGGTCTCGCGTGGCCAGGGGGCCAGGCCAAAGTCGGCGGGCTCGTCGGGCCAGGTGCTGGCGTCAAAGCGGCCGGTGCGCCGGGTGCGGGCGGCCCAGGCGCGGGCCAGGCATTCGGCGTCTGCGGCGATAAAGCCCAGCGTGCTGCAGGCGTCCAGCGCGGCCAGGTAGGCGGGGTCGTCCTGCGTGGGCGTGGGGCAGGGCTGGGGCGCAAAGCCGGGGAAACGCGCGGCGTGCGCCTCCACGATGGCTGCCGCCCAGCTGTCGGTGTTTGGGGCGTTCAAGGTGTTGGGCATGGGGCTCAGCTGTGGTGCCAGAAGGGCGTACCCAGCACGGGTGTGCTGGGCTGGGCGGCTTCCTGCGCGGCCATGGCGCCGGCACGGTAGGCGGTGCGGCCGGCCTGTACCGCGTCGGCAAAGGCGCCGGCCATGGCCACCGGGTCCTGCGCCAGGGCGACGGCGGTGTTCAGCAGCACGCCGTCGTAGCCCCATTCCAGCACCTGGCAGGCGTGGGAGGGACGGCCCAGGCCGGCATCGACCAGCATGGGCACCTCCAGCCGCTCGCGCAGCACCTGCATGGCGTAGGGGTTCATCGGGCCGCGCCCGGTGCCGATCGGTGCGGCCCAGGGCATCACGGCCTGGCAGCCCACATCGACCAGGCGCTGGCACAGCACCAGGTCTTCGGTGCAGTAGGGCAGCACCCAGAAACCGTCCTTGATCAGCTGCTCGGCGGCTTCGACTAGGCGCAGCGTGTCGGGTTGCAGGGTGTAGTCGTCGCCGATCAGCTCCAGCTTGATCCAGGGCGTCTCGAACACCTCACGCGCCATCTGCGCGGTGGTGATGGCCTCTTGCACGCTGTGGCAGCCGGCGGTGTTGGGCAGCACCGGCACGTTCAGGCCGCGCAGCAGGTTCCAAAAGCTCTGGCCAAACTCGGCCGGGTCGGCGCCCTGGCGGCGCAGCGAGGCCGTGAGCATCGCCGGCTGGGCGCGCTGCACCGCCGCTTCGAGCACGGCGGGCGAGGGGTAGCGCGAGGTGCCCAGCAGCAGGCGGCTGGCAAAGGTCTGGCCGTACAGGACCAGCGGATCGTCGGGAAGGGCAAACGTGGGCATGGAGCGGTGGATGGGATGGTCAGGGTGCGCGGTGTCAGCCGCCGGTCACGGGGGAGATGATTTCCACCTGGTCGCCGGCCTGCAGGGCGTGCGCGGCATAGCGGGTCTTGGGCACGAACTGGGTGTTGACAGCCACCGCGAACGGCGGCTGCGCAGCCAGCGCAGCGACAGCGTCGGCCACGGTGGCGGACTCGGGAAGCTCGTAGGGTTTCTGGTTGATTAGGATCTGCATGGATCAGGACACGGTATCGGACATCAGGGAGGACTCAGGAACGCGCAGGTCAAACCGCGCCGCCAGCGGCGACTCGCCCTGGTCAAGCCATTCCAGCACCACATCCAGCATGGCTGGCGAAATCATGAAGCCGTGGCGGTAGAGGCCGTTGACTTCCAGCACGCCGGGGCGGGTCTGGCGCAGCGCGGGCAGGTTATCGGGCAGGGTGGGGCGGCATTGGGTGCCGATTTCCAGGATGCGCGCCTCGGCAAACCCGGGGTGGACGGCGTAGGCGGCGCTCATCAGCTCCAGCGAAGAGCGCACGCTGGCGGGCGAGCGGTCGTCGGACTCGATCTCGGTCGCGCCGATCACGAACAGGTGGTCTTCCTTGGGCGCGATGTAGATGGGGTAGCGCGGGTGGACCAGGCGGGTGGGGCGGCGCAGCGTCACATCGGGGGCGTGGATGCGCAGCACCTCGCCGCGCACGCCGCGCAGTGCGTTCCAGTAGCCCTTGGCACCCAGGCCGCGGCAGTCCAGCACCCAGTCGGGTTGGCCGGCCTGGCCAGGCATGAAGTCGTCGGGGGTGCACGGGGTGTTCCAGTGGATAGCCACGCCGAGCTTGGGTAGGGCTTCTTCCAGCGCAGCCAGCAGCTGGCGGTTGTCCAGCTGGCCTTCGCCGGGCAGGTACAGGCCCTGGGCAAAGCGGCCGGCCAGCGCGGGCTCCACCGTGGCCAGGCCGGCGCTGTCCAGCACCTGCAAGCGCGGCAGGTCGGGCAGGGCCTGGTTCGTGGTTTCGAGCTGACGGCGCAGGCGCTGGGCCTCGGGCGCGTCCTGGCGGTGCCAGACGATCAAGGTGCCTTCCTGCTGGAAGAACACCGGCGGCGCCAGGTCTTTCAGGTCCTGCAGCAGTTGCGGCCAGCGCGTCAGTGCGTGCTGGCCCATGCGCACCACGCCGGTCTCGGTGATGGCAGATTCGGCCAACGGGGCCAGCATGGCAGCGGCCGCCCATGCTGCCGCCCCTTCGGCGCCGGGCCCTTCGGCCTCGTAAAGATCCACACGGTGGCCTTGGCGGACCAGGGACAGGGCCAGCAGGCGGCCCATCAGGCCGGCGCCGAGGATGGCAAAAGAGAGGGGAGCGGAAGCAGAGCGAAGCGTGCGGGGCATGGGTCTGGCCTTGGTAAACCGGGTCGGCGCGGCGGTGCCGGCATCCCGCGTCACCCGAGGGCCACGAATTACAACATAGCCCCACCGTCCCGAAAGGGGTTGGGGCCATCGTCCATAATTTTTGGATGACTTTGCAAACTTCTGTAGCTACCCAGGCCTCCCAGGCACTGCGTTATGCCCGCGTGCTCTCGATTGCCGGCTCCGACAGCGGCGGCGGCGCCGGCATCCAGGCCGACCTCAAGACCTTCGCTGCCCTGGGCTGCTTTGGCATGACCGCCATCACTGCCATCACCGCGCAAAACACCCAAGGCGTGCGCGCCATCCACGCCGTGCCGCCCGACATCCTGGCCGCGCAGATCGATGCCGTGGTCGAGGATATTGGTGTCGATGCCGTCAAGATTGGCATGCTGCACGACCCCGACACGGTGCGTGTGGTGGCCGAGGCGATCCGCCGCCATGGCCTGAACCAGGTGGTGCTGGACCCAGTCATGGTCGCCACCAGCGGCGACCGGCTGATCGCCGAAGCCACGGTGGCGGTGCTGGTGCGCGAGCTGTTCCCGCTGGCCACCGTCATCACCCCCAACCTGGACGAGGCCGCGCTGCTGCTGGGTCGTCCGCTGGCCAATGCCGCCGATTTGCCCGCTGCTGCCGCCGAACTGCAGGCCCTGGGCGCGCCGGCCGTGCTGCTCAAAGGCGGGCACCTGCCGGGCGACCAAGTCACCGACTGCCTGCGCCTGGCCGATGGCAGTGAGCGCCTCTTTCAGTCGCCGCGCATTGCCAGCCGCAATGTGCACGGCACAGGCTGCACCTTATCGTCCGCCATTGCCGCGCACCTGGCCCTGGGCGAGTCGCTGCCCGAGGCGGTGGCGCGCGCCCGCGCCTACATCCTGGGCGCCATTGCCGCTGGCGCCGCCGTGCAGACCGGCCAGGGCCACGGGCCGCTGAACCACGGCTTTGCACCGGTGGCGCAGCGGGTGCGCTGAGGCGCTAAGATGCCCGCCCCGCTTGCCCCCTGGACTGCCTTGAACACCCACACCTTCCTCTGGCACGACTACGAAACCTTCGGTGC
>CAZQXQ010000084.1:0-11365 GCA_964597235.1 uncultured Burkholderiaceae bacterium | reverse complement strand
CCCATGCGGGCGCTTACGACATCCCGTTTGTGCGCTGCATTCCCAACATGGCCATCGCTTGCCCGGCCGACGAGCGCGAGTGCCGCCAGCTGCTGAGCACCGCCTTCGCCCAGAACCACCCGGTGGCCGTGCGCTACCCCCGTGGCGCCGGTGTGGGTGTGGCCCCCTTGCCGGATCTGGAGGGCCTGCCCTACGGCAAGGGCGAAATCCGCCGCGAGCGCCAGAGCACGGGCGCTGGCCCGCGCATCGCGATCCTGGCCTTCGGCACCTTGCTCTACCCCGCGCTGCAGGCGGCCGAGGCGCTGGACGCGACCGTGGCCAACATGCGCTGGGCCAAGCCGCTGGACCTGGACCTGCTGCGCCAGCTGGCCGAGACCCACGACGCGCTGGTGACGGTGGAGGAGGGCGCCATCCAGGGCGGTGCCGGCAGCGCCGTCTGTGAGGCGCTGAATGCCGAGGGCCTGCTGCGCCCGGTCCTGCAACTGGGCCTGCCCGACCGCTTCATCGAGCATGGCGACCCCGCCAAGTTGCTGGCCCTGCAGGGCCTGGATGCGGCGGGCATTGAGCGTGCTGTGCGCGAGCGCTTCCTCACGGATTTGGGTGCTTGATCGCCAAGGGTGTTTCCCCTAGCGCTTTTTCCCCGCCTTTCTCGGCGCAGGGTGAAAGGGCTTCTTACAATCGTTTTCCCCTGCAGACCGGGCTTTCCCGACGCGCCTTTTGGGCGACGCGGGGAGAGTCCTTCCATTACTTAGGAGATCAGCCTCATGGATCGTCGTTCGATTTTGAAAAATGCCGGTATTGCCGGCGTGCTCGCCGCCGGTGCTGCACCGGCCGTGCATGCACAAGCCACTATTCGCTGGCGCCTTGCCTCCAGCTTCCCCAAGTCGCTGGACACGATCTACGGCACGGCCGAGGTGTTTGCCAAGCAGGTCAGCGACATGACCGGTGGCAAGTTCCAGATTTCAGTCCATGCGGGCGGTGAGCTGATGCCCCCCTTCGGCGTGGTGGATGGGGTGCAAAACGGCTCGGTTGAGATGGCCCACACGGCGCCGTACTACTTCTATGGCAAGGATCCCACCTTCTGCCTGGGTTGCGCCATTCCCTTTGGGATGAATGCCCGTCAGATGGATGCCTGGACCAACGAAGGCAATGGCTTCAAGCTGTTGCGCGAGTTCTATGCCAAGTTCAACATCGTGCACTTTGCTGCGGGCAACACCGGTGCCCAGATGGGCGGCTGGTTCCGCAAGGAAATCAAGTCGATCGCCGACTTCAAGGGTCTGAAGTTCCGCACCAACCCTTTCGCTGGCAAGGTGCTGGAGCCCTTTGGCATGATCCCACAGTCGATTCCGGGTGCCGACCTGTACCCCGCGCTGGAAAAGGGCACCCTGGATGCGTTGGAGTGGGTGGGCCCGTACGACGACCAGAAGCTGGGCTTCAACAAGGTGGCGCCGTTCTACTACTACCCCGGTTGGTGGGAAGGTGGCCCACAGCTGCACTTCTATATCAACAGCAAGGAATGGGACAAGCTGCCTGCTGATTACAAAGCCATCGTCCAAGCCGCTTCGGCCTATGCCAACACCTCAATGCTGGCTAAGTACGATGCCCGCAATCCGATTGCACTCAAGCAACTGGTGGGTTCTGGTACCAAGCTCAAGCCCTTCCCACAGGACGTGATGGCGGCTGCCTTCAAGTCGGCCCAGCAGGTCTTTGCGGATCTCAACAACACCAACCCTGAGTGGAAGAAGGTCTATACGGACTACGCCAAGTTCCTGGCGGACCAGAACGCCTGGTTCCGTTTCACGGAAGGTACCTACGACCGCTTCATGCAAGCGCAAAAGCTGTAAGGCGCCTCTGGATTGCATCCATCACGGGCTGGGTCATCGCAAGGTGTCCCAGCCTTTTTTCTCAGTTTGTTTTCACGAAGGATTTTTCATGGAACGTCGTCAATTGCTGCAAAACGCCGGTCTGGCCGGCATCCTTGCCGCTGGAGTGGCGCCTGCGGTCAAGGCCCAGGCTGCTATTCGCTGGCGCCTTGCGTCCAGCTTCCCTAAATCGCTGGACATCGTTCATGGCGGCGCCGAGGTGTTCTCCAAGGCCGTTGCCGACATGACCGGCGGCAAGTTCCAGATCAGCGTGCACCCGGCTGGTGAGTTGATGCCCGCCTTTGGTGTGGTCGATGGGGTGCAAAACGGCTCGGTCGAAATGGCCCACACCTCCTCGTACTACTTCTATGGCAAGGATCCCACCTTCTGCCTGGGCTGCACGATTCCTTTCGGGATGAATGCCCGTCAAATGGACGCCTGGACCAACGAGGGCAATGGTTTCAAGCTGTTGCGCGAGTTCTATGCCAAGTACGGCATCGTGCACTTTGCGGCGGGCAACACCGGCGCGCAGATGGGCGGCTGGTTTCGCAAAGAGATCAAGACAGTGGCCGACCTCAAGGGCCTGAAGTTCCGCACCAACCCGTTTGCCGGCAAGGTGCTGGAGCCCTTCGGCGTGGTGCCGCAATCGATCCCCGCAGCCGATCTGTACCCGGCCCTGGAAAAAGGCACGATTGACGCGCTGGAGTGGGTGGGTCCCTATGACGACCTCAAGCTGGGCTTCAACAAGGTCGCGCCGTACTACTACTACCCCGGCTGGTGGGAGGGTGGGGCGCAGACCCACTTCTACATCGCCAGCAAGGAATGGGACAAGCTGTCCACCGAGTACAAGGCCATCGTCCAGGCGGCTGCAGCCCAGGCCAGCACCAACCTTCTGGCCAAGTACGACGCCCGTAACCCCGCGGCGCTCAAGCAGTTGGTGGGCACAGGCACCAAGCTGCGCCCGTTCTCGCAAGAGATCATGGCCGCTGCGTTCAAGTCGGCCCAGCAGGTGTATGCCGACCTGAACAACACCAACCCTGAGTGGAAGAAGGTTTACACGGACTACGCCAAATTCCTCTCGGATCAAAACAGTTGGTTCCGCTACACCGAAGGCACCTACGACCGCTTCATGCAAGCGCAAAAGCTGTAAGACCGCGGCGCTGCTCCCAAGAAAAAACCGCCTGAACGGCGGTTTTTTCATTGGAGGTCAAGCCAATCGCTTACATCACCTTGGCAATGGCCTGGCAGACGTAGTCGATGTTCTTGCTATTCAGCGCAGCGACGCAGATGCGGCCGGTGTCGGTGCCGTAAACGCCGAATTCATTGCGCAGGCGCACCATCTGGTCCTTGCTCAGGCCCGAGTAGCTGAACATGCCGATCTGCTGGGTCATGAACGACATATCTTGCTGCACGCCAGCGGCCTTCAGGCCATCGACCAGCTTTTGGCGCATGGCCTTGATGCGCACGCGCATTTCGCCCAGTTCCTTTTCCCACAGCGCGCGCAGTTCGGGGTTGCCCAGCACGGCGGCCACCACGGCGCCGCCGTGGGTGGGTGGGTTCGAGTAGTTGGTGCGGATCACGATCTTGAGCTGGGACAGCACGCGGTCAGCTTCTTCCTTGCTTTCGCACAGCACCGACAGGCCGCCGACGCGCTCGCCGTACAGGCTGAAGCTCTTGGAGAAGCTGGTAGAAACAAAGAAGCTCAGGCCGGCTGCGACGAACTTCTGGATGACGGCGCCGTCTTCGGCAATGCCGTGACCAAAGCCCTGGTAGGCCATGTCCAGGAATGCGGTCAGGCCCTTGGCCTTGACGACGGCAATCACCTGGTCCCACTGCGCGGGTGTCAGGTCATAGCCGGTGGGGTTGTGGCAGCAGGCGTGCAGCACGATGATGGTGCCGGGGGCTGCGGCGTTCAGGCTGGCCAGCATGCCGTCAAAGTTCACGCCACGCTTGGCGGCGTCGTAGTAGGCGTAGGTGTCCACCACAAAACCGGCGTTGGTGAACAGGGCGCGGTGGTTTTCCCAGCTGGGGTCGGAGATCAGCACCTTGGCGTCGGGGCTGACTTTCTTCAGGAAGTCGGCGCCGATCTTCAGGCCGCCGGTGCCGCCAATGGCTTGCACGGTGGCCACGCGGCCAGACTTGACCGGTTCGGAGTCGGCACCAAACACCAGCGCCTTGACGCCGTTGTCGTAAGCGGCCAAGCCGTCGATCGGCAGGTAGCCACGGGCGGTGGGCTTGGCCATCAGGGCCTCTTCGGCTTTTTGCACGCATTGCAGCAAGGGCAGCTTGCCGTTGTCGTCGAAGTACACGCCCACGCCGAGGTTGACCTTGTTCGGGTTGGTATCAGCGTTGAATTGCTCGTTCAGACCCAGGATCGGGTCGCGGGGGGCCATTTCGACGGCGGTAAACAGAGACATGGAGGGTCCTTGGAGGGGTGAAAATGCGAGGTTGCCTGCAGCGAAGTCGCTGCTCAAAAGGCCCAATATTTTAGCGGTGCCGCTTTTGGCTTCGCCGATTGCCATGGACCCCACCCCTGTGAACACTCCCCCTGCTGGCCAATTCGTCTCTTTCCCCGGTTCTCCCTTTGAGCTCTTCCAGCCCTATCCGCCCGCCGGTGACCAGCCCACGGCGATTGAACAGCTGGTCGAGGGCGTGCGTGATGGCGAAGCCTTCCAGACCCTGCTGGGCGTGACCGGCTCGGGCAAGACGTTCACCATGGCTAACGTGATCGCGCGCCTGGGGCGTCCGGCCATCGTCTTTGCACCCAACAAGACGCTGGCGGCGCAGCTTTACAGCGAGTTCCGCGAGTTCTTTCCGAAAAACGCGGTCGAGTACTTCGTTAGCTACTACGACTATTACCAGCCCGAGGCCTATGTGCCGCAGCGCGACCTGTTCATCGAAAAGGACAGCGCGATCAACGAGCACATCGAGCAGATGCGTCTGTCCTGCACCAAGAGCCTGATGGAGCGCCGCGACGTGGTGATCGTGGCGACTGTCTCGGCCATTTACGGCATTGGCGACCCCGAAAGTTACCACCGCATGGTGATGACCTTGCGCACTGGCGACCAGTTGGGCCAGCGCGATGCGATTGCCCAGCTGATCCGCATGCAGTACCAGCGCAACGACATGGACTTCGGCCGGGGCACGTTCCGTGTGCGTGGCGACACCATCGACATTTTTCCGGCAGAGCATTCTGAGCTTGCACTGCGCCTGGAGCTGTTCGATGACGAGATCGAGAGCCTGCAGCTGTTTGACCCGCTCACGGGCCGCATCCAGCAAAAGATCCCGCGTTTCACCGTTTATCCCAGCAGCCATTACGTGACGCCACGGGACAAGGTGCTGGCGGCGGTGGAGAGCATCAAGCTGGAACTGGCCGACCGCCTCAAGGAATTGGTGGGCATGGGCAAGCTGGTGGAGGCCCAGCGTCTGGAGCAGCGCACCCGTTTTGACTTGGAAATGCTGACCGAGGTCGGCCACTGCAAGGGCATCGAGAACTACACGCGGCACCTGTCCGGCAGCGCGCCGGGTGCGCCTCCCAGTACCCTGACCGATTACATGCCCAAGGACGCACTGATGTTCCTGGACGAGAGCCACCAGATGATTGGTCAGCTCAACGCCATGTATAGCGGGGACCGTTCGCGTAAGACCACGCTGGTGGAATATGGCTTTCGCCTGCCCAGCGCGCTGGACAACCGGCCGCTCAAGTTCGAGGAGTTCGAGCAGCGCATGCGTCAGGTGATCTTTGTCTCGGCGACCCCGGCGGATTACGAAAAACAGCACTCTGGCCAGGTCGTGGATCAGGTGGTGCGCCCTACGGGCTTACTGGACCCCTTGGTCGAAGTCCGTCCAGCCACGCATCAGGTGGACGATGTGCTGCAGGAGATCCGCCTGCGCGTTGCACAGCAGGAGCGGGTGCTGATCACCACGCTGACCAAACGCATGGCGGAACAGTTGACGGACTACCTAAGCGATAACGGCGTCAAAGTCCGTTACCTGCACAGCGATGTGGACACCGTGGAGCGGGTGGAAATCATTCGTGATTTGCGTCTGGGCGCTTTCGATGTGCTGGTGGGCATCAACCTGCTGCGCGAGGGGTTAGACATTCCCGAAGTTTCCTTGGTGGCTATTTTGGACGCCGACAAGGAGGGTTTCTTGCGTGCCGAGCGCAGCCTGATCCAGACCATAGGCCGCGCCGCCCGGAATGTGAACGGCAAAGCCATCCTGTACGCCGACCGCATCACTGAGTCCATGCGCAAGGCCATCACCGAGACCGAGCGTCGTCGAGAAAAGCAAATCGCCTTTAACGCAACGCATGGAATCACGCCGCGCGGCATTGTCAAGCGGGTGAAAGACCTGATTGACGGGGTTTACAGTGAAAAAACCGGCAAGGAGATGGAGCGCGTAGCCCAGGAGGCCCTGGCGCGCGCGCGCATCGAAGACATGTCGGAAAAAGACATTGCCCGAGAGATCAAGCGCCTGGAAAAGCAGATGCTGGAACACGCCCGCAACCTGGAATTCGAAGAGGCCGCGCGTGTAAGAGACGCCTTGGCCAGTTTGAAAGAAAAGGCCTTTGGTGCCCACGGCCACGACCCGTCAGCGTGAGTCTGCAGGCGGTGATACCATTCAGTCCCTTTTGTGACCAATGGGTTTCTTAATCCGACAGTTTTGTTGGGGAATGGTGATATACTCGCCTAAATTACTCAACAAATAGCCCTTGTGCAAAGAGGAAGTCTGACGCAGAACGCTGCGCGGAATTTAGAGAGATTGGGCCGGTTTGCTGCGTGCAAGCGGGTGTTCTTGGATTCAGGCATTTCTGCAAAGGAGCGTGCGATGCGTCTCACGACTAAAGGCCGTTTTGCGGTCACCGCGATGATTGATCTGGCCCTGCGCCAAAACAATGGTCCCGTCACTTTGGCGGCCATCAGCCAGCGCCAGCAAATTTCCCTTTCGTATCTGGAGCAGCTGTTTGGCAAGCTCCGCCGTCACGAGCTGGTTGAGTCCACCCGTGGACCTGGCGGGGGTTACACCTTGGCTCGCAAGGCAGCGGACATCACCGTGGCAGACATCATCGTTTCGGTGGACGAGCCGATTGATGCCACCCACTGCGGCGGCAAGGAAAATTGCATGGGTGAGGCAGGCCGCTGCATGACGCACGAGCTGTGGTCTTCGCTCAACCAGCGCATGGTGGAGTTTCTGGATTCGGTGACCTTGCAAAAGCTGGTCGATGACCAGCTGGCCAAGGGCGTGCAGATTGAAGAAAAGCCTGCACCTCGCCGCGCGATTTCAACGACCCCCGTGGTGAAGCCCATTCGGGTGAATGCACCCAATTCGGTGTTTGCACTCGGTAACGCATTTGCAAAATCATGACGCCCCATTTCCCGATTTACCTTGATTACGCTGCCACCACTCCGGTTGATCCCCGCGTGGTGGACGCGATGATTCCTTGGTTGCGCGAGCATTTCGGCAACCCTGCTTCCCGCAGCCACGCCTGGGGCTGGGATGCGGAAGAGGCCGTGGAGAAAGCCCGCGGCCAGGTGGCTGACCTCATTGGTGCCGATCCCCGGGAAATCGTCTGGACCAGCGGCGCAACCGAGTCCATCAACCTGGCCTTGAAGGGTGCCGCTCATTTCTACCAGGGCAAGGGCAAGCACCTGATCACGCTCAAGACCGAGCACAAAGCGGTGCTGGACACTATGCGCGAATTGGAGCGCCAGGGCTTTGAGGTCACTTACCTCGACGTGCAGCCCGACGGCTTGGTCGATCTGCAGGTTTTGAAGGACGCCATCCGCCCTGACACGATCCTGGTCAGCGTGCTGTACGTGAACAATGAAATCGGCGTGATTCAGGACATTCCCGCGATCGGCGCGCTGTGCCGTGAAAAGGGCGTGCTGTTCCATGTCGATGCAGCCCAGGCCACCGGCCGGGTTGAATTGGACATGGCGAATCAGCCCATCGATCTGATGAGCATGACCGCCCACAAGACCTATGGCCCCAAGGGCATTGGCGCGCTGTATGTGCGCCGCAAGCCCCGGGTGCGCCTGGAAGCGCAAATGCACGGCGGTGGCCATGAGCGCGGCCTGCGCTCCGGTACCTTGCCGACGCACCAGATCGTCGGCATGGGTGAGGCCTTCCGCATCATCAAGCTCGAAATGAACGAGGTGAACGCCCGCGCCAAAGTGCTGCAGCAGCGTCTGCTGGACGGTCTGAAAGACATTGAACAGGTGTTCATCAACGGCAGCTTGGAGCGCCGGGTGCCGCAAAACCTGAACATCAGCTTCAACTACGTCGAAGGCGAGTCGCTGATCATGGGCATCAAGGGCCTGGCGGTGTCTTCTGGTTCGGCCTGTACCTCGGCCAGCCTGGAGCCCAGCTATGTGCTGCGCGCCCTGGGCCGAAGCGACGAGCTGGCCCACAGCAGCTTGCGCATGACGATTGGCCGCTTCACGACCGAAGAAGAAATTGACTACGCCATCGCCACCATTCGCAGCAATGTGGACCGCCTGCGCGAACTCAGCCCCCTGTGGGAGATGTACAAGGACGGCATCGACCTCAGCACCATCCAGTGGGCGGCGCACTGAGCGCCGGCACAACATTCGATTCAGACTTGAGGAGGTAAGAACATGGCTTACTCGGACAAAGTGGTGGACCACTACGAAAACCCCCGCAATGTGGGTTCCTTTGACAAGGGCGACGACACGGTTGGTACCGGCATGGTGGGTGCCCCGGCTTGCGGCGACGTGATGAAGCTGCAGATCAAGGTCAACCCCGAGACCGGTGTGATCGAGGATGCGCGCTTCAAGACCTATGGTTGTGGCTCGGCCATTGCATCGTCCTCGCTGGTGACCGAATGGGTCAAGGGCAAGACGCTGGACGAAGCCGCAGCGCTGAAGAACAGCCAGATCGCCGAAGAACTGGCCCTGCCGCCCGTGAAGATCCACTGCTCGATCCTGGCCGAAGACGCGATCAAGGCCGCCGTGGATGACTACAAACAAAAGCACCCAGCTGCCGCCTGAGACACCATGGCCATCACCTTGACCGAAGCGGCTTCCCGCCACATCCAGCGTTACCTTGGCCGTCGTGGCAAAGGCATTGGTGTGCGCCTGGGCGTCAAAACCACGGGCTGTTCTGGCCTGGCCTACAAGCTCGAATACGTGGACGAAGCTGCGCCCGAAGACATCGTTTTTGAAAACTACGGCGTCAAGGTGCTGATCGACCCGAAAAGCCTGGCCTACATCGACGGTACCGAACTGGATTTCGTGCGCGAAGGCCTGAATGAGGGCTTCAAGTTCAACAATCCCAACGAGCGTGACCGCTGCGGTTGCGGAGAGAGCTTCCGCGTCTGAACCGGGTTTTTGAACCACCTTCCGACCGCCGCATCCTGGGTGCTGGCGGTTTTTTCTTGCCATGAACCTTCAATCCGACGATTTCGACCTGTTTGGCCTGCCGCGCCGCTTTGCGCAGGACCGCGCCGACATCGACACCCGCTGGCGTGCCCTGCAAAAAGAGGCCCATCCGGACCGCTTTGCGGACCAGGGCGCGGCCGCCCAGCGGGTGGCCATGCAGTGGTCGGTGCGCATCAACGAGGCCTACCAGCGGCTGAAAGACCCGCTGCGCCGCGCTGCCTACCTGTGCGAATTGCAGGGAGCGCCGATCCGCGCCGAAGACAACACCGCCATGCCCGCTGACTTCCTGATGCAGCAGATGGAATGGCGCGAGGCCCTGGACGATGCGCGTACCGCCACTGAATTCGATGCGCTGGATGCGGAAGTGCGCACCGAGCGCCAACGCCGTCTGCAGGCCTGTGCGCAGCACCTGGACACCGCTGCCAACCCCCAAGCCGCCTCTGGCGAAGTGCGCGCGCTGATGTTCATCGACCGCTTTGGCATGGACATCGAGCGCAAACGCGAACAGCTGGGACAATAACGCCCCCTCCGGCCCCCAACCGAGCACTCTCATGGCCTTACTTCAGATTTCCGAACCCGGCCAGTCGCCGGATCCCCATCAGCGGCGCATTGCCGTGGGAATTGACTTGGGCACCACCCATTCCCTGGTGGCTGCCGTGCGCAACGGCGTGGCCGAATGCCTGCCCGATGACCAGGGCCGGCTGCTCTTGCCCTCTGTCGTGCGCTACCTGGAGGGCGGCCGCCGCCAGATTGGCCATGAGGCCCTGGCCGCCCAGGTGCAGGACGCGCGCAACACCATTGCCTCGGTCAAGCGCTTCATGGGCCGGGGGATGGCCGATGTGGCCCAGGCTACGCACCTGCCCTACACCTTCATCCCGCCCGCCGACGCAAACGCGGGGGGCATGGTCAGCTTGGACACCGTCGCGGGGCCAAAGTCCCCTGTCGAAGTCAGTGCCGAAATCCTGGCCACGCTGCGTTACCGCGCCGAAGACAGCTTCAACGACGACCTCTACGGTGCGGTGATCACCGTGCCCGCCTACTTTGACGACGCCCAGCGCCAGGCCACCAAGGACGCCGCCAAGCTCGCAGGCCTGAACCTGCTGCGCCTGATCAACGAACCCACCGCCGCCGCGATTGCCTATGGCCTGGACAACGCCAGCGAAGGGGTTTATGCCGTCTATGACCTGGGCGGCGGTACCTTTGACATCTCCATCCTGCGCCTGACCAAGGGCGTGTTCGAGGTGATTGCCACCGGCGGCGACTCGGCCCTGGGCGGCGACGACTACGACGCTGCGCTGGCCGACTGGCTGGTGCAGCGGCATGGATGGCAAGTACAGACTCCCGAGGACAAGGCCGCCTTGCACCGCGCCGCCCGCGCCTGCAAGGAGGCTCTGACTGCTACTGAAACGATAGCTAGTACCGTCCGTATTTCGGGGCTTGAGTGCCAATTTGAGGTCAAACGCTCTGAATTCGAGGCCGCCACCGCCGCATTGACTACGCGCTCCATGGCCGCCGTGCGCCGGGCCCTGCGCGATGCCCAGCTCAGCCCCGAGGAGATTCAGGGCGTGGTGATGGTTGGCGGCTCCACCCGCATGCCGCAGGTCCAGAAAGCGGTGGCCGATTACTTTGGCCGCCCGCCGCTGACCAACCTGAACCCCGATGAAGTGGTCGCCCTGGGCGCCGCCATCCAGGCCAACCAGCTGGCTGGCAACCGTGGCAGCGACGACCTGCTGCTGCTAGACGTGATCCCGCTGTCCCTGGGCATTGAGACCATGGGTGGCTTGGTCGAGCGCATTGTCGCGCGCAACGAAACCATCCCCACCGCCAAGGCCCAGGACTTCACCACCTACAAGGATGGCCAGACCGCGCTGGCCATCCATGTGGTGCAGGGTGAGCGCGACCTGGTCCAGGACTGCCGCAGCCTGGCCCGTTTCGAGCTGCGCGGCATCCCGCCGATGGCCGCTGGCGCCGCCCGCATCCGCGTGACCTTCACCATCGACGCCGATGGCTTGCTGAGCGTCAGCGCGCGCGAGCTGGGCAGCGGGGTGGAGGCGCACATCGCCGTCAAACCTTCGTATGGCTTGTCGGATGACGAGGTCG
>CAZQXQ010000083.1:0-11394 GCA_964597235.1 uncultured Burkholderiaceae bacterium | reverse complement strand
AGCTGCTGGCGCGCAACACCGGCATCTCGTGGTGGGGCAACATCCGCTTCGAAAAGTCCTTTAGCCCCGAGCTGTGCCAACTGCTGGCCGACAGCGGCTGCATCGCCGTCTCGGGCGGGCTGGAGGTGGCCTCGGACCGGCTGCTGCATCTGATGAAAAAAGGCGTGTCGGTGGACCAGGTGGCGCGCGTGACCAAGGCGTTTTCCGACGCCGGCATCTTGGTGCATGCTTACCTGATGTACGGCTTTCCGACGCAAACCGTGCAGGACACGGTGGACGCGCTGGAATACGTGCGCCAGCTGTTCGCCAACGGCTGCATCCAGAGCGGGTTCTTTCACCGCTTTGCCTGCACCGTGCATTCACCCGTGGGCCTGCACCCCGAGGAATACGGCATCACGCTGCTGCCGCTGCCCGAGGGGGCTTTTGCCAAGAACGATGTGGCCTTCATCGACCCCACCGGCGTGGACCACGACGCCTTAGGCGGCGCACTGAAGAAAGCCATCTACAACTACATGCACGGCATCGGGCTGGAGGAGGACGTGCGCACCTGGTTCCCCTTCAAGGTGCCCAAGACGACGGTCGCCCGAAACCGCATCGCCAAAGCCTTGCAAGCCAAGGGCTAAGCCATGCTCAACGCGCTCTGGGTGGGATTTTTTGTCGCCGCCGCGCTGTCGTCCCTGGCGCAATGGCTGCTGGGCGGCTCGGCGCAGGTGTTTGCCAGCATGGTCGAGGCGCTGTTCACCATGGCCAAGCTCTCGGTCGAGGTGATGGTGCTGCTGTTTGGCACGCTCACGCTGTGGCTGGGCTTCTTGCGCATCGCGGAAAAGGCCGGCCTGGTCGAGGCGCTGTCGCGCCTGCTGGCACCGCTGTTCGCGCGGCTGATGCCCGAGGTGCCGCGCGGCCACCCGGCGCTGGGGCTGATCACGCTGAACTTTGCCGCCAACGCCCTGGGGCTGGACAACGCGGCCACGCCGATTGGGCTCAAAGCCATGCACTCGCTGCACAGCCTGAACCCCCGGCCCGACACGGCGAGCAATGCGCAGATCCTGTTTTTGGTGCTGAATGCCTCGTCGCTGACGCTGCTGCCCGTCACCATCTTCATGTACCGCATGCAGCAGGGCGCGCCCGACCCCACGCTGGTGTTCCTGCCCATCTTGCTGGCCACTTCGGCCTCCACCCTGGTGGGGCTGCTGAGCGTGGCGCTGGTGCAGCGCCTGCCGCTGTGGCACCCGGTGGTGCTGGCCTACTTGCTGCCGCTGGGCCTGGGGCTGGGGGCGTTCATCGCGTTCTTGGCCACGCTGTCGGCGGCGGCGCTGGCGCAGCTGTCCTCGGTGCTGGGGCACCTGACGCTGTTCGGGCTGATGTTGCTGTTCGTGCTGGTGGGCGCCTGGCGCCGGGTGCCGGTGTACGAGGCCTTCGTCGAGGGCGCGCGCGAGGGCTTTGACGTGGCCAAGGGCCTGCTGCCCTACCTGGTGGCCATGCTGTGCGCCGTGGGGCTGTTCCGCGCCTCGGGCGCGCTGGACCACGCACTGAGCGCCATCCGCTGGGGGGTGGACGCCCTGGGCGCCGACAACCGCTTTGTCGATGCCCTGCCCACCGCGCTGGTCAAGCCGTTTTCCGGCAGCGCCGCCCGCGCCATGCTGATCGAGACCATGAAGACGCAGGGCGTGGACAGCTTCCCCGCCCTGGTCGCCGCCACCATCCAGGGCAGCACCGAAACCACCTTCTACGTGCTGGCGGTGTACTTTGGCGCGGTCGGCATCCAGCGCGCTCGCCACGCCGTGGCCTGTGCCCTGCTGGCGGAACTGGCCGGCGTGGTCGCGGCGATCGCGGTGTGTTACCGGTTTTTTGGGTGAGGCACAGTTAATGGCCAAATTGGCCTATAGGCCAATGGATACCATCGGTAGAAGCTCTCAATTCAGGAGCAAAACGTACGGTCTCCAGAGACCCCACCCCCTCACGGCAGCGGGCTCAAGCCCAGCTCCAGCAAGAAAGCGTTGTGCTTTTGCTTCGCGGCTGCAATCTCTTTCTCGATGGCGAGCAAGGCTTGGTGCGTGGAGCTCAAGTCAATCTCCGCCTCGGTGACGGCCGTGCTGATGTAGCGCGAGATGTTCAGGTTGAAATCGTTCTTCTCGATCTCGGCCATCTCCACGCGGCGGGAATACCGGGGCTCTTCCTTGCGGAACTGGTAGGCCTCGATGATCTTGGCGATGTGCTCGTCGGTGAGCTGGTTCTGGCGCTTGCCCTTGGCAAAGTGCTCGGCGGCGTTGATGAACAGCACATCGTCGGGCTTCTTGCACTTTTTCAGCACCAGGATGCAGACCGGGATGCCGGTGGAATAGAACAGGTTGGACGGCAAGCCAATCACCGTGTCGATGTGGCCGTCCACCAGTAGCTTCTTGCGAATGCGCTCCTCGGCCCCGCCGCGAAACAGCACCCCGTGCGGCAGGATGATGGCCATCACGCCCTCGTCTTTCAGGAAGTGAAAGCCGTGGAGCAAAAAGGCAAAGTCGGCTGCGGACTTGGGCGCCAGGCCGTGGCTTTTAAAGCGCACATCGTCGCCCATGGCCTCGGTAGGCTCCCAGCGGTAGCTGAACGGCGGATTGGCCACGATGGCATCAAACGCAGGCTTTTTGGCCGGATTCAGCTCGCGCAGCATGTCCCAGTCGTTGGTCAGCGTGTCGCCGTGGAAGATTTCAAACTCGGTGTCCTTCACCCCGTGCAGCAGCATGTTCATGCGCGCCAGGTTGTAGGTGGTGATGTTCTTTTCTTGGCCGTAAATCTTGCCAATGCCATGCGGCCCCATGCGCTTGCGCACGTTCAGCAACAGCGATCCTGACCCACAGGCAAAGTCCATCACGCTGTCGAGCCGCTGCTTGGTGCCCGTTTTGGGCTCCTGGCTGTCCAGGGTGACGATGGTCGAGAGGATGTCCGAGATTTGCTGCGGCGTGTAGAACTCGCCCGCCTTCTTGCCCGAGCCAGCGGCAAACTGGCCAATCAGGTATTCATAGGCATCGCCCAGCGCGTCCACACTGGTGGAAAAGTCGGCCAGCCCCTCGGCAATTTTCTGAATCACCACGCACAGCTTGGCATTGCGCTCGGTGTAGCTCTTGCCCAGCTTGGGTGAGGCCAGGTCAATTTCAGAAAACAGCCCACCAAACGTGCTCTGGAAAGACTCGGTCTCGATGTACTTGAAGCCCGCTTGCAGCGTGTGCAGCAGCTCCAGGCTCTGGGTGCGCGCCAGGTTGGCAATGCTGCTCCACAGGTGCTGCGGCTCAATCACATAGTGCACCTTGCGGCGCATCTGCTTTTCAAACTCAGGCACATCGGCGGCGTTGTCGGCATACCAAACGGCCAAGGGGACGTGGCCATCATCGTCCGCCAGCTGGGGGTAATCGCTGCCCAGTTCCTTTTTGGCGGCGGTCTCGTAGTTGTCCGACAGATAGCGCAGGAACAGAAACGACAGCATGTAATCGCGGAAATCGTCCGCATCCATGGCACCGCGCAGTTGGTCAGCAATGGCCCACAGGGTCTTGCCCAGTTGTATTTGGTTTTGTTCGATCATGATTTACAAATCCTCGACGCGGTATTCGCTATAACCTTCGTAGTAATAGCTCACGTCAATGCCTTTCATGTACAGCTCGCGGTCGTTGATTTTTTCGGTCAAGGCATTTTTCAGCAGGTGTTTGATTTCAATGTCTTTGACGACGCTGCGTTCCATGGCCGATAAATAATCGGCCTTGTCCACTGCATTCCAGTCAATCACCTGCTGGATTTCTTTTTTCAGCATCAAGTCCAGCCAAATACGGGTAGCGCGCCCATTCCCTTCGCGAAATGGATGGGCGACGTTCATTTCCACGTATTTTTCAATGATCTGATCAAAATTTTGCTGCGGCATGGCGCTGATGTGCGCCAGCGCCTGCTGCAAATACATGACGGGGGCAAACCGAAAATTGCCTTTGGCCAGGTTCACATCGCGCACCTTGCCGGCAAATTCATACAACTCGCCAAACAAATAGGCATGGATATATGTCAGCCCGGCAAAAGTGCCCACTTCCACTTGGTCGATGTCACCGCTTTCAAACAGCTGCTTGGCTTTTTGTTTGCTTAAGCGTTCTTCTGCCCGGTTCAGTTCCACCTGGCTGGTGAGCTGCAGTTTGTTGCCTAAGACCATGGGGTGTCCTTTGCGGTGGAGGTGAATCTTTGGTAGCGCGTCATGATTTGGGGCGATTTTTGATGGTGTTTTCCAGCGCCTTCAATTCGGCTTCATCTTGGGCGTCAGCGGCACGGGCTTCTTGCGCCTTGCGGCGCTGGTCAAAGTCCAGATACAGCGGCTCCAGCTTTTGCTCCATGCGGGCGTGGCTGACGGTGCCAGCCCCGCTGAGCAGCGGAAAGCCGTTGGCGACGATGATCTGTCCCACGTTCTCGCGCCAGAAGCCCATGCTGGTGATGGTTTGCCGCTTGGCGCGCAGCTCGGCGGTTTCCAAGAAGATGACCACCAGCCGGTTCAGAGTGTCCACTTCGTCTTCGGTCAGGTAGTTTTTGGCCACCACAATGTCCTGCTTGCGCACCTGCGCGCCCGTCCAGGTCAGCAGGCCGAAATGCGGGTCGGTAGGATTGGCGCGGCTCACGATGAGCTCCGCCGCTGTCTTTTGCGTCACTGCGTAGAGCAACAGGTTTTGCACCGTGGCGAAGAAGACCTGCGTGGCCTGATCCGTCTTGTCGTAGTCAGAAGCCAGCGCAAACAGGTCGCGCACCTTTTGATAAAAGCGCTTTTCCGAGGCCCGAATGTCCCGGATGCGCGCCAGCATCTCGTCAAAGTAGTCTGGGCGGCCATCCGGGTTCTTCAACCGCTCGTCGTCCATCACAAAGCCCTTGACCAGGTACTCCTTGAGCACGGTGGATGCCCAGCGGCGGAACTGCACGCCACGCGGCGAGCGCACGCGGTAGCCCACGGCCAGGATGGCGTCGAGGCTATAGAGCGTGACGGGGCGCTGCACCTGGCGCGTGCCCTCGGTTTGAACTGTCAAGGATTCCTTGATGGTTGCCGCAGCGTCCAATTCACCGTCCTCAAAGATGTTTTTGAGGTGCAGCGAGATGTTCTGCTTGGTGGCGTCAAACAGTTCGGCCATCTCTAACTGGGTGAGCCACACCGTACCCAAGTCGGCCCGAAGCTGAATCTGGCTCTTGCCGTCCTCGGTGGTGTACAGAATCAGATCGCTCATGCCTCCACCGCCTCCGGCGAAGGGAAAAGCTGCTGCATCAGCCCTTTTTTGTGGGTTTTAAGGGTTTCGAGTGCTTGGGCGGCGGTGGTGATGAAGGTGTCGAGGCCGCTCAGGAAGGAGGCGATGTGATCTTGTTCGTCTGCTTTTGGATAGGAAATCACGAGGGGTGCAAATCCTGTTCGCGTTATTTGTGGCTGGGCGGAGCCGCTGATAACACTCTTTAGGCCGTGATCCTTAAAGTATTGGAAGATGAAATCTTTACTTAGCTTCTTTGTTCGTGGCTTCACGACCATAGCGTTACCCGTTATCCATGATCGCGGCTTGGTGACCGTCACTTCACCGCAAGTAGCTCCGCGGCAAGTGACCGCAATTTCGCTGTCTTCGTGGTTGTATTCGTTATGCGTGCCAATGACTCCGTTGGCGCCATAAACCAGATGCTCCCCACTCATGCTCAATGCTGAAGATGACAGCGTGACTGGCTGGTAAAGGTCACACATGGCTCCCAAGGTGTCTTGCTCCCACTCCCCCGCATCCCGAAACTCAGGAAACCGCAGACGCGGTTGGGTTTCGCCTTCGCGGGGGAAAAGCTGCTGCATCAGCCCTTTTTTATGGGTCTTGAGCGAATCCACTTTGCGGGCTTGCGCGGTGATCAGTTCGTCCAAGGAATTCAGGCAGTCGGCGATTTTTTGTTGTTCGGTGCGCAATGGCAGTGGGGTGCGCCATTCACAAAGCCTGCTGAAATAAAGGCGGGTTCGTGTGCCTCCGGCCTTCTGGGAGAGAGCAAACCGTTTGAAGTCCGGTCCATCATTGAGCTTGGCGAGAAGGAAAACGGGATTCACACCTCTGGTCCTGAAAACAGGGTATTCCTTGCTCACTGCAATATCCCCGCCGGTTTCATTGATGTTGAACTTGAACAGGCCGTCGTCGCTCATGTGTCGATAGACAAAGCAGGCAGGCGGGACCACGCCGTATTCGTTCTTGTTCTGGAGAACCTGGCCATCGAAGTACGCGTCTTGGCGTTTCAGCCCCTCCCGTGTAGAGCTGTAGACAGGCAGCTCAGTATCAGGCGGAACTCGACCAGAACAGTCCTCCAGATACTGCCCAACGGATTGATCTTCCCATCCCGCCGTCCCGCGAAACTCCGGAAACCTCAACTTAGGCACCAATTTCTTCTCTTCACTCATTTCAATGCACTCCGGCCTTTGTCCGTCAGGCGGTATTTCTGTGTGGGGCTGCGGGGCGAGTCGGGCTGGGTCATCTCCACCAGGTGCTGTTGCAAGGCTGGGTTTAAGTAGCCATACAAAAAACTGGGGCGGTGTTTGAGATCGAGCATTTGCATGAGCTCCTTGGTTCCCTTGGCACCCTGCTGTAGGGCCAGGCACAAGCGGCGAACTTGTTCGGTTACTTGTTCGGTTACTTGTTCGGCTACCAGGGCCTCGACTTGTTCGGAGGCACTCTCCCACTGCCCTTGGGGCCGCCGAACCAGGGCCGTGAACTGGTTGCCGCTGAGCTCGCTGATCAGCTCGATTTGCGGCCACTCGCCCAGCGCCCGGGGGATGCCGCTGCCCATGCCCCGGTAGGGCAGCAGGCGAAAGGCGTGCTCGCTCAGCGTGGGGTTGCGGCGGTTGCTTTTGCCGTGGCGGATGTCGTCAATGCTCAGGCTGTCGGGCAGGGGGCCGGGGCTGATGATTTCGATGCGGTCGCGAAACACCAGAATGCGGATGGAGGCGCTGGTGAAGTAGTCGCGGTGCACCAGCGCATTGACCAGCAGTTCTTGCAGGGCGATTTCTGGCACTTCCAGGATGCCCGGCGAGTTGAAGCCCTGGTCGCCCTGCACGCGGCGCAGGTTGCGTTTGATAAAGGCCAGCGCCTCGGCGTACTGGGTGGGCAGGGTGCCGTTGAAGTCCTGGCTGTCTTGGTAGTGGGTGTCGGCAATGCTGGTGCCGTAAAAGGCCACAGCTTTGATGGTGAACGCGGGCCGCCAGCGCAGCGGGTTGCGGCCAAACAGCATCAGGCCCGCCAAGGTGAGTTCATGGCCATCGCCCAGGCCCAGGTTTTGCAGCACGGCGTCCAGCGCCAGCCCGGCTTGGGCGGTGTCTGCGCTGTAGTGCTGGGCCAGGTAGCGGCGAAAGGCGGGTTCATCCAGATCGGCGCTGGTGGTGCCTGCTACGGGCACCACATCCGCATAGACCAGGCCGCCACTTTGGAACATGCGCTGCATTTCTTCGCGCGCGGTCACATGGCGTTTGTCGGCCCCTTGTTTGACCCAAATGCGGCCCTGGTTGTCCAGGTAAGGCTTGGCCAGGCCGTTGGGTACGGTCACCACCATCACCAGCCCGGCATGGGTTGGCACGTTTTCGGTCACGGGATGCACGGGCGGGCGCACGTGCTGGCTGCTGGCGTTGCTGAGCATTTGGTTCAGGTGACGCACATCGGCGGCGCTGAGCCCGGCGATGGAGCCGTCGTCGTCCACACCGATCAACAAAGTGCCCCCACCGCTGTTGGCGAAGGCGGCCAGTTCGGCGGCCATGGCGTCGGGGCTGTTGAAACTGCGCTTGAACTGCTGGCGGGTGTGCTCACCCAGGGCAATGCGTTCCAGCAGCGCGGCCTCGGTCAAGGCTGGCTCACTCATACGCACTCAGCCCCGAAATCTCGCGCCCACCGTGTTGTTCAGCCCGCTTTTGCAGCAACGGCACCAGTTCTTTCATCAACGCCGTTTCTGCCTGCGCCCGCGCCTTCCAGCCCAAGTCCAGCGGCGCCATCAAATCACTCAGCGCCTCGCCATCAAAAATCATGCGCTGCAAGATGCCATCCACAAAGGTTTGCAGCGCGGCGGGGGCCAGGTGGTGACGGGTGGCTATATCACTCAGCTCGGCGCTGTCTTTTTGCTTCTTGAACCGGGTGTAGCCCTCGCGGATGGCGGCCTCGCTCAGGCCCTCGCCGGCCTTCAGGGTGTGGATGTAGGCAGCGATGTCGTCGCGCTCGTTCATGAATTTGGCATCGGACAAGATCAAGCCCAGCAGCTCGTCTTTGGTCATCTTTTGTTTGCCGCCGCCCTGCAGCCCCTGCTGTGAGAAGCGCGACATGAGGCCCATGATGTAGTCGTAGTCGATCACGCTGCTGGCGAACAGCACAAATTCAAAGTCGAGCTGGTCCACCGCATCGGCTGCGCCGCCCGGCCCTTCGTTGCCTTTGTCGTGCTGGGCTTGTTGTGCTTTGAGGCGCTGCGCGGTTTCCAGGTAGGCACCGCGAAAGGCTTGCAGTTGCTCGGCGGGCAGGATGTGTTCGATGGCGGTGGCGTTGTCCTCCGTCAGGTCGGTGTATTGGTCGAGCTGGGTTTTCAGGCGCTGCACTTCCTTGAAGTTCTGGATAAAGGCGGCGCGGGCGTCGTCGCCCTTCAGGCTGTGCACGGCTTCAGGCGTGCAGGCCAGGCCCTGGCTTTGCATGAAGTCGGCCAGCTTGGTCATAGCGGCATCGAGCTTTTCAATAACCACCGGGGCTTTGTCTACCAGCCAAATCTCCCGCGCTTGCTCGCCCGTTTTTTCGCCCGAGAACAGGGCAATGGCGGCATCGACATTGGCTTGCTGCTGGCGAAAGTCGAGGATGTTGCCGTAGGGCTTGCTGCCGTTGAGCACGCGGTTGGTGCGCGAGAACGCCTGGATCAAGCCGTGGTGCTTGAGGTTTTTGTCCACATACAGGGTGTTGAGGTACTTGCTGTCAAACCCGGTGAGCAGCATGTCCACCACGATGGTGATGTCGATTTTTTTCGCTGCCGGGTAGTCGGCATTGGGCCACTGCTGGTCTTTGATGCGCCTTTGCACGTCCTGGTAGTACAGGTCGAATTCGCTGATGCTGTGATTGGTGCCATAGCGGGCGTTGTAGCGGGCCAGGATGCCTTTGAGGGCGGCTTTTTTACCCTCGGGGTCCACCTGGTTGTCTTCTTTTTCTTGGGGCAGATCTTCCTGAATTTGCTTTACGTCTGCATCTCCCTCGGCCGGCGGCGAGAACACGCAGGCAATGTTCAGCGGCACAAAGGCGGGGTCGGCTGCTTGCCTGGCTTGCTGCAGTTCATCAAACAGGCGGTGGTATTCAATGGCGTCGGGGATAGAGGCGGTGGCCAGCACGGCGTTGAAGCGGCGGCTGGCGGTGGCCGTGTCGTGCTTGGCCAGAATGGCTTCGATGATGGCCTTCTTGGCCAGTGCCTCGCCGGGCTTGGGCGGGTTTTTGCCTTCGGGCTTGAAGTAGTCCACATGAAAGCGCAGCACGTTGGCGTCTTCAATGGCGTGGGTGATGGTGTAGGCGTGCAGTTGTTTTTGGAACAGGTCTTCCGTGGTCTTCAGGCTGGCCTGTTCGTCCTCAATCTGCGTGCGGCTGGCGTTGGCCTCAAAAATCGGCGTGCCGGTAAAGCCGAACAGTTGCGCCTTGGGGAAGAACGCTTTGATGGCCTGGTGGTTGTCGCCAAACTGCGAGCGGTGGCATTCGTCAAAGATGAAGACGATGCGCTTGTCGCGCAGGGGCTCCAGCTGCTCTTTGTAGGTGGCCCGCCCATCCTTTTTCTGCTGCTTGTTGCGGCGGCTCGTTTCATCCAGCGCCAGGCCCAGCTTCTGGATGGTGGTAACGATGACCTTGTCGGCGTAGTCGTCGGACAGAAGACGGCGCACCAGCGTGGCGGTGTTGGTGTTTTCTTCAACGCAACCTTCTTGAAAGCGATTGAATTCCTCGCGGGTCTGGCGGTCCAGGTCTTTGCGGTCCACCACAAAGAGGCATTTCTCGATATCGGGGTTGTCTTTCAGCAGCGTGGACGCCTTAAAGGACGTGAGCGTTTTTCCGCTGCCCGTGGTGTGCCAGATGTAGCCGTTGCCGCAGTTTTGGTGGATGCAGTCCACGATGGCCTTGACGGCATACACCTGGTAGGGCCGCATCATCAAGAGCTTTTGCTCGCTGGCCACCAGCACCATGTAGCGGCTGATGGTTTGGCCCAGGGTGCATTTGCCCAGGAACTTGTCGGCAAAGTCGCCCAGCTGGGTGATTTTTTTGTTGGCCTCATCCGCAAACTGGTAAACGGGCAAAAACCGTTCATCGGCATTGAAGCTGAAATGCCGCGCGTTGTTGTTGGCGAAGTAATAGGTGCTGGTGCGGTTGCTGACGATGAAGAGCTGCAAAAAGCACAGCAGCGTCTTGCTGTAACCGTTGCCGGGGGCGTTTTTGTACTCAACGATTTGCTCCATGGCCCGGCGGGGGTGGATGCCCAGCGTTTTCAGCTCGATTTGCACGCATGGCACACCGTTGATGAGGATGAGCACGTCGTAGCGGTGGTGGCTGTAGTCGGTGTTGATGCGCAGCTGGTTGACGACCTCAAAGGTGTTTTTGCACCAGTCTTTGATATTGACCAGGGTGTAGTTCAGCGGCGTGCCGTCTTCGCGGGTGAAGGCATTGATGCTGCGCAGGGTTTTGGCAGCGGTGAACACATCGGGGGTAACGATGTCGTCCAGCAGGCGGGCGAATTCGCCATCGCTCAGGTGGACCCGGTTCAGGGCCTCAAACTTCTCGCGAAAGTTGCGCTCCAGCGCAGCGCGGTCGCGGATGTCGGGCCGGTATTCGTACTTGAGGTTTTGCAGCTTGCCGATAAAGCCGTATTCAATGTGCTCTTCCCTGACAACAGGAGTCAGACAACCAGGAGCAGGGGCGTAAGTGGACGCAGATGAGGACATGGCGAGCAAACAGGCGTGAGCGACGGATAAACAAAACGCCCGAGATTGTGATGGCTTAGAAGATACACACTGTGTATTTTAATTTTCAATAAAAGAAGCAAATTGGCCTTCAGACCAATAGATATGGGTGGAATTAGCTATTATTTCAATAGCAATCTACCAGCATGCCAGCCGTGCGAGATGAGGATGGGCATGGTCTGGTCAAGCCGTTTTCCGGCAGCGCCGCCCGCGCCATGCTGATCGAGACCATGAAGACCCAGGGCGTGGACAGCTTTCCCGCCCTGGTCGCCGCCACCATCCAGGGCAGCACTGAGACCACCTTCTACGTGCTGGCGGTGTACTTTGGGGCGGTGGGCATCCAGCGCGCCCGCCACGCCGTGGCCTGCGCCCTGCTGGCCGAACTCCCGAGTTCGACACGAAACGCCACAAGTCCTTGATTTGATTGAAAACCGTTTCAA
>CAZQXQ010000082.1:0-11583 GCA_964597235.1 uncultured Burkholderiaceae bacterium | reverse complement strand
GCACGATCTTGCCGTTGCCGCGCACCGGGCCGTCCAGGCGCTGCAGGTTGCAGTTGATGACGAAAACCAGGTTGTCCAGGCCCTCGCGCGCGGCCAGGCCGATGGCGCCCAGGGATTCGGGCTCGTCCATCTCACCGTCGCCGCAGAACACCCAGACCTTGCGGTTGGCGGTGTCGGCAATGCCACGGGCGTGCAGGTACTTGAGGAATCGGGCCTGGTAAATCGCCATCAATGGGCCCAGGCCCATCGACACGGTGGGGAACTGCCAGAACTCCGGCATCAGCTTGGGGTGCGGGTAGCTGGACAGGCCTTTGCCATCCACTTCCTGGCGGAAGCTGTCGAGCTGGACCTCGGTCAAGCGGCCTTCGAGATAAGCACGGGCGTAAATGCCGGGCGAGCTGTGGCCCTGGATGTAGAGCAGATCACCGCCGTGGTTCTCGCTGGCGGCATGCCAGAAATGGTTGAAGCCGGCGCCAAACATGCTGGCGACCGAAGCAAAGGAGCCGATGTGGCCGCCCAGATCACCCCCGTCAGCCGGGTTCAAGCGGTTGGCGCGCACCACCATGGCCATGGCGTTCCAGCGCATGTAGGCGCGCAGGCGTTTCTCGATGGCGATATTGCCGGGGCAATGCGCTTCCTTGTCGGGCTCGATGGTGTTCACGTAGCCGGTGTTGGCCGAAAACGGCAGGTCGATGCTGCTTTGGCGCGCGTGCTCCAGCAGCTGCTCAAGCAGGAAATGAGCGCGCTCGGGGCCTTCGGTCTCGATGACGGCGGACAGCGCCTCCATCCATTCGCGGGTTTCCTGCTGATCGGTGTCGGTGGCCAGAAGGGCATTGCTGGCGGCCGGGGATTGGGACGGGACTGACATTGGGGGGTCTCCTGTGGCTATGGGGTCAGTGGTCTGTGAAGTGTCGCACAAAACTTTGCAATTTCAAATTACGCCCAATCGTTTCTTATTATGAAAAATTGATCACTCAAAAAAGGAGCCCCTCCCCTACACTTCGCGCATGGATGCAAACAAGCCGGCGGCCTCTCTTTCACACGGGTCAACCACGTCACCCGATCCCTCTGCCGCCCACCTCCCCTACCCCCTCACCTGGTGGCAGCGCTGGTGGCGCAGTCTGCCCGCCAACCACCAGGATCGCTTTGCGGCGGTGGCGCCATTGGCGGCGGTACTCATGTTCCTGGCCGCCATCGTGGCAGTGTTCTGGTATCTGCGGGTCGAAGAGGCCGACCGGGAGCAGGAGGCGCTCAAGCGCGACCTGGAATACACCCAGCAGCGGGTGCGCCTGCGCCTGCTGGAGCGCCAGGAGCAGCTGATGCGCCTGGCCCGCGACCTGTCCAACCGCGACCTGGAACGGGTGAATTTCGACGCGCAGGCCGAACTTCTGCTCAGCCAGAACCCCGAGCTGCAGTCCATCAGCTGGATCGACGAAAAGCGCCGTATTCGCGCCACGCAAGCCGCTGCCACCCTGGGCAGCATGCACCAGCGAGTCCCCGGCGAGGTGCTGCCCATGCAGGGCCCCACCAGCGAAGCCTTCACCTTGGCGAGGGACCTGCAGCAGCCGGTGTACTTTCAGCCCCTGACCAGCGCCCAACACGGCACCCCACTGCTGCAGCTGCATGTTCCCCTGCGTCAGAAAGGCCGCTTCGCCGGCGTGGTGCTGGGCGAGTTCTCTCCCGACAGCCTGCTGCGCTACAGCGCGCCCACTGAAGTGCTGGCCCGCTACGCCGTCACCCTGCTGGATGGCAAATACCAGGTGCTGGCCGGCACGCCCCTTTCGCCGCCAACGCCTTCAGCCCGCTGGCACCCGCTGGGCCGGGTGGCGGATCAGCACATCGTTCCCGTCTCTCCCGTGGGCAATAGTCTGCTGCTGCGGGCGCAGGCCTACCGCACCTCGCTGGGCATGGTGGGCAGTGGCTTGTTCTGGCTGGTGGGCGCCCTGAGCACCATGACCGTCTGGATGCTGATCGCCAACTGGCGCCACACCCGCCGGCGCCTGCGCGCCCAGGAGGCGTTGGTGGCGGAGACCAATTTCCGCCGCGCGATGGAAAACTCGGTGCTCACCGGCATGCGCGCACTCGATCTGGAAGGCCGCATCACCTACGTGAACGCCGCCTTTTGCCAGATGACCGGCTGGAGCGAAAAGGAACTGGTGGGACTGAAGGCGCCCTTCCCCTATTGGCCCCCCAGCGATTACGAAACCCTGTTTGCCAAATTGGCCGAGGAACTGAGCGGCAAATCCATGCCCGGCGGCTTTCAAGTGCGGGTGCAGCGCAAAAACGGCACATTGATCGAGGTGCGCATGCATGTCTCGCCGCTGATCGATGCCCATGGGCAGCAGACCGGCTGGATGACCTCGATGTCCGACATCACCGAGCCCAATCGCATCCGCAAGCAGCTCACAGCCGCGCATGAGCGTTTCACGGTGGTGCTGGAATCGCTGGATGCCTCGGTGTCGGTGGCGCCGCTGGGCAGCCAGGAATTGCTGTTTGCCAACAAGCTCTACCGGCAATGGTTTGGCTCGCAAACCGATGGCCACCTGCAGCTGCTGGCCGAGGCCGGGGCCCTGCGCGCCGGCAGCCAGGACAGCAGCATGGACGACGAGGACGGCCTGATGGGGCTGCCCACCGACAGCCTGACCGACGCCCGCAGCGAAAACGCCGAAATCTTTCTGACCGAGCTGGGCAAGTGGCTCGAAGTGCGCTCGCGCTATCTGAACTGGGTGGATGGCCGACTGGCGCAGATGGTGATCGCCACCGACATCACCCCCCGCCGCAACGCCGAGGAACTGGCGGCCCGCCAGGCGGAGCACGCCCAGTCCGTCAGCCGCCTGATCACCATGGGCGAGATGGCATCGAGCGTGGCGCACGAGCTGAACCAGCCATTGACCGCCATCAGTAACTACTGCAGCGGCATGATCTCCCGCCTACAGAACGGGCAACTCAGTGAGGAAGCCCTGCTGGGCGCCCTGCAGAAAACCGCACACCAAGCCCAGCGGGCCGGTCAGATCATCCAGCGCATCCGCAGCTTCGTGAAAAAGAGCGAGTTCCACCGGACCCAGGCGGACGTCCACTCCATCGTGTCCGAGGCGGTGGAACTGGCCGACATCGAGCTGCGGCGACACAACGTGCGGCTGACCTCGTATGTGGCGGCCCGACTGCCCGCCGTCCTGGCCGACCCGATCCTGATTGAGCAGGTGCTGGTCAACCTGATGAAAAACGGTGCGGAATCCATTCAGCAAGCCCAGCGCCCGCCATCGCAGCGCAGCGTGGAACTGCGGGTGGTGCCCAAGCAGGTGGAGGACCGCCAGGTGGTCGAGTTCGCCGTGCAGGACACCGGCAAGGGCCTGGCCCCCGAAGTGCTGGAGCACCTGTTCGAAGCCTTCTTCTCCACCAAACCCGAAGGTATGGGCATGGGCCTCAATTTATGCCGCAGCATCGTCGAGTCTCACCAGGGCCGGCTGCAGGCGGAGAACCTCTACAATGGTTCGGAGGTGGTGGGATGTCGCTTCTCCTTCTGGCTACCGCTGGCCAGGCCCACCGCGGCAGCTACGGATTCCATAGCAAACCCACCTTCCCCCCCGCAAGAGACAACAAGGATTCCCGGATGAACATGCTTCCCAAGAAAGGCACGGTCTATGTCGTGGACGACGACGAGGCTGTGCGCGACTCGCTGCAATGGCTGCTCGAAGGCCAGGACTATCGGGTGCGCTGTTTCGACTCTGCCGAAAACTTTCTGGCCCGCTACGACAACCGCGAAGTGGCCTGTCTGATCGTGGACATCCGCATGGGCGGCATGACCGGCCTGGAACTGCAGGACCGCCTGATCGAACGCAAATCCCCGCTGCCCATCGTGTTCATCACCGGCCATGGCGATGTGCCCATGGCCGTCAACTCCATGAAAAAAGGCGCGCTGGATTTCATCCAAAAGCCGTTTAACGAAGCCGAGCTGCTGGGCCTGGTCGAACGCATGTTGGACAAGGCCCGGGAAGCTTTCGCTGGCTCGCAGCAAGCCGCCAGCCGCGATGCCCTGCTGTCCAAGCTCACCGGCCGCGAGGCGCAGGTGCTGGAGCGCATCGTCGCTGGTCGTCTGAACAAACAGATCGCCGACGACCTGGGCATCAGCATCAAGACGGTGGAGGCGCACCGTGCCAACATCATGGAAAAGCTGCACGCCAACACCGTGGCCGACCTGCTCAAAATTGCCCTGGGTCAGAACCTGACCAAGGCTTGAGGCATCACTCCTTTTTTGATAGCTACTACCGCTTATATCCAGGGCCTTCGGGCCCGATTTTGTTCATAAACACCCATGACTGCACAACTGATCGACGGCAACGCCCTGTCCCGCCAACTCCGCACCGAAGTCGCCCAGCGCGCCGCCGCGCTCAAGGCCCGTGGCACCACCCCCGGCCTGGCCGTGATCCTGGTGGGCGACAACCCCGCCAGCCAGGTCTATGTGCGCAACAAGGTCAAGGCCTGCGAAGACAGCGGCCTGCACTCGGTCCTCGAAAAGTACGAGGCCACCCTGACCGAGGCCGATCTGCTGACCCGCATCGATGCGCTGAACAACGACCCCAGCATCCACGGCATCTTGGTGCAGCTGCCCCTGCCCAAGCACATCGACGACCACAAGGTCATCGAAGCGATCTCGCCGCTCAAGGACGTGGATGGCTTTCATGTGGCCAGCGCCGGCGCGCTGATGGTGGGCGAAGTCGGCTTCAAAGCCTGCACGCCGTATGGCTGCATGAAGATGCTCGAATCCATAGGCCTGAGCGATCTGCGCGGCAAGCACGCGGTGGTGATTGGCCGCAGCAACATCGTCGGCAAGCCCATGGCGATGATGCTGCTGGCCGCCAATGCCACCGTCACCGTCACCCACAGCGGCACCGCCGACCTGGCGCACCACACCCGCCAGGCGGACATCGTGGTCGCCGCCGTTGGCAAGCGCAACGTGCTGACGGCCGACATGGTCAAGCCCGGCGCCGTGGTGATCGACGTGGGCATGAACCGCAACGATGAAGGCAAACTCTGCGGCGACGTGGACTTTGACGGCGTCAAGGAAGTGGCTGGCTACATTACCCCCGTGCCTGGTGGCGTGGGCCCCATGACCATCACCATGCTGCTGGTCAACACCCTGGAAGCGGCCGAACGCGCTGCCGCCTGAGCCTGCCTTATTCCCCTTCCAAAGCCTGGGTACCGTGACGGGCCCAGGCTTTTTTCTTGAACCTTTGCCGCCTGGCCCCATCTCATCCAGCCTATGCCCAACGCCCTGCTCGACTTCTCCGACCTACCTCTGTTCGACCGCATCACGCCCGCCGATGTGGAGCCCGCCCTGGACCAGCTGCTGGCCGAGGCCAGCGATGCGCTCGAAACCGTGACCGCACCCGAATTCCCAGCCGACTGGACGGCCATGGCCAAGGTGCTGGACGTGGCCACCGAACGCCTGGGCCGAGCCTGGGGCGCCGTGAGCCACCTCAACAGCGTGGCCGACACGCCCGAGCTGCGCGCGGCCTACAACGCCGCCCTGCCCCGCGTCACCGAGTTCTGGACCCGCCTGGGTGCGGACGAGCGCTTGTATGCCAAGTACAAGGCCATCCCGGAAGGCAGCCTGAATGCAGAACAGGCCCGTGCCCACCACAACGCCGTGCGCAACTTTGTGCTGAGCGGCGCCGAACTGCAGGGTGAGGCCAAGGTGCGCTTTGCCCAGATCCAGGAGCGCCAGGCCGAGCTGAGCCAAAAGTTCAGCGAAAACGCACTGGACGCCACCGAAGCCTTTGTCTACTACGCCAGCGCCGACGAGCTGGCCGGCGTGCCCGCCGATGTGGTGCAGGCCGCACGTAGCGCCGCAGAAGCTGAAGGCAAGGAAGGCCACAAGCTGACGCTGAAGATGCCTTGCTACCTGCCGGTGATGCAGTTTGCCGAAAACCGCGCCCTGCGCGAGCGGCTGTACCGCGCCTACGCCACCCGTGCCTCCGACCAGGCCGAAGGCGATGCCAAGCGCTTTGACAACTCCGCACTCATCCAGGAAATCCTGGCACTGCGCCACGAAGAAGCCCAACTGCTGGGCTACGCCAACTTTGGCGAAGTCTCGGTGGTGCCGAAGATGGCGCAATCCCCCGAGGAAGTGGTGCGCTTCTTGCGCGACCTGGCCGCCCGCGCCCGTCCTTATGGCGAAAAGGACGTGGCCGACCTGCGCGCCTTCGCTGCCGAGACCCTGGGCCTGCAGGACCCGCAAGCCTGGGACTGGCCCTACCTGACCGAAAAGCTCAAAGAAGCCCGCTACGCCTTCAGCGAGCAGGAGGTCAAGGAATACTTCACGGCACCCAAGGTGCTGGCCGGGCTATTCCAGATCATCGAGACCTTGTTCGAAGTGCAAATCCGCCCCGACAGCGCGCCCGTGTGGCACCCCTCGGTGGCCTTCTACCGCATCGAACGCCAAGGACAGCTGGTGGGCCAGTTCTACTTGGACCAGCCCGCCCGCACCGGCAAGCGCGGCGGCGCCTGGATGGACGATGTGCGCTCCCGCTGGCTGCGCCCCGACACCGGGCAGCTGCAAACACCGGTGGCTCACCTGGTCTGCAACTTTGCTGCGGGCGTCGATGGCAAGCCCGCACTGCTGACGCACGACGACGTGATCACCCTCTTCCACGAGTTCGGCCATGGCCTGCACCACATGCTGACCCAGGTGAACGAGCGCGATGTCTCCGGCATCAGCGGTGTGGAATGGGATGCGGTGGAGCTACCCAGCCAGTTTATGGAAAACTTCTGCTGGGAGTGGAACGTACTGCGTCACATGACAGCCCATGTGGACACCGGCGAGCCGCTGCCGCGCGCCCTGTACGACAAGATGGTGGCTGCCAAGAACTTCCAGAGCGGCCTGCAGACCCTGCGCCAGATCGAATTCGCCTTGTTCGACATGCTTCTGCACACCGACCACGACCCAAGCCAAGACTTTATGCCGCTGCTGGCCCAGGTCCGTAGCGAGGTGTCGGTGCTGCCGCCGCCCGCCTTCAGCCGCACGGCGCATACCTTCAGCCACATTTTTGCCGGCGGCTATGCGGCGGGCTACTACAGCTACAAATGGGCCGAAGTGCTGAGCGCCGATGCCTACGCGGCCTTCGAAGAAACCCTGGGTGCCGACGGCCTGCCCAGTTCCGAGACCGGTCGCCGCTATCGCGAAGCCATCCTGGAAGCCGGGGGACGCCGCCCCGCACTGGAATCGTTCAAGGCCTTCCGGGGTCGCAAGCCTTCGCTGGATGCGTTGCTGCGCCACCAGGGCATGGCGGAATCCGCGCCCGCCCAGGCTTAACGCCGCAAGACGGGCGGGCTCAATAGGTCAGGGTCTGCACGCCTTCGGGCGCCCCCAGCAGGCAGACCGTGGCTTTCTGGTGGGCAAACACGCCCACCGTCACCACACCTGGCCATTGGTTCACTTCGGCTTCAAAAGCCAGCGGGTTGTGGATTTGCAAGCCAGTCACATCCAGAATGTGTTGGCCGTTGTCGGTCACCAGCGGACGGTCGCCCTGCATGCGCAAACGGGCCTGGCCGCCCATCGCGGCAAAGCGTCGGGCGATCTGGGCCGCCGCCATCGGGATGACCTCGACCGGCAAAGGAAAGCGTCCCAGGACCGGCACGGCCTTGGACGCATCGACGATGCAGACAAAGCGCTGGGCCAAGGCCGCCACAATCTTTTCGCGGGTCAAAGCCGCACCACCACCCTTGACCATGTAGCCACGCGGATCGATTTCGTCAGCGCCATCGATATAGACTGCCAGGGATTCGACCTCATTCGCGTCGAACACAGGAATGCCCAAGGCCTTCAAGCGTTGCGTACTGGCTTCGGAGCTGGAGACCGCGCCACGGATCTGATCCTTGATGCTGGCCAGGGCGTCGATGAATTTGTTGACGGTGGATCCGGTGCCGACCCCCACAATCTCGCCAGGCACCACGTAGCGCAGGGCGGCCTGGCCCACCAGGGCCTTGAGTTCGTCTTGGGTCAGGGAAGCAGGAGTCGTCATGGGAGAAAATTCAGAGTTCAATCCTGAATTATCTGCCCATGTCCCTGATTCCCTACGCCGCCGCCCGTCCGTTTTTGTTTGGCATGGACCCCGAGGCCGCACACGACCTGACGATGAACCTGCTGGCCCGCGGCCAGCGCACTCCACTGCAATGGGCCTGGCAGCAGGAAACCGTGGACGACCCCATCACCCTGGCCGGGCTCACCTTCCCCAACCGCGTGGGCATGGCGGCCGGCCTGGACAAGAACGCGCGCTGCATCGACGCGCTGGGCGCCATGGGCTTTGGCTTTGTGGAAGTGGGCACCGTCACGCCCAAGGGCCAGCCCGGCAATCCCAAGCCCCGGATGTTCAGGCTGCCTGAAGCCCAGGCGCTGATCAACCGTCTGGGCTTCAACAACGAGGGGCTGGACGCCTTTTTGCGCAATGTCCAGCAGGCGCAGTTCCGCCACCAGGCCCGCAAGCACCCGATGCTGCTGGGCCTGAACATTGGCAAGAACGCCAGCACCCCGATCGAGAACGCCACCAGCGACTACCTGGCCTGCCTGGAAGGGGTGTACCCCCACGCGGACTACGTGACGGTGAACATCAGCTCGCCCAACACCCAGAACCTGCGCGCCTTGCAAAGCGACGAGGCCCTGGACAGCCTGCTGGGCGCCATCGCCGAGCGGCGCGAACAGCTGCATGGCCGCCTGGGACGGCGCGTGCCCATCTTCGTCAAGATCGCCCCAGACCTGGACGATGCCCAGATTGGCGTGATTGCCGCCACGCTGCAGCGCCACGGCATGGACGGGGTGATCGCCACCAACACCACCATAGCCCGCGGCGCGGTGCAAGGCCTAGCCCATGCGAATGAAACCGGCGGCCTCAGCGGCGCCCCGGTGCGCGAGGCCAGCAACCAGGTGGTGCGCAAGCTGCGTGCTGCGCTGGGGGCAGATTTCCCGATCATTGGTGTCGGCGGCATCATGAGCGCAGAGGACGCAGTGGCCAAAATCCAGGCCGGCGCGGACGTGGTACAGATCTACACCGGCCTGATTTACGCTGGCCCGGCACTTGTGTCAGCCGCCGCAAAAGCCATCCGAGCACTGCGCCGCTGATTCCGGCAAAAAAGCAAAGGGCCTCAATGACGAGGCCCTTCAAGGAGTGACTGGAAAAGCGTTGCGCCGTTCAGCGCCGCAGTTGAAGCAACACCGGCAAGGCTGCAGTGCCCCAACGGAGCAAGCGCTTGGGACCTGCTGCGATCGCCACACCCACCAGAGCCAGGACGACCAAGGGATGCTGGCTCGCAAACACCAAGCCCTGAGACACCAGCGGTGCCCACAGAAAGTTGGTGTCTTTGGCCTCGGTAGAGATCTGCGCTCGGGCTGCACGTTTGGCCCGCAAGCGCTCGCGCTGCGCGGCGATGCGGTCGAGCACCCTTTGCTGTGCCAGGGTTGGTTCCACCATGGGGTTCACAGCAGCCCCCTGAGGTCACGCCAATCCTGGGCCAGTTCACGACGGGTCAAGGCGAACCCGTTTTGCACCCGCTGGACTGCAGCCATGAGCTTGTACAGGGTGATGGCACACACGACCAGCCACAAAGCCGCCAAACCCCAGGCTGCGGGCGCCCGGTAAGGGGTGTCCCAGCATTGCACCAGCACGGCCAGCGACAGCACCAGCAAGGCAAGTACGGCAAACACCGATGCCAGCACGGCCAGCACCAGCATCTGCACCAGGTGCTGTCTGTGGGTCTGCCACTCCAGCTGGGCCAGTTCCAGGCGATCTTCCAGCGCCTGGGCCCCTTCGCGCAAATTGCCGCGCCAGCGTTGGGCCCAGACATCCAGCCGCAGCAAGGCCAGCCATTTCATGAAACCACCTGCGGCCATGGAGCAGTCACCAGATCGCTTCAGCGACGGGCCAGCAGGAAGCCGACCAGCGCGCCAACGGCCAACGCGGCACCGGCCACACGCCAGGGTTCGTCGTGGGCATAGCGATCGGCCGCCCACGCTGCCTCGCGGGCCTGGCGGGCGGCTTCCTGGGCCGCACGCACGGCAGAGTCACGCACGGTGTGAAGGCCGTCGTCGAGGCGTTGGCGCAACAGCTTGATCTCGGGCAGGGTGTCCAATTCGCGGCTGGAAATCAAACCGCGCAAATCGCTCACCAGTTTTTCCATTTCGGTTTGGGTGGAGGGGTTCACATCGGTGGTGGACATAGCACAGCCTTTCAAAGAAAAATCAGGGCCCAAAGCCTGGGGCAAAGCACCATTGCTTCACGCTTCTATCTTAACGACAAGCCAGGGCTGTAGCGGGTAACTCGACGTGGTGCAAACCCCGGCTGTGGCCACATTTCGTACATTCCGCAGAGCCCAATCAGCCTGGCCCCAAGCGTTCTGCCACGGCTTCGGCAATCGCCAGGCAGCTGGTCAGCCCCGGGCTCTCGATACCAAACAATTGCATCAGTCCCGGCACGCCATGGACTTCAGGTCCCTGAATCACAAAATCGGCTGCGGCTTCATGGGGGCCACTGATCTTGGGACGCATCCCGGCGTAACCCGGAATCAGCGCACCCTCAGGCAGGGCGGGCCAGTATTTGCGTACCTCGGCGTAGAAGGCGTCGCCTCGGGCCGGGTCCACGGTGAGATCGTCGGGGCGGTCCACCCATTGCACATCGGGACCAAATTTGGCCTGGCCGCCCAGGTCCAGGGTGAGATGGACGCCTAAGCCTGCCGCCTCCGGCACCGGATAAATCAGGCGGGAAAACGGTGCCTTGCCAGCCAAGGTGAAGTAATTGCCTTTGGCGTACCAAGACGGAGGGACTGTCTCGGGTGGCACACCGCGCATGCGCCGCGCCAGATCCGAGGCGGCCAGTCCTGCGGCGTTGACGAGGCTGCGGGCCTGAAGCCGAGTACCGTCCGATGCTTCCAAAATAAGAGCGCCTTCAGCGCACTCCACATGGCTTAGCGGCGAATTGAGTGCCACAAGTCCACCAGCATGTTCCAGATCCGCCTGCAAGGCCAACATCAGGGCGTGACTGTCCACAATGCCGGTGCTGGGCGAATGCAAAGCCGCCACGCATGCCAGGGCAGGCTCCAGCGACTGGGCCTCGGTACGACTCAAGCAGCGCAGGTCATCAACGCCATTGGCCAGGGCGCGATCCGCCACTTTTTGCAAAGCCGGCAACTGGTCTTCGGACGTGGCGACAATCAACTTGCCACAGCGGCGATGGGGGATCGCCCGCGCTTCGCAGTAGGCATATAGCAGCTGTCGCCCGCGCACGCACCAGCGGGCCTTCAGCGAGCCTTCCGGGTAGTACAGCCCGGCATGGATGACCTCGCTGTTGCGCGAACTGGTGCCCGTGCCAATCGCCGAAGCGGCTTCCAGCACCAACACCTCGCGCCCTTGCAGCGCCAGAGCGCGGGCCACCGCCAGCCCGACAACGCCCGCCCCCACCACCACGCAATCGACTTGCTCCATTCCCATCCCCCATGGCTGCGCTTGGCATATGGACAAGAAAAAACCCTTGCAAACGATTGCTTGCAAGGGTTGGAATTGGTGGGTGATACATGGATCGAACATGTGACCCCTGC
>CAZQXQ010000081.1:0-11632 GCA_964597235.1 uncultured Burkholderiaceae bacterium | reverse complement strand
CCGAGCATTTCATGACCCCCGTCACCATGCAGGCGCTGTCGGGGCGGCCCGTCTATGGCTCGCAGTGGGATGCCCGCGAGCCCAACAACATGCCGCACATCAACCTCAGCCGCGAAGCCGATGCAGTCCTGATTGCGCCGTGCAGCGCCGACTTTATCGCCCGCCTGGTCCAGGGCCGGGCCGATGAATTGCTAAGCCTGCTGTGCCTGGCGCGCCCCATCGACCGGGTGCCCCTGCTGCTGGCCCCCGCGATGAACCGCGAAATGTGGGCGCACCCTGCGACCCAGCGCAACCTGGCCCAGGTGGTGCAGGATGGCGCCCATGTCCTGGGCGTGGGCCATGGTGACCAGGCCTGTGGCGAGACGGGCGATGGCCGCATGCTGGAGCCCGCCGAGATCCTGGAGGCCTTGATCGCCTTCTTCGCGCCCAAAGTGCTGGCTGGACGCAAGGTGCTGATCACCGCCGGACCGACCTTTGAAGCGATCGACCCCGTGCGGGGCATCACCAACCTGTCCAGCGGCAAGATGGGGTTTGCGATTGCCCGCGCTGCGGCTGAAGCCGGGGCCGAGGTCACGCTGATCGCCGGACCGGTGCATTTGCCCACGCCGCGTGGGGTGCAGCGCGTCAATGTGCAGTCCGCGCTGGAGATGCTGGCCGCTGTACAGAAGAACGTGCAATCGGCCTCGGTGTTCATCGCCACGGCGGCGGTGGCAGACTGGCGCCCGGCCACATCGTCCGAGCAGAAGATCAAGAAAGATGGCACGGGCCAGACGCCCAGCCTGGCCTTTGTCGAGAACCCCGACATCCTGGCGACCGTCGCCCACTCGGATCATGCCCTGACGGGCGATCTGTTCTGCGTGGGCTTTGCCGCAGAGAGCCACGACCTGCTGGCACATGCCACCGCCAAGCGCCAGCGCAAGGGCGTTCCGCTCCTGGTGGGCAACATCGGGCCCGCCACCTTTGGCCAGGACGACAACGCGCTGCTGCTGGTCGATGCCCACGGGCACCGCGAACTGCCGCGCGCGTCCAAGCGGGACTTGGCACGCGCCTTGATTGAGGACATTGCCCGCCGCCTACCGCCTTTGCCAGCCCCCGAGGTGGTTTGAGCGCAGCCCCTTTTTGCAAAAACGAGAGCCCTTGTGAAGATTGATCTGAAGATTCTGGATCCGCGCTTGGCGGACCAATTGCCCGCCTACGCCACCCCGGGCAGCGCCGGACTGGACTTGCGCGCCTGTATCGATGCGCCCTTGGTGCTGGAGCCCAATGCCTGGCAGCTGGTGCCCACTGGCATGGCCATCCATCTCAAAGACCCGGGTTACGCCGCGCTGATCCTGCCCCGGTCAGGACTGGGCCACAAGCATGGCATCGTGCTGGGCAACCTGGTGGGTCTGATCGACAGCGACTACCAAGGGCAGCTGATGGTCAGCGCCTGGAACCGCAGCGATACGGCCTTCACGCTGCAGCCCATGGAGCGGCTGGCGCAACTGGTGGTCGTCCCCGTGGTGCAGGCGCAGTTCGAGGTGGTGACCGACTTTGCCGCCCCCACTGAGCGGGGCGCTGGCGGCTACGGTTCGACGGGCACCGCCTGAGGCGCTGATCCTCCTGGGCGGAACGCGGCCCCGCTGCTTTCTTCAGTGCAGCAAGTCGTTGCTGGGCGCCTGCGGGGCAATGCGGAAAAAGCCGGTGCCTGCGGTCCCCCGGCCGATCTCTTCCTCGGTGGCTTCGCGTACGCCCTCCACCTTCAGGTGCAGGCGCAGGGCAATGCCGGCCAGCGGGTGGTTGCCGTCCAGCACCACATGCTCGGGATAGAGCTCGGCCACCGTATAGAGCGCATCGCGCGGAGCGTCGGGGTTGCAGCCTGCCGGCAGGGCGCTGCCTTCGAAGGTCATGCCTTCTTCCAACTCGGCGGGGAACAGGCTGCGTGCTTCAAGGAACAGCAGTTGCTCGTCAAAGTCGCCAAAGGCGTCCTCGGGTTCCAGGTGCAGGTCCAGTTTGGCGCCGACCGAATGGCCCTGCAGGGCTTCCTCGATGCGCTGCAGCAGGTCATCGCCCCCCACCAGGAATTCGACGGGCTCATCGAGTACGTCCAGTTCGTCGCCCAAGGTGTCTTTGAGGACCCAGGTCAGTGCGACCACGCATTGTTCAGTGATTTCCATGAATGAAATTTTTGGATTGATTGAAAGGGTTGATGGCAGCAGAGGTGGGGCGGATGGCCTGGCTTACAAGCGGCGCAGCCGCTCCAGTGCCAGGGCGAGCGTTTCGTCCTTCTTGGCAAAGCAAAAGCGCACCACCCGCTGGTCGAAGCCATTGCCGTAGAAGGCCGACAGCGGAATCGCGGCCACACCGATCTCGCGGGTGAGCCACTGGCAAAAGTCGGCTTCGCTCAGGTCGCTGACCTCGGAAATGTCCACGCACTGGAAATAGGTGCCGGTGCTGGGCAGGAGTTTCAGGCGTGAGCCTTCCAAGCCCTGGCGGAACAAGTCGCGTTTGGCCTGGTAGAACGCCGGCAGCTGCAGGTAGGGCGTGGGGTCTTTCAAATAAGCCGCTAGCCCATGCTGCATGGGTGTGTTGACAGTGAAGACATTGAACTGGTGCACCTTGCGGAACTCGGCGCTCAAAAGCGCGGGCGCAGCCACGGTACCGACCTTCCAGCCGGTGACGTGGAAAGTCTTGCCAAAACTGGACACGATGAAGGCCCGCGCTGCCAGCCCGGGAAAGCGTGCGGCGCTCTGATGCTGGGCACCGTCGAACACCATGTGCTCATAGACCTCGTCGCTGATCAGCAGCACGTCGGTGGGGGCCAGCAGGTCTTCGAGCTGGCGCATTTCTTCAGCCGTCCAGGTGGTGGCGCTGGGGTTGTGCGGCGTGTTGATGACCATCGCCCGGGTGCGCTGCGTGATGGCGGCGGCGATCTTGTCGAAGTCGGGCCGGAAGCTCACCGGCGTGAGCGGCACGCGCACCACGGTGCCACCCGCCAGCTCGATGTTGGGCACATAGCTGTCGTAGCAGGGCTCCAGCACGATCACCTCGTCGCCGGGGCGCACCACGGCCAGGATGGCGGTCAGGATGGCCTGGGTGGCGCCGGCGGTGACCGTGATTTCGCGGTCCGGGTCGTAGCGGCGACCATAAAGCGCTTCTGTTTTGATAGCTACTTCCGCCCGTAAATAGGGCACTCCGGCCATATTTGGGTATTGGTTGTGACCGGCGCGCATTGCAGCATCCACCGCATCGATCAGGCGGGGGTCGCAGTCAAAGTCCGGAAAGCCCTGGCCCAGGTTGACGGCGCCCACCTCGGCAGCGAGCGCGGACATCACGGTGAAGATGGTGGTGCCCATGCCGGGGAACTTGGTTTGCAGCGTGGGCGTGCGGGCGGGGGCGGCAGCGGGGGAGGTCATGGTCGGTCGCAGAGGAAAAGCGGAAAACGCAAGGTTCACAGTTCGTAGTCGTGCACATGGCCGGTCATGGCGCGGGCGATCAGGTCGCGGCTGAGGCGGTCGCTGATCAGCTCGGCGAACTGATAAACAAAGTTGCGCAGGTAGGCGCCGCGCTTGAAAGCCACGCGGGCCACGCTCTGGCCGAACAGCTGGCCCATGGGCCGCACGACCAGGTCGCCCAAGGGGTCGTCGCGCATGGCCATCTCCGCCACGATGCCGATGCCCAGGCCCAGGCGCACATAGGTCTTGATCACGTCGGAGTCGATGGCTTCCAGCGCAATTTTGGGCTGCAGGTGGCGCGCGGCAAAGGCCTGGTCGATCTTGCCGCGCCCGGTAAACGAAGGGTGGTAGGTGATCAGCGGCTCGTGGGCCAGGTCCTCGATGCCAATGCGTTCCTGGTGCGCCAACGGGTGGCTGGGGGGCAGCACCAGCACATGCTGCCATTCGTAGCAGGGCAGGGTGACCAGTTCGGGGTATTGGGCCAGCGATTCGGTGGCCATGCCGATGTCGGCCACCTCGTCGATCACCATGCGCGCCACCTGATCGGGCGTGGCCTGGTGCAGGCTGATGCTCACTTTGGGGTAGCTTTCGCGCAGCTTGGCCACGGGTACCGGCAGCACATAGCGCGCTTGGGTGTGGGTGGTGGCAATGCTGAGCGTGCCGCTGTCCTGCGCGCTGAATTGCTCCCCGATGCGCTTGAGGTTGCCCAGCTCGCGCATGATGACTTCGATGCTCTTGAGCACATGCTGACCGGGCTCGGTGATGCGCTTGAGGCGCTTGCCGTGGCGGGCAAAGATGTCCACGCCCAGCTCTTCCTCCAGCTCGATGATGGCCTTGGAGACGCCGGGCTGCGAAGTGTGCAGGGCTTTCGCGGCCTCGGTCAGGTTGAGGTTGCGGCGCGCGGCTTCCTGGACGAAACGAAACTGGTGCAGGTTCATGTCGGATGCGAAAGTGAAGGCGCGACAGGCGCATAAGGCACGGCGGGCGCTACGCCCAGCGCGATGTCGGCCATCAACGCGGTCATGCGCGGGTCTTCGCCCACGGCGCCCTGGACGGTGAATTGCACTTCGGGATGGGCGACGCGCAGCGCGTCCATCAACACCGGCAGGTCTTCGCGGGCATGGCGGCCCGTGCCCAGGAACATGGGCACCACGGTGACCGCCTGGGCCCCCTGGGCCACGAGTTCCGCCACGGCCTGGGGCAGGTCGGGCGTGGTCAGCTCCAGATAGGCGCAGCGCACGGGCTGGTCGGGCGCCTGCTGGGCGATGCGGGCGGCGACGGCCTCGATGGGCGCGCGCCACAGTGGGTCGCGGGAGCCATGGGCAAACAGGACAACGGCACGGGAAGGGGGCATGGAAAAAGCCTGGTCCATCAAAAGAAGTGAAAAAAGTGTGAAACCGTGTTCAGCGTCGCGTCGCAGCTCAGCGCCGCAGCACCAGCCAGGTAAAGGCCGTGAGCGACAGCAGCATGTAAATCAGACCGGGCACGGCCGCCGTGATCCAAGGCGACCAATGTTGCAGCTGGCCCACATAGCCAAAGACGTTGTTGAGCAGGAAAAAGCTGATGCCGGCCATCACGCCGCCAAACACATAGCCAGCAATCCCGCCAGAGCGGAAATGCAGGTAGGCAAAGGGCAGGGCCAGCACCACCATCACCAAGCAGCTGAGCGGGTAGAACAGCTTGCGCCAGAACTCGATGGCATAGCTTTGCGCCGATTGCTGATTGGCCTCCAGGTGCTGGATGTAGCGGAACAGGCTCAGCGTGGACATCTTCTCGGGCTTGAGCACAGCGGCGGCCACCATGTCCAGGCTGATCTGGGTGGGCCAGTCCAGGGTGGTCAGATGCTGCTCTGCCACACGGGCCTCCTGGTCCTGACGCTGCTGAAGTTGGATGGTCCGTACCTCTTCCAGGCGCCAGTGCGCGTCTTTGACCGTGGCCGCCCGGGCTTCGATGCGGGTCTGCAACCGTCCCTGGGCGTCAAATTCAAAGATCCGGATGCCGCCCAAATGGGCATCCCCCACGATGTCTCTGACATTGACCGAACGCGACTGCGCATCCACGCGCTCCTTGAGCCAGGCACCCGTCAAGCCGGTGGTCAGCCGCCCGCGCGCACCAATCTTCACCGTCTGGGCCTGGCGCTCGGCTACAGGGGCCACATAGTCGCCAATCAGGAAAGTCAGCACCGTGAACATGGCGCCCAGCGACAGCAGCGTTCGCAGAGCCAGCCAGGGCCCCATCCCGCTGGTGCGCATGATGGTGAACTCGGAGTTTTGCGCGAAGCGGGCCATCACGAAAATGGTGCCGATCAGCACGGCGATGGGCAGCAACTGGTAGAGGTATTTGGGAATGCCCAGGCTGACGATCAGCAGCGCGTGGTGCCACTGGTACCCCCCGGGGCCAGATCGCCCGACCCAACGCAACTCGTCCACCAGGTCGAAAAACATGAACAGCGCCAGAAACCCCAGCGTGACAAAGCCCACAGCCGCGAAGGCCTCGCGGTGAATGAAGCGGCGCAGGGTTTTCATGCGGACCTCCGCAAGCGCAAGAATTGGCTGGGGTGCCACTGGTGGTGGCGAGCGGTCAGCATCAGCAGACCCACGGCGAGGGTGCCACCGTGCAGGGTGGCGGCAAACCCCGCCATACTCCACTTACCGGCGGCCACCCAGCTGTGTCCCAAGGTCATCAGGTTGTAATAAACAATGAAGGCGAATAGCGCCAGCATCAGGCTGCTGCTGCGGCCCGCCCGGGGGTTGACGGTGGCCAGCCCCAGGCCCAGCACCACGAAATTGAACGAGGCCAGCGCCAGTCCCAAACGCCAACCTAGCTCGGCCCGCTGCCCCGCCTGGCCGCCCTGCCACAGTTGCCAGCTGCCCATGCTTTTGAGTTGCTGCAGATCGGCGCTGCTGCCCTTGTCCCCTCCAATGCGGGTGCCGTATTCCTCGAAATCGCTGACGGTGAGGCCGGGGCGATCCCGCTGGATTTCCACGCGCTGGCCATTGCTGAGCAGCACGAAGCGTTCACCATTGCGCAGCTCCAGCCGGGCGCTACGGGCTGAAATCACCGATTCCTGCGCTCCCTCGGTGGCCGCAATGAACACATTGTTAGCCGCCTGGGCGTTGGGGCTGTCCTTGTCGATGAAGAACACCCGGGTGCCATTGGCAGATTCCTGAAATTCGCCCGGCGCGATGCGGTCGATGTCGCTGCGCTGCTCGTAACGGGTCTTGAGTTCCTCGATTTGCGCGTTCGCCCAGGGCCAGACGATCAGCGAGAGCACGCCAATTGCCAGCATCACCGGCCAGGCAAAGCGCAGCAGGGGGGGGAGCATCTTGCCCAGACCTTGACCACTGGCGAACCAGATCACCATTTCGCTGTCCCGGTACATGCGCGAGAGCACCCCGACGATGGCGACAAACAGGCTTAGGCTGAGGATGGTGGGCAGCTGGCCGAGCACGGTGTAGCCCATTACCAGCATCACGTCGGACGGATTCACGCTGCCCTTGGAGGCCTGGCCCAGGGTACGGATCAGCATCATGGTCATGACCACCGTCACGAGCACGACCAGTGCCGCACCAAAGCTGCGTCCCAGCTCCTTGCGTAGGGATGAATCGAATAACATTGGTTCGAAGGAAAACGCCGATTATGAACTTTGAACTCAAGACCCTGGACGCTGCGGCGTCCGCCGCTGAAAAGTCCGACTTGCGGGTGTTTCTGGTGCCAGAAGGCTTTGCCGCCGGCCAGGATGCCCTTTCCACTTTGACCGCCCAAGCCCTGGAGCAGGGCGATCTGGAAACCAAGCCGGGCAAGCAGCTGGCGCTGTACCAGGTGCCGGGTGTAGCCTCCCGCCGCGTGTTGCTGCTGGGCGTGGGCGATGGCAAAGCCCGTGCGCTGCGTCAGGCGTTGGTTGCCATCGCGGGGGCGCTCAAGGCTCCGCAAACCCGCCGCGTGACCCTGGTGTTTGCCGTGCAGCCCGAGCCTGCCGCGCTCACCGCCGCCGTGCAGGCCGTGGCCGATGCCAGCTATGTCTATACGACCACCAAGCCCAAGGCCGAGGCACGCACCCTGAACCGGATCGTCTTGGGCGTGCCCCAAGCCCCAGCGCTACGCGAGGCGCTGGCCCAAGGCCAGGCCCTGGTGGCCGGCGTGGAGCTGGCCCGCGAGTGGGCCAATCGCCCCGCCAACCACGCCACGCCCACCCAGCTGGCCGAGGCTGCCCGGGCCTTGGCCAAGCAGCCTGGCATCCAGTGCAAGGTGATGGGCCCCGCCGAGGTCGAGCGCCTGGGCATGGGTGCCTTCCTGGCCGTGGCCCAGGGCTCGGAAGAGCCGCTGCGCTTCATCGAGCTGCGCTACAACGGCGGCGCCAAGGGCGATGCGCCGGTGGTGCTGGTCGGTAAGGGCATCACCTTTGACACCGGCGGCATCTCGATCAAGCCCGCCGCCGAGATGGACGAGATGAAGTTCGACATGTCTGGCGCCGCCAGCGTGCTGGGGGTGTTCCGTGCCCTGGCCGAACTGCAGCCCCAGCTCAACGTGGTGGGTCTGATCCCTGCCTGCGAAAACATGCCCAGCGGCCGCGCGGTCAAACCCGGTGATGTGGTCACCAGCATGAGCGGCCAGACCATCGAGATCCTGAACACCGACGCCGAAGGCCGCCTGATCCTGTGCGACGCGCTGACCTACGCCGCCCGCTTCAAGCCCGCCGCGTTGGTGGACATTGCCACGCTCACGGGCGCCTGCGTCATCGCGCTGGGCGGTGTGCGCTCCGGCCTGTTTGCCAACAACGATGCCTTGGCAAACGCGTTGCAACAAGCCGGAGAAACCAGCCAGGACCTGTGCTGGCGCATGCCGCTGGACGAGGACTATGCCGAGGGCCTCAAGAGCAACTTTGCCGACATGGGCAATGTCGGCGGTCGCCCGGCTGGCTCGGTCACGGCTGCCAAGTTCCTCCAGCGCTTTGTGGGCGATGCCGCCTGGGCGCACCTGGACATCGCCGGCACCGCCTGGAAGGGCGGCACGGCCAAGGGCGCCACTGGCCGGCCAGTGAGCCTGCTGGTGCAGTACCTGCTGGACCGCGCTGCGGCTGGCGTCGGCGCTACCGCCAAGGAAATGCCGGCCCCCGCCAAGCGCAGCCGTGCCAAGGCGGTGCCGCCAACTGCGGATGCATCCGTCGCCGTACCGGCCAAACCGGTCCGCCGCACCCGCGCGCCGCGCAATTCCGCCTGAGCCGGGCGCTTGGCGTGACCGACATCGCGTTTCACTTCAACGCGCCCGACAAGCTGGCCTACGCCTGCCGCTTTGCCCGCAAGGCCCTGCGGCATGGCGCCCGGCTGGTGATCGCGGGTCCGGAAGCGGTGCTGCAGCCGCTCGACGGCATGCTCTGGAACCTGCAACCGCAAGACTTCGTCGCCCATTGCCGGGGGGATGCCGCTCCCGAGCTGCTGCAGGCCTCGCCCATCGTGCTGGTCACGGCAGTGGCGCAGGCCCCGCACCATGAGGTGTTGTTGAACCTGGGGGCGGTGATTCCAGACGGCTTCGAGCGCTTTGCCCGCGTGGTGGAAGTGGTCAGCGCCGGGGATGCCCAAGACCGCCACCTGGCCCGCGCCCGCTGGCGCCGCTATGCCGCGCTGGGCTACGACATCGTGCGCCACGACTTGGTGCTGCGCGGGGAGTGAGCCGGTTTCCGGTATTGCTGCAATGCAGCAGAGCTGCCTACAATCGCTCCCCACTTTCGCCTGCAGCTTTCCTTTTTTCGGACCTCGCCATGAACATCGTGATCCTTGACGATTACCAAGACGCCGTGCGCAAGCTCCATTGCGCCAGCCGGCTGGAGCCCTATTCGGCCAAGGTCTATACCAACACCGTCAAGGGCATTGGGCAACTGTCGGTGCGCCTGCGCGATGCCGAGGTCATTGTGCTGATTCGCGAGCGCACGCAGATCACGCGGGCCCTGGTCGAAAAACTGCCCAAGCTCAAACTGATTTCCCAGACGGGCAAGGTGGGCGCGCATGTGGATGTGCAGGCCTGCACAGACCATGGCGTTGCAGTGGCCGAAGGGGTGGGCTCGCCTGTGGCGGCAGCCGAGCTGACCTGGGCGCTGACCATGGCGGCCATACGCCGACTGCCCCAGTACATTGCCAACCTTAAGCATGGGGCCTGGCAACAATCGGGACTGAAGGCCAGTTCTATGCCACCCAACTTTGGTCTGGGTCAGATTCTGCGCGGCAAGACCCTGGGGGTCTGGGGTTACGGCCGCATTGGCAAGCTGGTGGCGGGTTACGGCAAAGCCTTTGGCATGAACGTGCGGATCTGGGGTCGCGATGCCTCGCGGGCGCAGGCCTTGCTCGATGGTTACCAGGTGGCCAGCCACCGCGAGGAATTTTTCGCCGAGTCCGATGTGCTGTCGCTCAATCTGCGCCTGTGCCCCGAGACCGAAGGCATTGTCACTGCGGCCGACCTGGCCCGGATGAAGCCCACGGCCCTCCTTGTCAACACCGCCCGGGCCGAACTGATCGCCCCCGATGCGCTGCTGGGCGCGCTGAACCGGGGGCGGCCCGGCATGGCCGCGATCGATGTGTTCGAGTCCGAGCCCATCCTGCAGGGCCATGCGCTGCTGCGGCTGGAGAACTGCATCTGCACCCCCCACATCGGCTATGTGGAGCAGGACAACTACGAGCTGTACTTTGGCGCGGCCTTCGACAACGTGATTCACTTCATTGAAGGCAAGCCGACCAACTTGGTCAACCCTGAAGTGCTGGAGCGCTTTCCCCGCGCAGCCCGTTGAGCCCGCTGGATGGGGGTTCAGCGTTCCTCAAGTTCCTGAAGCCCCAGGCGCTGCTGCAGGCGCCGGCTGCTGCTGGTGTATTCCAGTGGAATGCCTTGGCCCGCCAGTGTCTCGGCGGCGCTCCAGGCGGCCATCGTGGCTTCGTGAAAGCCGCAGACGATGAGCTTGCGCTTGCCAGGGTAGCTGACCACATCGCCCACGGCGTAAATACCGGGCGCGTTGGTGGCAAAGGTGGCTGGGTCCACCGCCAGTTGCCGCTTGGCCATCGCCAGCCCCCATTCGGCCATTGGTCCGAGCTTGGGTGACAGGCCTAGCCAGACCAGCAGCTGGTCTAGCGGCAGGCGCTGGGATTGGCCTTCGTGGTTGAGCAACTGCAGCGCCGCCAGCCGCAGGCCTTTGGGGCCTTCTGCCGTCTCAATGCCCAGGATTTGCCCTGCCACTACCTGAATGCGACCGGCTTCGCGCAGGGTTTGCAGCTGCGCCAGGGCGTCTTCGCTGGCCTGAAACTGGTCGCGCCGGTGCAGCAGGGTGATGGAGGCGGTCGGCACTTCGGCCTCGACCAGCTGGAGCGCGCAATCCACCGCCGCTGCGTCCCCGCCGTGCACGACCACTGCCTGACCGGCCAGGCTGGCAGCGGGTGGGGATTGCTCGTAATGCACCTGAAGGCCTTCGAAAGCCTCGATGCCCTCGGCCTTGACCTTCTTGGGCGCAAACGCCCCGGCACCCGCCGCAATGAACACCAGGCGGGAGCGCAGCTGGCAGCCATCCTGCAAGGTGGCCAGCCAGCCTCCATCGTCTTGGAGCAGGCCTGTGACCGTGTTGCCGAGGTGCCATTGCACCGCGAACGGGGCGATTTGCTGGGTCAGGCGTTCGGTCAGCTCAACCCCGGTGCAGGGGGGAAGACCAGGCAGGTCGTAGATCGGTTTGTCGCCATACAGCGCCACCGTCTGGCCGCCGGCCTGGGGCAGGCTGTCCACCAGGTGGCAGGACAGGCCTTGCAGCCCCAGCTGGAAAACCTGCCACAAGCCCACTGGGCCGGCACCAATCACCAGGGCATCGGTGTGCAAGGGCGGCGTGTCCACGGTCCAGCAGTTTGGCGATTGAGCGACTTAGCGGATCAGCTGGGCCAGCTTGCCCGGCTTGCCGTTCCATTCGTCGGCGTCGGGCAGCGGGTTTTTGCGCTTGGTGATGCTCTTCCAGCCGTTGGCGCGGGCCAGTTCGGCGTTGAGCTTGATGAAGGCCAGTTGGTCTTGCGGCAGGTCTTCTTCCGCGTAGATGGCGTTGGCTGGGCACTCGGGGATGCAGACGGCGCAGTCGATGCACTCATCGGGGTCGATCACCAGGAAGTTCGGACCTTCGCGGAAGCAGTCCACGGGGCAGACATCGACGCAATCGGTGTATTTGCACTTGATGCAGTTTT
>CAZQXQ010000080.1:0-11667 GCA_964597235.1 uncultured Burkholderiaceae bacterium | reverse complement strand
TGCCCGAGCAGGGCTGGTGGTACGGCGAGGACGAGCTCACCGACCGCAGCGAGAAGTTCCTGGCCTCTGAGACCGTGCGCGAGAAGCTGTTTCGCTTCACCGGCGACGAGCTGCCTTACACCTCCACCGTGGTGATCGACAAGTTCGACGAGGAACCCAGCAAGCACCACAAGCGCTTTTTGCGCATTGCCGCCACCATCGTCGTCGAACGCGACGGCCACAAGGCCATGGTGATCGGCGAGAAGGGCGAAAAGCTCAAGCGCATCAGCACCGAAGCCCGCCAGGAGCTGGAAAAGCTGATGGACGCCAAGGTCTTCCTGGAGCTGTGGGTCAAGGTGCGTTCCGGCTGGGCCGATGACGAGAGCCGCGTGCGTTCGTTTGGTTACGAGTGACCAACTGGTTTTGATGTCAAATTGGCCTCTAGCCCTTTAGATACCAGCGCTAGTAGCTATTGATACCATAGCAAAATGCCTGCGGTTCGTGTGAGCGATGAGCCCGCCCTGGTCCTGCACCGCCACGACTGGAGCGAGTCCAGCCTGATCCTGGAGGTGTTCACCCGCCACCGGGGCCGGGTGGTGTTGGTGGCCAAGGGGGCGAAAAAACCCACGTCCAATTTCCGGCCAGTGCTGCTGCCGCTGCAGCCGCTGCGCGTGGGCTACATGGTGGCGAATGCGGCGGACATCCACCCGCTCAAAGGCGCCGAGTGGGTCGGCGGCCATGTGATGCCCACCGGCGACGCGCTGCTGGCCGGCCTGTACCTGAACGAGCTGTTGTTGCGTCTGCTGGCGCGCGACGACCCCCATGCCGCGCTGTTCGATGCCTACGTCGGCGTAGTCCGCGTGCTGGCCAGCGAGCATGGCGAGGCGCTGGAGGTGGTGCTGCGCAGCTTCGAGCTGTTCCTGCTGCGCGAAATCGGCCTGCTGCCCGCGCTGGACCACGAAACCCTCACCCTGACCCCCTTGCACCCCGACGCTCCCTACGTGCTGGTGCCTGAAGCTGGCCTGCGCACCGCAGGACCGGGCGATCGGGTCACCTTGTCCGGGGCTGATTGGCTGCGCTTACAAGCCGCGCTGGAGGAGGGCGCTGGCTACCCCGCGCTGCTGCGCGCCTGCGCGCCGATTGCCAGCCCGCTCAAGTCCTTGCTGCGCACCCTGCTGCAATACCATTGCGGGCCGCCGCTGCTGCGCACCCGCCAGCTCATGATCGAACTGCAAGCCCTATGAACGCCCCTGATGCCCCTGCCGAACGGACCCACCGCACCGCTTTGTCGGTCAACGTCAATAAAGTCGCCCTGGTACGCAACACGCGCCACCTCGGCATTCCCAGTGTCACCCGCGCCGCGCAGATCTGCCTGGAAGCGGGTGCCCAGGGCATCACCGTGCACCCCCGGCCCGACGAGCGCCACATCCGCGCCCACGACGTGGCCGAGCTGGCCGAACTGCTGCGCGCCTGGCCCGACCGGGAGTTCAACATCGAGGGCAACCCCTTTCATAACCTGATGGATTTCATCCGTGAGCTTGCGGGCCGGGGCATGCGTCCCCAGCAAGCCACCTTTGTGCCCGACAGCGAAGGCCAGTTCACCAGCGACCATGGCTGGAACCTGGCGGTGGACGGCGAGCGCCTGGCGCCGCTGATCGCCGAATGCCAGGCCCTGGGCGTGCGCGTGAGCCTGTTCATGGACCCGCTGCCGGACGCCATGGCCGCCGCCCGCGCCGTGGGCGCCGACCGGGTCGAGCTGTACACCGAGCCCTATGCCGCCGCCTGGGGCACCGCCAGCCAAGCCACCGAGCTGGAGCGCTACCGCGCCGCCGCCCAGGCCGCGCTGGCCGCTGGCCTGGGCGTGAACGCCGGCCACGACCTGAACCGCGACAACCTGCCGCTGTTTGCCCGCACCGTGCCTGGCTTGCTGGAAGTCTCGATCGGCCACGCCCTGATTGCCGATGCGCTGGAGCTGGGCTACGACGCCACGGTGCGCGCCTACCTGGCTTGCCTGGACCCACAGGCAGCGGTCTGATTTGCTCCTAATTAAATAGCTAGTACCGCTGGTATCCATTGGCCTAGAGGCTAAAAAGACCTCAAAACCCCTCAGGCGCCCAACCCATGATCTACGGCATCGGCACCGACATCTGCGACATCCGCCGCATCCGCGAGAGCCTGGCCCGCCACGGTGATCGCTTTGCCGAAAAGGTGCTAGCTGAGGGCGAGCTGGCCACTTGGCGCGCGCGCAGCGCCCGCTGGCCCGAGCGCGGCGTGCGCTACCTGGCCACGCGCTTTTCTGCGAAGGAAGCCTTCAGCAAGGCGATTGGCCTGGGCATGCGCATGCCCATGACCTGGCGCGCCTGCGAGGTGGCCAAGCTGCCCAGCGGTCAGCCCGTCATCGTGCTGCACGGCGCGCTCAAGGACTGGTTCGAAGCCCGGGGCCTGCAGGCCCACCTGAGCGTGACCGACGAGAGCGACTACGCCGCCAGCTTTTGCGTGGTCGAGCGCCGCCCGGATTGAGGCCGCTTCAGGCCTTGGGGGTTTCCGGGGCAGGGATGGCGGGCGTAGGTGCACTGGCCTTGGGCACCAGGGGCGCCTCGCCCTGCCAGCGCCGCACCACCCGCTGGAAGACCAGCATGTTTGGAATTTGCATCAGCACGGGCGGGTGGTCGGGCCCGCCGCTGCCATGCTCTTCCAGCGTGGTGTAGAGCAGGTTGATGTCCACGACCTTGCCCTTGGCGCCGGGCTTTTCGGCGGTGTCGAGCACCTCGATGGTGTCGCCCAGGCGGAAAGGGCCCACGGTAAAAATCAGCAGCGCGCAAAACAGGTTGGACAGCACACTCCATGCCGCAAAGAAGGCCACCGCACCCACCGCAGCAAAGCCGGTGAAGGCCGACCACAGCACTGCCGCCGACATGCCCAGGCGCTCCAAGACGAGCAGCACCGTGCCGGCGATGATCAGCCAGCGCAGCACCCCCAGGATGGGCACCATGGTCTCGGGTGGCCAGCGGTAGTGGGTGACCGCCCGGCGCACCAGGTAGCGCAACAGGCGATAGGCCGTGGTGGCCACGGCGACGATCAGCAGGATGTGGATGGCCGGGACGACGACGTCCAGCCAGTCCTCCAGCCAGGAGGGAAGGTAGTGGGAAAGCGGTTTCATGGGCAGCAAAAACGAAGGCCAGGCGTGCAGACCGGGGCAGAATCGCGGGTTCGCGCCTTGCGCCTGCCTTTTCGCCCCTGACGAACATGCCATTGTCTTCCAGCACGCACGCCCCGCTCATCCTCGATGTGGCGGGCTTTCAGCTCACCGCCGACGACCGTCGCCGCCTGGCCCATCCGTTGACCGGGGGGGTGATCCTGTTCAGTCGCAACTGGCAGGACCGCGTCCAGCTGCTGGAACTGACCGCCGCCATCAAGGCCGTGCGTCCGGACCTGCTGGTCTGCGTGGACCACGAAGGCGGCCGCGTGCAGCGCTTTCGTACGGACGGCTTCACCCACCTGCCGCCCATGCGCGCGCTGGGGCAGCTGTGGATGGACGACGGCCAGGGCGCCAAGGCTCGCGAGGGCAGCGGCGCGCTGCGCGCCACCAACGCCGCCACCGCCTGCGGCTATGTGCTGGGCAGCGAACTGCGTGCCTGCGGCGTGGATTTCAGCTTCACCCCGGTGCTGGACCTGGACTGGCAGGACGCGGCCGGTGCCTCGCGCAGCCGCGTGATTGGCGACCGGGCCTTCCACAGCGACCCGCGCGTGGTCGCGCTGCTGGCCAAGAGCCTGGCGCATGGCCTGCTGCAGGCGGGCATGGCGCATTGCGCCAAGCATTTCCCGGGCCATGGCTTTGTGCAGGCCGATTCGCACGTGGACATCCCGGTGGACCGGCGCAGCCTGCGCACCATCCTGGCCGACGACGCCGCGCCCTACGCCTGGCTGAGCCGCACCCTCACCGCCGTGATGCCGGCGCATGTCATTTATCCCAAGGTGGACAAACGCCCAGCCGGTTTCTCCCCACGCTGGCTGCAAGAGATCCTGCGCGGCCAGCTGGGCTTTGACGGCGCCATCTTCAGCGACGACCTGAGCATGGAGGCCGCGCGCCGCATGGACGGTGCTGGGGGCGAATTGCTCAGCCCCACCGAGGCCGCCTTGGCCGCGCTGCAGGCCGGCTGCGACCAGGTGCTGCTGTGCAACCAGAGCCTAGGCGACGGCCGCGTGCTCGACGACCTGCTCGATGGCCTGGAACAAGCCCAGGCCCAGGGCCGCTGGCAGCCCAGCCCCGACAGCGAATCTCGCCGCCTGGCGCTGCTGCCCGAGACCGCGCCCCAGCCCTGGGACGAGCTGATGCTGCAGCCCGCCTACCTCCAGTCTCTGGACCTGTTGCCTTGAGCGCACGCACGATGCAGATCCTCTTTATCCACCAAAACTTCCCTGGCCAGTTCAAGTTTCTGGCCCCGGCGCTGGCCCAGCAGGGCCACCGCGTTGTCGCGATGACCATGCAAAAGACCGAGGCCCCGACCTGGCAGGGCGTGCAGATCGTGCGCTATGGCGCTCAGCGCGGCACCACGCCGGGGGTGCACCCCTGGGTGTCGGACTTCGAGACCAAGGCCATTCGCGGCGAGGCCTGCTTTCGCGCGGCGCTGCAGCTGAAAGCCAAGGGCTTCACGCCCGACGTGATCATTGCCCACCCCGGCTGGGGCGAAAGCCTGTTCCTCAAGGACGTCTGGCCGCAGGCCAAACTGGGTATCTATAGCGAGTTCTATTACCGTCCCGAAGGCGCGGACGTGGGCTTCGACCCCGAATTCCCCGCCAAGGACCCTGGCGATGTCTGCCGCCTGCGCCTGAAAAACCTGAACAACCTGCTGCACTTCGAGGTGGCTGACGCCGGCATCTCGCCCACCGAATGGCAGGCCAGCACCTTCCCCGAGCCCTTCCGCCAAAAGATCACCGTGGTGCACGACGGTATCGACACCCAGGCGGTCGTGCCCAACCCGGCGGTGCGGCTGGCGCTGAACACCGCCGCTGGGCCCATCGAGCTGACCCGTCAGGACGAGGTCATCACCTTCGTCAACCGCAACCTGGAGCCCTACCGGGGCTACCACGTCTTCATGCGGGCCTTGCCTGAAATCCTGCGCCGCCGCCCGAATGCCCGAGTGCTGCTGGTGGGCGGCGACGATGTGAGCTACGGCGCCCGGCCCGCCGATGGCCGTAAGTGGAAGGACATCTTCGCCAGCGAAGTGCGCCCGCAGATTTCTGACGCCGACTGGGCGCGGGTGCATTTTTTGGGCAACCTGCCTTATCAGCAGTTCATCCCTCTCCTGCAGCTGAGCACGGTGCATGTCTATCTGACCTACCCCTTCGTGCTCAGCTGGAGCCTGCTGGAAGCCATGAGCGCCGGCTGCGCCATCGTCGCCAGCAACACCGCGCCGTTGCGCGAGGCCATCACCGAGGACGAAACCGGCCGGCTGGTGGACTTTTTTGACGTGCCGGGCCTGGCGCAGGCGGTGTGCGCGCTGCTCGATGACCCCGCCGCCCGCGAGCGCCTGGGGCGCAACGCCCGCGCCTTTGCGCAGGCGCATTACGACCTGCGCAGCGTCTGTCTGCCGCGCCAGCTGGAATGGGTGCGCGCGCTGGCCGGTGCGTGAGGACGGGCCCATGAAAGCCTTGCAGAAAATCACCACGCAATACGTGGACCGCGAAGACCGCATCCGCCTGGCCGGCGAGACCGCGCCCGATCAGGCGGTGGTGCTGTGGCTGACTCAGCGCCTGCTGCAGCGTCTGGTGCCGCCGCTGTGCCAGTGGTTAGAGCAACACAGCCCCGTGCCGGTCGGCAGCGTGGCCAGCGCCACCCGTGCCGAAGTCGCGCAGGGATTTGCCCAGCAGGCCGCCCTGGCCGAATTGCAGCCCCAGGCCCCGGTCGCTGCCGAAGCGGCTGAGACCGCCTGGCTGGTCACGGCGGTGGATTTGCAGCTACAGGCGGAGGTGGTGCGCTTGGTGTTTCGTTCTGAGGCCTTGTCCGGGCCGTCCCCGTCCGAGGCCGTGGCCGACCCGGAAGCCGTGACCTTGCAGATCCAGGCCCAGCCCCTGCGCCAGTGGCTGGCCATCGTCCACGGCCAGTGCCGTGAGGCCGGCTGGCCGCTGGACGCCTGGCCGGCGTGGATGAACCCGCGCACGGCATCCAGTGTGGATGCGAGCAGCGCCCGGTTTTTACATTGAGGCCGGTAGGCCCGACGTTTTTTCCAACTTTCAGAGTTTTAGAGGAGTGTGACCCATGGCAATGCGTACAAATTTGCTGGCCGCCAGTGCGGCGATCATCCTGGCTGCCTGTGGTGGCGGTGGGGGGGATGCGCCTGGCCCGATCAGCGAAATCGCGGCGGAAGGCAGTCTGGCTTTCAGCAAGACAGCCACTTTCACGATCACCGGGCCGCAGCTGGACCAGGTCGATTTAAGCGTGAGCACTTCCGGCTGCCGGGGCCTGGCGGCCTTGCCTGGTAATACGCCCACCCAGGTGCAGGTGAGCTGTACGGTGGTCGGTGCCAGCGAAGTGCAGGTGGATGCCGAAGATGGCTCGGGCAAGGTCTTGTTCAGTCGCACCTTCCCGGTGCCTGTGCCCGAGGTGACGCTGCAGACCAGCCTGGGCACGGTGAAGATGGAGCTGTCGCCCGACAAGGCGCCGAACACGGTCTTCAACTTCCTGCGCTACGTGAACAGCGGTTTTTACGCCGGCACCTTATTCCATCGGGTGGACCCCAAGGTCAATTTTGTGGTGCAGGGCGGTGGCTTCACGACGGGCCCCACGTACAAGGCGCCCACGGCCAACCCGATCCCTCTGGAAGTCCCGAATGGCCTGAGCAACCTGCGCGGTACGGTGGGCATGGCGCGCACCAGCGACCCCAACAGCGCGACCAGCCAGTTCTACGTCAACCTTCAGGACAACCGGGGTTTTGACTACCTCAGCGACACCCAGCCTGGCTATGCCGTGTTTGGCAAGGTGAGCGAGGGCTTGGCCGTGATCGACACCATGGCCACCCAGCCCACCACCAGCCGGGGTGGCCTGAACAATGTGCCGCAGACGGACATCGTCATCACCAGCGCGGTGCAGACACGTTAAATCTGCCTCTAGCCCAATCAATACGAGCGGTATATGCTCTCTTTATAGGAGCATTTTTGGACTGCTGTCCATGACTGCTCAGGGCTCCTGGTCGTCAAAGACCAGTTCCGGAATGGCCATCACCCGTGCGACTTGGCCGGGCTGGGCGATCAGGCCGTGTGCCAGGTAGCCATAGGGCGTTCCGGCCTCCAGGGCGGCGACGGCCAGGGCGGCGCCGGGCTGGTTCAGCGGCAGGTAGTAGCTGCCCACGGGCACGTCCAGCAGGCTGCGCGGAACGGGGCCACTGCGGCGCTCGCCGCTGGAGGAGGATGGCGGGGTGCTCTCTGCCAGCACGGTACCGGCTTCGGCAATGCGTAGCACTCGCAGGTCCAGCAGGCGCAGGCGTTCCACAGCGGTTGCGGCGCCAGCATCCAGCCAGTAACCGCAGGGCCGGGATCGCGTTTCCAGGGCTTGCCAGCGTGCGGGCGTGAACGCCTCGACCTGCTGGCGCTGCTCGGCGCCGGTTTCCGGGTGGCGCAGTTGCAGTTCGTAGGGTTGGGTCTCGCGGCGGACGCTCAGGGTGAGGGTGTCGCGGCAGGCCTGGGCGCTGGTGTCCCGATCCACAAAGTTGCGCACCTGCTGCAGGGCGTCCGCCCGTTCGGCAGCGCTGCGCAGCAGGCTGCGCGTGGCCACGACCAGGCTGTGGACGCGGCGTTGCAGGTGCTGGCGATCCAAGTCACTCCCTCGGCTGGCGATGCGCAGGCTGATGGCGCCATGCAGTCCCAAGGTGTTGTGGCTCGCATCCGGTTCCAGGCTGCCCAGGTCGATGCGCCGGTCTTGCGGGTTGGTGCTGCCCTGGTGGTGCTGGGTGCCACGCAGGTCTTCGGCCTGCAGTGCTTTGGCCAGTGGCGGCAGGAACCATTCGCGTGCGGCCTTGGACAAGAATTCGGGGTAATGCGGCGTGGCGGCCACCTGCCAGTGCAGGTCGTGCAAGGGAACGCCGCCAAACGGCAGCAGGCGGCTGTGCTGAACCGGAAATTCGGTGGCATCGATCACCACCATCGGGCGGTAGTCGCGCATCAGCCGGGCAATGGCCTGGGCTTCCGGGCTGCGCAGCAACAGATGGTCTGCCTGCAGGTCGATGCCATTGATCAGCCGGCCTTGCGCGCGTTCGGCGCCATCCGGGTTGGCGCGGGGCAGGATCAGCACATTGAGCTTGTCGAGCAGCGAGGCCAGCGGACCTTGGGCGAGTTCCAGGGCGATGATCAGCAGGGCTTCGCTGCTGGCGGGTGCATCGCCCTGTTGCTGGCCCAGCAGCAGCACAGTGGGCCGGGCATTGGCTTCCAGGCTGGCTGGATCAGTGCGGCCGGCCCGGGTCAGCAGCAGCGCCTGCAGGGGTGTGCCCTGTTGCGAAGCGCCCAATTCGATTAGCCGGGCCTGGATGGAGGGGCGAAGCGCCTGGCGCTGCTCCTGCAGCCACTGTCCCAGCTCGCCGTTGGTGGTCATGGCCCGGCGATCGGGTGCAAGGCCCGGTGTCTGGTGGGGCGTGGCCGGGTCAGGGTAGTGCTGCGCGATGTCGGGAGCGACTGGGCTGGGTAGCACCGGGGGCGCAATCGCCTGGACCTGGACTGGGATGTCCGCCGGCAGGGGCTCGACGCGCTCCGGCTGTTGGGGCGATGCCGGCGCAGAGGCTTTGGGTGGGGGAATCCGCACCACCTTGCGTACGGGCGCCGGGCTGCTGGGCCAAGGGGGCAGCGGGGTGCTGCTACACGCAGCCAGCAGCAAGGTGCTGGCCAGGCCGCACAGCGCCAAGTGCCCTGGCCGGCGCGCAAGGGGGGATTGCGGGGGGGCTGGGGCACGCTGGCGCATCGTGGGCTTTCTCAGCGGTTGAAGGACCCGCCGCGAGGGCCACCACGGCCGCCTCGGCCGCCAGCATTGCCGCCGCCCCCGTAGCCACCACCGCCACCGAAACCACCACCGCTGTTGCGGAAACCACCGCCGCCACGGCGGCCGCGTTCGGCCATGCTGTCCACGCTGGTGCGCATGGGGTCGGGTTGGCCGCCAGGGCTGCCGCTGTGGCGGACATTCGGGTTGGTGTGTCCCAGGTGGGTGCCCAGGTGGGCGTTGGGGCGCGGGGGCTGGTCTTCGAAGCGGTGGTACTCGTCACCCCCTTGTGGACGGGGGCCACGGCCGCCGCGACCACGGCCCTGTGCCTGGCCTTGACCTCGGCCTTGCGGGGCCTGGCCAGGGCGTGGGCCCGGGCGTCCGCCCTGGGGTTTGGGTCCACGGCCTTCGCCTTGGGACGCTGCTCCGCCCTGGCCTTGGGCCGGTTTGCCTCCGCCGTTGCCACGCGGTGCGCGGTCGCCCTGGGTGCCCTTGTTGGTGCGGATGCGCTCCATCATTTCCTGCCGGGCAGCCTTGGCGGCGGCCTGCATCACATCGCGGCTGGGCGGCTTGCCGGCGCCGCCCCAGATGGTCTGGCGGCCCATGGCGATGGGTTCGGCCTTTTCGTCTTCGTCGGGGCCAAAGCCTTCGAGCACTTGCACCGGAATTTCCTGCTTGGTGAAGCGCTCGATGTCCATCATGAAGCCTTCTTCGTCCATGCAAACCAGGCTCACAGCCTCGCCGCTGGCGCCGGCGCGGCCGGTGCGGCCGATGCGGTGCACGTAGTCTTCCGGCACGTTGGGGATTTCGTAGTTGACGACATGTGGCAGTTCGTCAATGTCGATACCGCGCGCGGCAATGTCGGTGGCCACCAGGGCGCGGATGTCGCCGCTCTTGAAGCCAGCCAGCGCCTGGGTGCGGGCGCTTTGGCTCTTGTTGCCGTGCAGGGCCATGGCGCTGACACCGTTCTTGGTCAGGTACTCGGCCACGTTGTTGGCGCCGAATTTGGTGCGGGTGAAGACCAGCACCTGGCTCCAGTTGTGCTGCTGGATGATGTGCAACAGGGCCTGCTTTTTCTTGGCCCGACCCACCGGGTGGATCACCTGGGTGATGCGCTGCACCGTGGTGTTGCGCGGCGTGACCTGGATGCTTTGCGGGTTGTGCAACAGGTTGTTGGCCAGCTCGCGGATCTCGTCGCTGAAGGTGGCCGAAAACAGCAGGCTCTGCTTGTCCTTGGGCACCAGGGCCAGAATTTTTTTCACGTCATGGATGAAGCCCATGTCCAGCATGCGGTCGGCTTCGTCCAGCACCAGGATCTCGACGGTGGACAGGTCCATGAAGCCTTGCTGCTGCAGGTCCAGTAGGCGGCCGGGCGTGGCCACCAGCACATCGACGCCGCGCTTGATCCGGTCGATCTGCGGGTTCATGCCGACGCCGCCAAAAATCACGGTGGACTTCAGATCAAGGTACTTACCGTAGTCGCGCACCGATTCCTCGACCTGGGCAGCCAGCTCGCGGGTGGGCGTCAGCACCAGGGCCCGGATGCCCTTGCCGCCGAACTTGCTTTGTGCGGCCTGGCCTTGCGAGAGGCGGTGCAGCATCGGCAGGGTAAAGGCGGCCGTCTTGCCGGTGCCGGTCTGGGCGCCGGCCAGCAGGTCTTGGCCCTGGAGAACGGCCGGAATGGCCTGGGCCTGGATGGGGGTGGGGTTTTCGTACCCCTGCTCGTGAACAGCTTTCAGGATGGCGGGCGCCAGGTTCAGTGCTTCAAATGTCATTGCGGTGTGGTCACCCGGTCGGTGCGCAAAGGGCGCCCGAAAAGCGGGTGCAAGAGGACCTGTCGTGGCAACGTCCGTGGTTGCCAGGCCAGTTGCAGGCCCAAAGTTTTCAAGGGTGGGAGCCCGGAATCGGGTGTTTCCTTCGTCCCCAGCAGGTGCTGATGTGGCGGTTACTGGTCCGTCACAAGCTGGCGATTGTCGCATGCGCGGATAATCCAGGGGTTTTGTCACGCAGATTTTCTGCTTATCTTTTGCAGGTTTGACCACGAATGGCCCAATACGTTTTTTCCATGAACCGCGTCTCCAAGACCGTGCCGCCTAAGCGACAGATCTTGAAGAACGTTTCTCTGAGCTTTTTCCCGGGTGCCAAGATCGGCGTACTCGGCCTGAACGGCTCCGGTAAGTCCACCTTGCTGAAGATCATGGCTGGCCTTGACAAGGAAATCGAAGGCGAAGCTGTCCCGATGCCCGGCATCAAGATCGGCTATCTGCCCCAGGAGCCCCAGATCGATCCCGAGCAGACCGTGCGTCAAGCGGTCGAAGAGGGTATCGGCGGCGCAATTGCCGCCAAGCAGCGCCTCGAAGAGGTCTATGCAGCCTACGCTGAAGAAGATGCTGACTTTGACGCCTTGGCTGCCGAGCAGGCCGAGCTCGAAGCCATCATCGCCGCCGCCGGTTCGGAAAACACCGACCTGCAGTTGGAGCTGGCCGCCGATGCGCTGAATCTGCCGCCTTGGGATGCGCTGATCAAGAACCTTTCCGGGGGCGAAAAGCGCCGCGTGGCCCTGTGCCGCCTGCTGCTGTCCAAGCCCGACATGCTGCTGCTCGACGAACCCACCAACCACTTGGACGCCGAAAGCGTGCACTGGCTGGAGCAGTTCCTGCAGCGCTTCCCTGGCACCGTGGTGGCCATCACCCACGATCGCTACTTCCTGGACAACGCCGCCGAGT
>CAZQXQ010000079.1:0-11742 GCA_964597235.1 uncultured Burkholderiaceae bacterium | reverse complement strand
CGCGCTCGCCCACCAGCAGCTTGAGCAGCTCGTACTGCGTGGCGTTGGTGTCCTGGTATTCATCGACCAGCACATGGCCCAGCAGCGCCTGCCACTTGGACCGCACCTCGGGGAAGTCGCGCAGCAGCGTCAGCGGCAGGCCGATCAGGTCATCGAAGTCCACGCTTTGGTAGGCGGCCAGGCGCTCTTCGTAGCGCTGCATGATCAGCGCGATGGTGCGCTCGTGGTCGTCCGCCGCTTGGGCCAGGGCCTGTTCGGCGTTCAGGCCCATGTTCTTCCATTTGCTGATGGTCCACTGCCACTGGCGGGCGGTGGCCAGGTCGGTGGTGCCGCCCGCCGCATCCTTGAGGATGCCGGTCACGTCGTCGGCATCCATGATGCTGAACTGGGGTTTGAGCCCCAGCACCTGCCCGTCCTCGCGCACCATGCGCACGCCCAGGGCGTGGAAGGTGCATACCAGCACGTCCTTGGCGGCGCGGCCAATCAGGCCCTTGGCGCGTTCACGCATCTCGGCGGCGGCCTTGTTGGTGAAGGTGATGGCGGCGATGCGCCGGGGCTCCAGGCCCTTGTCGATCAGGTGGCCGATCTTGTGCGTGATCACCCGCGTCTTGCCCGAGCCCGCGCCGGCCAGCACCAGGCAGGGCCCCTCGGTGTAGTGGACGGCCTGAAGTTGGGCAAGGTTGAGACCAGCAGACATGGGGTGGGGCGCAGACGGGCAGGAACGGAAGGGGCGCCATGATACCCAGCTAGGCGGGGTACCTGGACCGCAGGCTCGGTTCGCAGTTCAAACCCTTGAATTTGCTATTGAAATAAGAGCTAGTGCCGCTGATATTTATTGGGCTAGAGTCCTAAAACTCTTGTTTTTTTCGGTCAAGGGCGAATTTCATCCCCACCACGACAGCCTCCGTCGTCCCTTGCCCCTACGATGCCAGCCTTCCCCCTTTTTTTGACCGACGACGAGGTGCCCTTGACCCGCTCCCCTCCTTCTGCCGCTCCGATCTCCCCCGGCTGGATCGCGCTGCACGGCAACCAGTCCGAATTGCTGGCCGATGCCGTGATGTCCTGGTTGCAGGCGCACCCGCTGGGTCCGCTCGAAGAAGAAATCGTGCTGGTGCAAAGCAACGGCGTGGCCGAGTGGTTCAAGATGGAGCTGGCCCGCCAGGCGGGCGTGTGCGCCGCCACCCGGGTGGAGCTGCCGGGGCGCTTTCTGTGGCGTACCTACCGGCAGGTGCTGGGCGCGCAGGCGGTGCCGCGCGTCTCGCCGCTGGACAAGCGGCCCATGGCCTGGCGCCTGATGCGCCTCCTGCCCGGCTTGCTGGAAAACGCCGAGACCCAGGAGGCTTTCGCCCCCGTGCGCGGCTACCTGCAGAGGGACGGCGCCGACCGCGCGCTCCAGCTGGCCACCCGGCTGGCCGACCTGTTCGACCAGTACCAGAACTACCGTGCCGACTGGCTGCAGGCCTGGGCGCAGGGCCGGGCGGTGCTGATCGACGCCAACCAGCTCGAAACCCCCGTGCCCGAGGACCAGCGCTGGCAGCCGCTGCTCTGGCGCGCCCTGCTGGACGACCTGGCGCCCGAGGAACATGCCGTGCTGCGCCCCGGCTTGCATCGCCAGGTCATCGAGCGTCTGCAGGCAGGGCCCGGGGCGTTGGCCGGTCGCGTCGCGCGGCGGGTGGTGGTGTTTGGCATGAGCCATCTGCCTGGCGCCACGCTGGACACCCTGGAGGCGCTGGCCGCGCACACCCAGGTGGTGCTGGCGGTGCCCAACCCCTGCCGCTACCACTGGTGCGACATCGTCGAGGGCCGCGAGCTGCTGCGCCAGATCCAGCGCCGCCGCCATGGTCCCCGCCCCGGGGGCATGGACCTGTCAGCCATCGCCATGGAAGACATGCACCAGCACGCCCATCCGCTCCTGGCCGCCTGGGGCCGGCAGGGGCGGGATTTCATTCGCCAGCTCGACGCGCGCGACAACGCGGAGCAGCTGCGTACGCAATACCCCCAGCTGCGCATCGACCTGTTCGACGAAGGCGACAGCGGCTCTGATACCCCCTTGCTCACTCAGCTGCAGCGCCACATCCGCGACCTCGTTCCCCAAGCCGAGGCCCAGGCCAGCGCGCAGCCGCTGGCGCCGGAGGACCGCTCCATCGTCTTTCACCTGGCTCACAGCCCGGTGCGCGAGCTGGAAGTGCTGCACGACCAGCTGCTCGACCGCTTGGCCGAGCGCCGCCCAGGGCAGGCCCCGCTGCAGCCGCGCGACATCGTGGTCATGGTGCCGGACATCGAGGCGATGGCCCCCGCCATCCGCGCCGTGTTCGGCCAATACCCGCGCGGCGATGCGCGTCACATCCCGTTTGACATTGCCGACCTGAGCGCCCAAGCCAGCAGCCCGCTGGTCACCGCGCTGGAATGGCTGCTGCGCCTGCCCGCGCAGCGCTGCCGCCTGAGCGAGCTGGTCGATCTGCTGGCCGTGCCCGCCGTGACCGCGCGCTTTGGCATTGCGCCCGAGCAGCTGCCCCGCCTGGGCCAATGGATGGAGGGCGCCGGCATCCGCTGGGGGCTGAACGAAGCACAGCGCCAGGGCCTGAATCTGGACACCTGCGGCGAGCAAAACAGCGCTTGGTTTGGCCTGCAGCGCATGCTGCTGGGCTATGCCGCTGGCACCTGGGCAGAAGGGCAGGGCGACGACACCATTGCCCCCTATGCCGAGGTCGGCGGGCTGGAGGCTGAACTGGCTGGCGGCCTGGCCCACCTGCTACAGACCCTGCTGGCTGTCTGGACCCAGGCCGACGAGGCGGCCCCGCCCGCCACCTGGGGCGCACGTGGCCGTGCCTGGCTGGATGCGTTGTTCCTGCCCCAAGATGAGCTGGACCGGGGCGTGCTGGCCGCTATGCGCGCCGCGCTGGCCACCTGGCAGGACGCCTGCGACCGCGCCAGTTTTGATCAGCCGCTGGCGCTGGCGGCGTTTCGCAGCGCTTGGCTGGAGGCGCTGGAGCCGCCGCTGCTGGAGCGGCGCTTCCGCGCCGGCGGCATCACCTTCTGCACGCTGATGCCCATGCGTGCCATCCCCTTCGAGGTGGTGTGCCTGCTGGGCATGAACGACGGCGACTATCCCCGCCGCAGCCCCCGCAGCGATTTCGATCTGATGGGCGCGCGCGGCCAGTACCGCCCCGGCGACCGCGCCCGCCAGCACGACGACCGCCAGCTGATGCTCGAAGCCCTGCTGTCCGCCCGGCGCCTGCTGTATGTCAGCTGGACCGGCCGCCATGTGCGCGACAACAGCGAGCTGCCGCCGTCGGTGCTGCTCGCTCAGCTGCGCGACCACCTGGCCGCCGTCTGGGGTTCGGCCTCCGTGGCCGAGCGCACCACCGTGCACCCGCTGCAGCCTTTTAGCCGGCGGTATTTCGAGGTGCCCGAATCTGACGCGCCGTCCTTGTCCACCCACGCCCGCGAATGGCGCGCGGTGCATGCGCCGCACCGGCCGGACGATGGCGCCCACTGCACGGGGACTGAGCACCTGCCCTTTGATGCCGCCAGTGCGCCGCCTTTGTCCCTGGGCCGGCTGGAGCGCTTTCTGCGTAATCCCGTCCGGGCGTTTTTTGAGGACCGCCTCAAGGTGCGCTGGGAGGAGGCCGAGGCCCTGGTCGCCGACACCGAGGCCTTTGCCATCGACGGGCTGGACCGTTTCCAGCTTCTGCAGGACCAGCTGCGACCCTGGCCGCCCGCCGCCGAGGTGGCGGATGCCAGCGAACTCTGCGCCCAGGTCGATGCCGAGCTGGCCCGCCTGCGCCGTGCCGGAAGCCTGCCCATGCGTGGCTTGGGCCAGCGCGCAGAAGACGAGCTGCGCGCCACCCTGCACGCCATGGCCGGCGCCTGGCAGCAGGCGGGCCAGGACTTCCCGGACCCAGCGCCGCATCTGCCGGTGGAGCTGGCTTGGGACGGCCTGGTGCTGCGCGATGCGCTGGCGCAGCTCTACCGCCAGCGCCAAGGCGAGGACACCGCCTGGCTGGCGCTGGTCCCGTCCAAATTGCTGAGCAAGGACCAGCCCCGCACCGACAAGCTGCTCGCGGCCTGGCTGCGCGCCCTGGCTGCCAGCGCCATGCGCCTGGCGCTGCACCAGCGGCTGGTGGGGCAGGATGGCGTCCTGCGCATCGCCCCCCTGCCACCCGAGGAGCAGGCGCAGAGCCAGGAAACCTTGCAGCGCCTGATCGCCGCCTGGCGCGAGGGCCAGCAGCGGCCCTTGCCGCTGCCCCTGAACACCGCCTTGGCCGCAGCGCAGATCAAGGACGAAGCCAGTGTTGCAGACCTGGCCGACCCCGATGCCGATGTGAATGCGGCGGCCAAGCGGCAGTACGAAGGCGACGATTACGGCAACGGCTTTCCCGATGGGGCCGACCCCAGCCTGGCGCGGGTGTTCCCGGACTTCGAGGCGCTGCTCGCGCCGATGAACGACACGGGGGCGCCCCTGTTCCATGCCCTGGCCCAAGACCTGTACCGCCCGTTCCTGGACTGGGTGGCTTCGCAGGTTCAGGCCATGCCCCACTCGGCACCCCATCCCACCGCATCCCAGGCCGCACACGAAGGAGCACCGGCATGAGCGCCCCGCAGCGAACCCCCGCCCATCCGCATCCGCAGCACCTGCACGCCCTGGCCTTTCCGCTGTGGGGTGGCCGCCTGATCGAGGCCAGCGCCGGCACCGGCAAGACCTGGACCATTGCCGCGCTCTACCTGCGCTTGGTCCTGGGCCATGGCGACGCGGACCAGCGCTTTGAGCGCCCGCTGTCGCCCGCCGAAATTTTGGTGATGACCTTCACCCGCGCCGCTACGCGCGAGCTCTCCGACCGCATCCGCGCCCGCCTGCTAGAGGCCGCCCGCTGCTTCCGGGGGGAGGTCGAGGCTGGCGATGTTTTCTTGAGCGACCTGCTGACTGCCTACCCCCAAGGCCCCGAGCGCCAACAAGCCGCCTGGCGCCTGGCCATGGCGGCCGACGCGATGGACGATGCCAGCGTCTTCACCATCGACGCCTGGTGCCAGCGCATGCTGCGCGAGCACGCCTTTGACAGCGGCAACCTCTTTGACGAAGAACTGGAGCCCGACGAAGACGCGCTGCGCACTGAGGCCGCGCAGGACTACTGGCGCACCGCCTGCTACCCGCTGGATGCCGAGGCCTTGGAGGCCGTGCTTGCCGTGTGGGGCAATGTGGACGCCCTGGCCAAGGATGCGGCCAAGCTGATCGCCCTGGGCGTGGATGCGCAGTGGCGGTCCACAGAGACCCTGGCCACCGTGATGGCGCAATGCCAGCAAGCGCGCCAGGCGGCGGTGGCGGCCTTGCGCGCAGCGTGGGTGGACAAGGTGGGCGCGATGCGCGACTACGTGGCATCGCAAATGCCCGCTAAGAACAAAGGCTGGAATGGCAAGCGCTTTTCCGAAAAAACCATCAACGGCTGGCTGGACACCCTGCAAGCCTGGGCGGAAGGGACCTTCGCGGACGATATCCCGCCGCTCACGGACACCGCCTGGATCCGTTTGACCCCCGATGGCCTGGCCGAAGCGCGCCAGGAAGGGGAGTCCCTCCCGGCCGATCTGCCCTCCGTCTTCGCGGACTTTGCCCAACTGCGCCCCGCGCTGGAGGCGCTACCTTGCACCGCCACCGTCGCCCGCCAGCACGCCGCTGCCTGGATTGCCCGGCGCATGCAGGACCTCAAGCACCAGGCGGGTCGCTTTGGCTTTGCCGACATGCTGCAGCGCCTGGACCAGGCCCTGCACGGAGCCCATGCCGAGCGCCTGCGCGAGCGCATCCGCGCCCAGTTCCCGGTCGCGCTGATCGACGAGTTCCAGGACACCTCGCCGCTGCAGTACCGCCTGTTCCAGGCCATCTACCCGGCGCAGGAAGCCGCGCGCGACCATGCGTTGCTCTTGATTGGCGACCCCAAGCAGTCGATTTACGGCTTTCGCGGCGCAGACATCCACAGCTACCTGCAGGCCCGCCGCGCCACCGCAGGCCGGCACTATGTGCTGGACACCAACCGCCGCTCCACCACAGCCTTGGTGGCGGCGGTGAACCACTGTTTTGTGCAGGCCGAGGACACCGCGCAGGGCGCGTTTTTGTTCCGCCAGGGGTCGGACAACCCGGTGCCGTTCGTCCAGGTCCAGGCCCACGGCCGGGCTGAGTCCTGGGTCAATGCCAACGGCCCCTTGCCCGCGCTGACCTTGGTCCACGACCTGACGCTGCTGAACGCCGCCCGCCACCAGCGCCGCTTTGCCGAGCGCTGCGCCGCGCAGATCGTGGCTTGGCTCAACGACCCGAGCAACGGCTTCCGGGAGAACGGTCAGCCTTTCGAGCGCCTGCGCCCCCGCGACATTGCGGTGCTGGTGCGCAGCCGCCACGAGGCCGCCACCGTGCGCCGCGCGCTGCAGCGCCGGGGCGTGGCCTCGGTGTTTTTGTCGGACCGGGACTCGGTCTTCCAGAGTGACGAGGCGCGCGACCTGGTGCACTGGCTGCGCGGCGTGGCCCTGCCGCAGGACACCGACCGTGTGCGCGCCGCCTATGCCGTACCCACCCTGGGCCTGTCGCTGGCCGAGCTGGCGCAGCTGGCCAGCGACGACGAGGCCTTTGACGAACGCGCCGCCTTGCTGCGCGAGCTGCAGGCCGTATGGCAGCGCCAGGGCGTGCTGGCCATGCTGCGCCAGACCCTGCACCGCCTGCACCTGGCCGCCCGCTGGCTGCGCGAGGACGAGGGCGAGCGCCGCCTGACCAACTTGCTGCACCTGGCCGAACTCCTGCAGCAGGCCAGCAGCGACCTCGAAGGCGAAGAGGCCCTGGTGCGCTGGCTGCAGCGCCAGATCGACGGGGCCACCGACGCCAGCGGCCCGCCCGCCGATGCCCAGGTGTTGCGTTTGGAAAGCGATGCCGACCTGGTCAAGGTCGTCACCATGCACCAGAGCAAGGGCCTGGAATACCCCGTGGTCTGCGTGCCGTTTGGCACCAGCTTCCGAGCGGCGAGTCGGCGCTTTCTCAAGGCCATGCGCCTGCCCCAGCCCGGGGGTGAGTCCACCGTGCTGCTGGACATTGACGACGCCGCGCTGGCTCTGGCCGAGCAGGACCGCTTGCGCGAAGACCTGCGCCTGCTCTACGTGGCCATGACCCGGCCCCGCCATGCGCTGTGGCTGGGCTTTGCCGCGCTCAAGGTGGGCAACGCCAAGGACTGCCAAAGCCACCTGAGCGCGCTGGGCCAACTGCTGGGCGGCGGCCAGGCGCTGGCGGCCGAGGCCTGGGAGCCCGTGCTGCAGGCCCTGGCCGCGCAGCCGCACATCGCTGTTCTGCCCGCCTCCCAGGTGTCGGAGGCCGTCACTCGCTTGAGTCGCGACGACGCCCGCCCGCCGCTGGCCGAGCCCCGACCCGCCTACGCCGCCGCCTTTGACCGCGACTGGGCCATTGCCAGCTACTCCCGCCTGACCCGCGATCTGGGCCAGGCCTCGCTCCTTCACGCGCTCACCCCCTGGCGCGCCGAAGGTCCGGCCGACGACGAGCGCCTGCCCGAAGAGGCCGGGGCCACGCTCGTCCCAGAGCAGTTGGCCGCCCCCCTGGCCCCCGCGACGGCCGCGCTGCGCCACCGCTTCCAGCGTGGTCCGTTGGCCGGCAACTTCCTGCACGAGCAGCTCGAATGGCTGGCGCGTGAGGACTTTGCGCTGGCCCAGTCCCCCGAACTCGGCGAGCGCTTGCGCCTGCGCTGCGAACGCTCGACCCACGCCGACCACGCCCCGGGCCTGGTGGATTGGCTGGGCGCTGTGGTCCGTACGCCCTTGCCCGGCCCCGGCGTGGCGCTGGACCAGCTGCAGACCCATTGGTCGGAAATGGAGTTCTGGCTGCCCGCCGCCCAGTTGCGCACCGCCGAGGTCGATGCGCTGAGCCGCCGGCATTGCTTTGCCGATGCCCCCCGGCCCACGCTGCAGCGCAGCGAACTGCACGGCATGCTGATGGGCTTTGCGGATTTGGTGTTTGAGCACCAAGGCCGCTATTGGGTGCTGGACTACAAGTCCAACCACCTGGGCGTGGGCGACAGCGCCTACACCGCCGAAGCGCTGCAGGCCGCCATGCTGCGCCACCGCTACGACGTGCAGGCCGCCATTTACCTGCAGGCCCTGCACCGCCTGCTGCGCAGCCGCCTGGGCGATGCCTACGACCCCGCCACCCAGCTGGGCGGTGCCGTCTATCTGTTTCTGCGCGGCATCGCCGGCCCCGCCCAGGGCGTGTGCCTGGTTCCGCCGGAGCCCGAGCTGCTCGATGCCCTGGACGCCATGCTCGACACCCCCGTGGAGACCGCCGAATGAACGCCGTGATGACCGCCCTGCCCGAATCCCCCGCATTGCCCCTGCCCGTGCTGGCCGGCCTGTGGGATGTGCAGACGCCCCAGGGCGCCTTGCTGAGCACCCTGCACCAGTGGACCGAACAGGGCTGGCTGCGCCGGCTCGACAGCGCCCTGGCCGCCTTTGCGCTGGAGCGCGATCCCCAGGCCAGCCCTGTGCTGCTGATGGCCTGCGCGCTGCTGGCGCAGATGGAAGGGCGCGGCCACAGCGCCCTGCCGCTGGCGGCCCTGGTGGCCTCGCCCCAGGCGCTGCTGGGCTGGCCCGAAGCGGCGCAGTCCGCGCTGCAGCAAGCCTGGGCCGCCTTGCCGAGCACCGTGGCCGGTTGGGTCCAGGCTTTGCAGGCCAGCCCCGTGGTGCGTTGGGCCGGTACGGCGCCAAGCCCGCAGGGCACCGGTGCCTGGCTGGTGCTGGATGGCCCCACCGACGCGCCCTTGCTTTACCTGCAGCGCTACTGGGCCTATGAAATCCAGGTGGCGCAGGCCCTGCGCGACCGGGCGGCGCAGTCCCAGCCGGTCGATCCGCGGGCGGTGCAGCCCTGGCTGGTCAAGCTGTTCGGCGCCGCATCCCCCGACACACCCGCTGCCCCCGACTGGCAGCAGCTCGCCTGCGCGCTGGCGCTGCGTGGCGGCGTCTCGGTCATCACCGGCGGCCCGGGCACCGGCAAGACCTACACCGCCGCCCGCCTGTTGGCGCTGCTGCTGGCCACCCACCCCGACCCGGCCCGGCTGCGCATTGGCCTGGCCGCGCCCACCGGCAAGGCGGCAGCGCGCTTGCGCCAGTCCATCGACCAGTCGCTGCAAGCGCTGCAGCAGGCCGTGGGCGATGCGCTGGACCTGGCAGCCCTGACCGAGCGCATCGGCGCCGCCGTGACCCTGCACAAGCTGCTGGGCGCGCGGCCGGACACCCGCCAGTTCCGCCACCACGCCCGCAATCCCTTGCCGCTGGATGTGCTGCTGGTCGATGAAACCTCCATGGTCCACCTGGAAATGATGGCCGCGCTGCTGCAGGCCCTGCCGCCACAGGCCCAGCTGGTACTGTTGGGCGACAAGGACCAGCTCGCCTCGGTGGAAGCCGGCGCCGTCCTGGGCGATCTGTGCGCTGGCGCGGCCGAGGCCCGCTATGACGCCGAGACCCTGGCCTATCTGCAGGCCGCCACCGGCCAGCCGCTGGGGGTGGCCAAGGCGCCCCAGAGCGTGATGGACCGCTGCACCGTGATGCTGCGCCAGAGCCGCCGCTTTGGCACGGCGATTGGGCAACTGGCGCTGGCGGTGAACGCGGGCGAGGGCGCCCTGGCCCGCCGGCTGCTGAACCAGGCCATGGCCGAGGGCGCTGCAGGGGAGGGCGCCCTGATCTGGTCCGCCTCCGCCGCCGAGGCCACGCCCGCGCTGGTCACCGACTTGGCCCTGAACGGCCGGCCCGGGGCGCCCGCCTCGTATGCCGACTATTTGCGCATCGTCCAGGCAGGGCCTGGCGCGGATCTGCCCGCCGAGCAAGCCCACCAGGCCTGGGCCACCCAGGTGCTCCAGGCCTTTGAGCGCTGCCGCATCCTGTGCGCAGTGCATGACGGCCCCTGGGGCGACCGGGCGCTCAACCCCGCCGTACAGGCTGCGCTGGCCAAGGCGGGTTGGTTGGACCCCCAGGGTGAATGGTTTGTCGGCCGCCCGGTCATGGTCACGCGCAACGACCCGGCGCTGGGTGTGTTCAATGGCGACGTGGGCGTGGTACTGCCAGCCTTCCAGCCGGACGGCCAGGCCAAGCGCAGCCTGCGCGCCTACTTTCTGGACGGCGAGGCCCTGCGTTCGGTGGCCGTGAGCCGCCTGGCCCATGTGGAGACCGCCTTTGCCATGACCATCCACAAAAGCCAGGGTTCGGAATTTGCCCACACCGTCGTCGTGCTGCCCGACGGCGCCGGCGAGATGCTGACCCGCGAGCTGGTCTATACCGGCATCACCCGCGCCCGCACGCATTTCTCCCTAATCGAGGCCCGTCCCGGCCTGCTCGAAGCCGCGCTGGTCCGCCGCGTGCAACGGGCCAGCGGTTTGCAGCAGAAGTTGGCGCTTTGAGGGGGGATGTTTGCTATTAAATGAATAGCTACTACCGAAGGTATCTATTGGCTTATAGCCCAAAAAGCAACGCAAGGCGCCCGGTTCGGGGGCTCACAATCTCTAGAGCTTGGTGGATTGGGCCAAGGCCCGGAATTTCGCGATGCCCTCGGCGTAGGTTTTGTCTGCCTCGGCCAGTGACAGGAGGGAAGTCGTGGCGGGCACGTAGAAGATGGCTTCGAGCTGGGCGCGCATGGCCGGGTCCCTCAGCGTGGCCGTGATGGCCTTGTGTAGGGCGACCACGGTGGCCTCAGGGGTGTCCTTCTTCACGAAATAGCCGTGCCAGGTGTGAAAGACAAAGTCTTTCAAGCGCTTGCTTTCGCTGATCGCGGGGATGTCCTTCAAACCCTCAAGCCGGGTGGGGGTGAGCATGGCCAGCACCTTGAGCTTGCCGCTCTTGTGCTGGTCTTGGTAATGCTTGGAGTACGGCGCCAGGAAGATGTCCACCTGTCCCGCGAGCAGGTCTTTGTCGGCCACGGCCGAGCCCTTGTAAGGCACATGCTGCATGGCAATCCCTGTCACCTGGGACAGATGGACGCCCAGCAGGTGGTAGAACGAGCCCGGCCCCACGCTGGCGTAAGTGATGGGCTTGCCTTGCGCTGCCTGCTGGCGGGCGTAATCGAGGAAGGCATCGACCGAATTCACGGGCAGGTTGGCCCGGGCCAGGAAGCCGATCTGGGTGGTCGAGATCATCTGCACCAGACGGAAGTCTTCGCTCTTGAACCGGACCGAGGGCAGCACCAGCGGCGCCAGGATCAGCTCATTGGGTGAGCCCTGGAACACCAAGTACCCGTCCGAGGGGTGATTGAGCACTTTCTGCGCCGCGATCGATCCGCTGGCACCTCCCAGGTTTTCCACCGAGACGGCTTGACCGAGCTGCCGGGACAGCGCCTGGACGATGGCACGGGCAAACAAGTCCGAGGGGCCGCCCGGCGGGTAGGGCACCAGCAGGGTCACGGGTTTGCTGGGATAGCCTTGGGCCAGTGCGCCGGTGGCCAAAGCCAGGCCGGCAACCAGGGTCGCGCGGCGGCGGACTGGACAACTTAGAGGGGGTGAGGAAAAGTCCATGTGGGTTCTCCTTGGGCGCGGTTTGCCTGCAAGGTGCGAACCCTATCAGCAATCCGATGCGTCGTGGGCCCATCGTTCACATGGAGCGGGAAAAGACACCCTCAAATCGCCTGCGGGTCCACATCCACCAGCCAGCGGATCAGGCCCTTGTGCTCGGGCTGGGCGCGGACGGTTTGCAGCAGGGGCTGCCATTGCGCCAGAAAGCGCT
>CAZQXQ010000078.1:0-11807 GCA_964597235.1 uncultured Burkholderiaceae bacterium | reverse complement strand
CGATCAGCTTTTCGCAGGCTTCTTGGGTGGGCACCAGCACCTTGCCGCCCATGTGACCGCACTTCTTCACGGCGGCCAGCTGGTCTTCAAAGTGCACGCCAGCAGCGCCAGCGGCGATCATGTTCTTCATCAGTTCGAAGGCGTTCAACACACCACCGAAACCGGCTTCTGCATCGGCCACGATGGGCAGGAAGTAGTCGATGAATTCGGCATCGCCAGGGTTAATGCCACGGCTCCATTGGATTTCGTCAGCGCGCTTAAAGGTGTTGTTGATGCGGCGCACCATGGTCGGCACCGAGTCGTAGGCGTACAGCGACTGGTCGGGGTACATGGTCTCAGAGGTGTTGCCATCGGCAGCGACTTGCCAGCCCGACAGGTACACAGCTTCCAGACCCGCCTTGGCTTGCTGCATGGCCTGGCCCGCAGTGATCGCGCCGAAAGCATTGACGTAGCCCTTCTTGGCGCCGCCATTCACTTTTTCCCACAGCTTTTCGGCGCCGCGCTTGGCCAGCGTGTACTCGGGCTGCATGCTGCCGCGCAGGCGAACCACATCGGCGGCGCTGTAGCCACGCTTAACGCCCTTCCAGCGGGGGTTGGTAGCCCAGTCTTTTTCCAGGGCGGCAATCTGTTGTTCGCGGGTGAGGTTTTGAGTCATGAGAACACTCCTTGGTTACTGAATTCGGGGGTAAAAAACGCGATGCGCTTAGGTAGAAACTATAAGTCTTCTATAAGACTCAAGTTTGCTCTTATGTCTTATACAAGACATAAATTTTTTGCTTGTATTTCAACAGGATAGCCAACTGATTTTGCAATACAAAAATGAAACCTATTTGACGGAAAAACAAAGACCTCTATTCCAGAGAATTTTCCCACCATGCGAAATCAAAAGTACGCAATGCAAAATCGGCAATTCCAGATCGGATGTTGCGGATCTGGGGCAAATGCCTCACGCAACGTGCAAGGGCTGGGGGGCTAGCACGATGCCGTCTTTGTCGGCGTACAGCCAATCGCCGGGGCGCACCCAGACGCCCTGGAGCTGCACCGGGACATCGCGCTGGCCCTCGTTGCGCTTTTCGGTGGGCATCGGCATCAAGGCCAGGGCGCGAATACCCACGCCCGAGGCGCGCAGCTCCGCGATGTCGCGCACGCAACCATCTACGACAATGCCGGCCCAGCCATTGCGTGCGGCCGCAGCGGCCAGGTTGCCACCGACCAGCGCCCGGCGCAGCGACGCCCCGCCATCCACCACCAGCACCCGCCCCTCGCCAGGGGTATCGAGCACGGCCTTGACCAAAGTGTTGTCTTCATGGCACTTCACGGTGCTGACAGGGCCGGCAAAGCAGGTTTGACCACCGTAGTCATGGAAGACGGGCGGTAAGACGCGAAACTGGCCGCTGCCGTCGTTTTTGTGGGCATCGCACAAATCACAGGTGCTCCAGGCGGGATCAGAAGAAGCAAACATCAATCAACCTCATAAGAAAAGACAAGAATCCAGGGATTTCCGCTTGGAAAGCGATTTTTTTCCCAGTAGGATGCCGGCTGCCAGTGGGAAAGCTGTTTTCGCTGGTCCCAACCGAAAGTATTACAGGAAGATCTGACATGGCTACCGCAAAAAAAGCCCCCGCCAAGGCAAGCGCCGCTGCTGAAACCCCCGCCACCAAAAAGCGCACGCCCAACGCCGCGTTCATGAAGCCCCTGACCCCCGACGCTGCCCTGGCCGCCATCGTGGGCAAAGACCCCCTGCCCCGCACCGAAATCATCAGCAAGCTCTGGGTCTATATCAAGGAACACAATCTGCAAGACAGCGCCAACAAGCGCAATATCAATGCCGATGCCAAGCTCAAGCCCCTGTTCGGCAAGGCCCAGGTGAGCATGTTTGAACTGGCTGGCCTGATCGGCAAGCACGTCAAGTAAGCGTCTACCCCAGGCTGGGCACCCCGCCCAGCCAAGGCAACTGCCAGATGCCCAGCGCCTCACCCGCGCTGGGCATTTTTTATGGGCGCTTGCACCCGAAGCCCACCGCCAAGTCCATGTGGTGACGGTGCTGGTAACGACAACTTGTTACAGAAATTTACAAATCCAGACACCAAGAGCGCTTGTTTGTCAACAAAAAACAACAAGAAAAGTGAAAAATTTTCGAAAAAAATGCACTTTTTACAACGCGGTTTAGTACATTAGCGGTTCCACAACCCTCTTAGGAGAATCCATCATGGCAAAAGCCACCATCACCGCAGCCAGCAAAAAATTCACCAAAGGTGAAGGGGAAACAGCAACTGCGATCTTCAACTTTTCCCAAGCCCTGGACAACAGCGCAGATGTTGTCGTCCGCCTGACCGGCATTGGCGCTCAGAAAGATAAAGACTTTGGGGAACTGAAATATGTAGTGAAGAATGCTGGCGGTTCAGTTGTCAAAACTGGTACGTTTACCAAAAACACCGGCACGATCAACACCGGCACGATCAATCTGCCTAAAGACAGCAAGTCCCTGGAGCTGTCCTCTGATATCAAGGCTGACCTCATCGCTGGCGAACAAAACGAAAGCCTGGTGTTCTCGGTGCAACAAGCCCCCAGCGCTTCCAAAGTGCTGGAAAACAGCTACTACGTGACTTCGACCGCCACCATCAAGGAAACGCTGTCGCTGGCCAAGATTTCGGTGGACACCAAGTGGTACAACGACCGCGTCAATGCGAATCAGACCACGATTAACAACGCGATTAATACCACTTTTAAAAACAATCTCGAATACACAGTTTCAGACGCCAGCGAGAAGTTCACCTTCCAAGAATCCGCACCTACCGCGACTCTTACCGAAGACGCTAACGGCGTTGCCACCGCCAGCACCTACAAATACGCCATCGGCGCCTTCAAGCTGAGCACGCCTCTGGACGAAAAAGCTGTGATCTCCGTGCAAGTGGAAGGCCAAGGTGCAGACCTCGCCGAAGACACTGTTGGTTCACTGCAAGCCCTTGTTACCTACACTGAAAAATTCGGTAACGGCACCACCACCCAGCATGTTGACAAGGCAATTGCCATCACCAACGGCCGCCTTGAGTTGCCTGACGGCACCACCAGCTTCAAACTCGGCGTCGCACTGAAGGGCGACAACATCACAGAACAACAAGCTGAAAAACTGAACTTCAAGGTTGCGCAAGTCAGCGGCAACCTGAAGGACTCCTACTATGTGAACGTGGAGACCGAGGTGGTGGACCGTGAAGTCGCGGCGACTGCAGACACGACATTTACCCTGGCATCCGCCGAAACCAAAACTGGCACCGACGGTCAAGACATTTTCAATCTGTACACCGTAACGTACGACAATAACGGCAACGCCAACCCACCCACCAACAACGCCAATTCGACGCCGTTCGCAAACACGCACGATCTCATCGCCAAATTCGGCACCGGCGATGTGATCAAGCTGTCCGACACCGTCCAGCGCTACAGCATTGGCGAAGTTACGCTGAAAGACTTTACGGATGGCGGTACAGGTGCAGCGGATCTGTTCAAAACCCTTGAAGACGTAAAGTACGACGAAAACTTCCCCAACGGCACCGGCAGCATCCTGAAGATCGTGGAAAACGATACAACAGTCTGGCTGCTGATCGACACCAATGCCAACGGCATCATGGATACCCGTGGTCGTGGTAACGGTTCTGCTGGTGGCATGAATGACAAGTACGACACGCTGATCAAGGTGACTGGCACCGCACCTTCAGGCCAGACCCTGACCGACCTGATCACCGGCGAAAGCTTCATCACCGAATAAGTCCCGCCGCTGGCCCCAGGGTTCCTTGGAACTTTGGGCCTCCAAAGAAAACGCCCCGAACTCCGGGGCGTTTTCTTTTCTGGAGCCGGGCCCCAGCAGCCCGCCCCCTCACATCAACACAATGTCGTACTCCGCCTGCCCCATGGCGTTTTCGGCCTGCAGGGAGATAGGCTTGCCGATGAAGTCGCTCAAGCCTGCCAGGTGCTGGCTTTCCTCGTCCAGGAACAATTCCACCACGCGGGGCGAGGCGACCACGCGGAATTCGCGGGGGTCGAACTGGCGGGCTTCGCGCAGGATTTCGCGCAGGATGTCGTAGCACACGCTGCGGGCGGTCTTGATGCGGCCGGTACCCTGGCAGGTGGGGCAGGCCTCGCTGAGCATCTGCGCCAACGATTCGCGGGTGCGTTTGCGGGTCATCTCCACCAAGCCCAGCTGTGAAAAACCGCCCGCCATCGTGGTCTTGACGCGGTCGCGCAGCAATTGTTTGCGGAACTCGGCCAGCACGGCCTGCTGGTGGTCCTCTCGGGCCATGTCGATGAAATCCACGATGACGATGCCGCCCAGGTTGCGCAGGCGCAGCTGGCGGGCAATGGCCTGTGCGGCCTCCAGGTTGGTCTTGAAGATGGTGTCATCGAAATTGCGCGCGCCGACAAAGCCACCGGTGTTCACGTCGATGGTGGTCAGCGCCTCGGTCTGGTCCACGATCAAGTAACCACCCGATTTCAGATCCACGCGCCGGCCCAGGGCCTTGGCCACTTCCTCGTCAATGGCGTACAGGTCAAAAATCGGCCGCTCGCCCTTGTAATGCTGCAGCTTGGCAGTGGCGGCGGGCATGAACTCCTGGCCAAAGGCCCGCAGGCGGTGGAACTGCTCGTTCGAATCCAGCCGAATGGTCTGGGTGTGCTCATTGGCGAGGTCGCGCAGCACGCGCTGCAGCAGGTCCAGGTCCTGATGCAACAAGGATTTCGGCGGCTGCTTGAGCGCGGCAGCCTTGATGCGGGCCCAGGTCTTGCGCAGGTAGGCGATGTCTTCGGCCAGTTCGGCGTCGCTGGCGTCCTCGCCATTGGTGCGCAGGATAAAACCACCGCCTCCGCCCGTCTCGGGCGTACCGACCAAGGCCTGCAGGCGGGCACGCAGCGCATCCCGCTCGGCAGCGGGGATTTTTTGCGATACGCCCACATGGTCGTCCTGCGGCAGGAACACCAGCAGCCGGCCAGCAATGCTGATCTGGGTAGAGAGCCGCGCGCCCTTGGTACCCAGCGGGTCCTTGATGACCTGCACCAGCAGCGGCTGGCCTTCGAACACCTGTTTTTCGATGGGCACGGGGGGCTCACCCTTGCGGGCGAACATCGGCGCCTCGCCCTCGGGTTGGCGCTGCCAAACATCGGCCACATGCAAGAAAGCGGCGCGCTCCAGGCCAATGTCGATAAAGGCCGACTGCATGCCCGGCAACACCCGCGAGACCTTGCCCAGATAAACATTGCCGACCAGGCCACGTTCCAGCGTGCGCTCGACATGCAACTCTTGAACCGCGCCGTTCTCGACGATGGCGACGCGGGTTTCCTGGGGGGACCAGTTGATCAGGATGTCGTGGTGCATGGCTCGGGGCAAAAGGTGGGGAATCAAAACAGCCCGTCATCATGCACCAAGCCCGTGGACTTCGACCCCTTGCGACCAGACAGAAAGTCACTCAGGAGTCGCCATACGCGCCCTGTCCCATCCCGCCAAATCGTTCGATAAACTTGAAATGATTTATCAAAAACTTTTGATTTATTTGAATGCAATGCACCTAAAGTAGAGCCTGTCTCCACCACTTGAGAAAGCCAACACCATGAACACCCTGATCCTGAAAAACGGCGCCCTGGGCGCGAACTCCGCCACCAACGAAGTGCTGGACCATGCCATCGCGGCGCTGCAAGCCAAGGGCCAAACGCCCACCGTGCACGACCTGTCGGCAAACCCCCTGCCCCACATCCACGGCGGCAACCTGCAGTCTGAACTGTCGAACACCCTGATCGCCGAGATCAAGGCCCAGGACGTGATCGTGATTGGCGCGCCCATGTACAACTTTGGCATCCCCTCGACGCTCAAGAGCTACCTGGACCATGTGCTGCGCGCGGGCGAAACCTTCCGCTACACCGCCAACGGCCCCGAAGGCCTGCTGACCGGCAAGAAGGCCATCGTGGTGATGGCCAGCGGCGGCAAGTACGACGAGGCCCCTGCCGCCGCCATGGACTTTGTGCGCCCCTACCTCAAGGCCGTACTGGGCTTTGTCGGCATCACCGACGTGCAGTTTGTGAACGTGCAGGGCGTGGCCTTTGGCCCCGAGGCCCGCACCGCCGCCATCGAAGCCGCCAAGCAAGCCGTGACCGCTGCGCTGGCCTGATCGCTCTGCGCCTGAGCGCTACTGGCACAGGCCCCACCGTGGTTTCGCCCGGTGGGGCTTTTGCTATTTGACGACGCTCAAACCCGCCACACCGGCAGGCGCCAGTCAAAGCGCAAGGCCAGCAAGCGCATTCCGGCGGTGAATGCCACCGTAAGCACCAGCGCCAGCCATGCCGGCCAGGCCAGGGCCAGCAGGCCCAAGTAGAGCCAGCCGCCCAGAAAAGCGCACAGCGCATAAGGACGGTGGTCGCTGAACGCGGCAGGGATGGTGTTGCAAACGATGTCGCGCAGCACGCCGCCAAAGACGGGCGTGACCACGCCCATCAACACCGCCACCAGGGCGGGCATGCCATTGGCTGTGGCCACATCCACCCCCACGGCGGCAAACAGGCCCAGGCCAATCGCATCGGGGATCTGGATGGCGCGCTCGGTGGGCTCCAGGTGGTGCTGGCGCATGAACAGCATGGCCAGCGTGCTCAGCAGGAACACGCCCCACAAATACTCCTGGTGGCGCACCCAGAAAAAGGGGCGCAGGTCCAAGAGCAGATCGCGCAGCGTGCCGCCGCCAAAGGCCGTGAGAAACGCGACCGCATACACGCCCACGGCATCGAGCCGGCTGCGGGCGCCCGTCAGCAGGCCGGACAGCATGAAGGCCACCGTGGCCAGCAATTCCAGGCCGTGGCGCACCCATTCGCCCCAGCGTAGGGCCTGCTGCAAGGCCGCTTCGGCAACGGCCGCCGTTTCGGGGGGCATGGTTTCAGCCTTGCCAGCCGGCCGCGCGCAGCAGCTGGGCGGTCTCGAACAGAGGAAGGCCCATGATGCCGCTGTAGCTGCCGCTGATGCGCGGAATCCACGCTGCCGCCAGCCCCTGCACGCCATAAGAGCCGGCCTTGCCCAGCGGCTCGCCGCTGGCGACATAGGCATCAATCTGCGCAGCCGTGAGCGGCGCGAACGTGACCTGCGACACCGAGAGCGCCAGTTGCCGCTGGTCGCCATGCTGCAGCGCCACGGCCGTGAGCACGCGGTGCGTGCGGCCCGACAGCGCGGCCAGCATCTGGGCGGCATGGGCGGCGTCCTTGGGCTTACCCAAAATCTCGCGCCCCAGGGCCACAGTCGTGTCCGAGCACAAAATCGGCGCTGCCGGCAAACCCCGGCGCTGCCAGCGGGCCACCGCGGCATCGAGCTTGAGCGCCGTCACCCGCTGCACATAGGCGCGGGGCGATTCGCCGGGGCGCACGGCCTCCAGCGCTTCGGCATCTTCGGCGTGGGGGCCGTCGGCTTGGGGCAGCAGGCGCTCGTGGCGCACGCCCAGCTGGTCCAGCAGCTGGCTGCGGCGCGGGCTTTGCGAGGCCAGGTAGATGAAAAAGTCGGCCATAGGCGCTGGGGACACTTTAGAGATCAAATTGGCCTCCAGACCAATAGATTCGAGCGGTATTAGCTATCAATACAGGAGCAATCAAGCGCCTGAACCCCTAACCCCTCACTCGCGGTGATAGGGGTGGCCTGCGTTGACCGACCAAGCACGGTAGAGCTGCTCAATCAGCAGCACCCGCACCATGGCGTGCGGCAGGGTCAGGTCGGACAGGCGGATGCGCTCGTGCGCGGTCTGGCGGAAGGCGGGGTCCAGACCATCGGGGCCACCGATAACCAGGGCCACGTCGTCACCGCCCAGTTGCCAGCCCTTGAGCCGCTCGGCCAGCGCCTTGGTGGTGAGCGCGGTGCCACGCTCGTCCAGCACGACGACGCGCGTGCCACGCGGGATAGCCGCCTCGATGCGCTCGCGCTCGGCGGCGTACAACGTTTCCAGCGTCTTGGATCCGCGGGGCTCGGTCTTGACGGCCTTGAGCTCGACTTTGAGCTCGGGTGGAAAGCGCTTGGCGTAGTCCTCGTAGGCGGTTTGCGCCCAGTCGGGCACCCGCTGGCCCACAGCAACGATCAGCAGCTTCATGGTTCAGCAGGTGACTAGGCGGACCGGAGCATCAAGCCTGGTCGGCGTCTTTGCGGGACGGGGCTTTCTTGGCGGCTGCCTTCTTGGCCGGAGCCTTGGCGGCTGCGGACTTGGCAGGCGCCTTGCGCGCCGTAGGCTTGACCACCACCGTCTTCACCGCGGACTTGGCGGGCGCCTTTTTGGCGGGGGCTTTGGCCGCCGTGCCGGAAGCGGTTTTGGCAGGGGTTTTGGCAGCGGTCTTGGCTGGTGCCTTGGCGGAGGCCGTTTTTGCGGCCGCCTTTTTGGCCGGTGCCTTCTTGGTGGCCGGCGTGGCTGCGGCTTCGGCGGCGGCCATCTTCGCGGCCTGCTTGGCAGCGGCGGCGGGACTCAGGGCTTTGGCTTCGGCCTTGGTTGCAGTGGCTTTGGTAGCGCGTTTGGCTGGGGTCTTCTTGGCCGGCTTGTCGTCAGCAGATTTGGCCACCGGCTTGGCGGCGCCCAGCTTCAGGCGCACGGGCTTGTCGCCCCACAGCTCTTCCAGGCGGTAGTACTGGCGGATGGCGGGCTGCATGATGTGCGCCACGGCGGCACCGCAGTCCACGATGATCCATTCGCCGTTGTCTTCGCCCTCGGTGCGGGGCTTGGGAAAGCCGGCTTCGCGCACGGCATCACGCACGCTGGAGGCCAGGGCCTTGGTCTGGCGGTTGGAAGTGCCGGAGGCCACGATCACCCGCTCGAACAGGGGAGACAGCTCGGTGGTGTCGAAGACCTGGATGTCTTGCGCCTTCACGTCCTCCAGGCCATCGACGATGGCGCGTTGCAGTTTGGTGACGTCTTTTTTGGCGGCGGTTTCCGTTTTGGGGGTGGTGGTCATCGGCAATCGGTGGAGAAAAAGGGGGTGGATGGTAGCGCTTCGGCCGCAATACCGCCAGTGCCGGGCGCTATGCCCAGCAAAGGGGTAGCCACCAGCAAGGGCCGCCCCGCAGCAAAAGCTACCGTCCCCTGGGGAATGTCGCGCAGCGGCTCAGGGGAGTAGCGACTCACGCCAGCCAGTCGCGACGGACGAGGAAATCGCGGGTCAGCGCGGCCTCAGGGCTGCCCTCGGGGTCGGTGCGCTGGTAGGACCAGCTGGCGTGCAACGGCATGGACAGCAGGATGGACTCGGTGCGCCCACCCGACTGCAGGCCGAAATGCGTACCCCGGTCAAAGACCAGGTTGAACTCCACATAACGGCCCCGGCGGTAGCGCTGGAAATCGGTTTCGCGCTCGCCATAGGGTTGGTCCTTGCGACGCTCGACGATGGGCAGGTAGGCCTTGAGGAAGGCATCGCCCACCGAGCGGGTCATGGCAAAACCGTCGTCAAAGCCCAGTTCGGAGAAGTCGTCATAAAAGATGCCGCCCACGCCGCGCTGCTCGTTACGGTGCTTCAAAAAGAAGTATTCGTCGCACCATTTTTTGAAACGGGGGTACTTGTCCTCGCCAAACGGCGCGACCGCATCGCGACAAACCTGGTGGAAATACACAGCGTCTTCCAAGTAGGGGTAGTAAGGCGTCAGGTCCATGCCGCCGCCAAACCAGCACACAGGCTCCTGGCCGGGATGGCCGGCAGCAATCATGCGCACGTTCATGTGCACGGTGGGCACATAGGGGTTGCGCGGGTGAAACACCAGCGACACGCCCATGGCCTCGAACGGGGCGCCGGCCAGCTCAGGACGGTGCTCGGTGGCCGAAGGTGGCAGCTTGGGCCCGCGCACATGCGAGAAGCCGCAGCCAGCACGCTCGAACACGCGGCCGTTTTCCATGATCTTGGTCAGGCCTTCGCCCTGCAAGGCCTCGCCGGGCGCCTTGTGCCAAGCGTCGGCCAGAAAGCGCGCACCGCCCTCGCCTTCCACCGCCTCCAGGGCTGCGGTGATGCGGGCCTGCAGGTCTTTGAGGTAGGCAGACACCGACGCCACGGCGGTGGCGGGGGTCAAGGCGGCGGAAGCGGTGGAGGTCATGGGAGAGTCCGATCGAAGTTCAAGGAACAGAAAAGATCCGTGGGCTCAGAGAAATCCGTGCGATCCGCGGGATCAATGTTTCGCAGCAGCCCGAAAACCGATGTCGCGGCGGTACTGGGCACCATCGAAATGGATGCCCACGGCCACGTCATAGGCCCGCTGCTGCGCCAGCTTGACGCTGTCGGCCAGCACGGTGACGCACAGCACCCGGCCGCCGCTGGTGCGGACTACGCCGTCATGCAGCACCGTGCCAGCATGGAAGACCATGGCGTCAGGGGCTTCGGTGGGCAGGCCGGTGATGGCATCGCCCTTGCGGGGATCTTCGGGGTAGCCATGCGCGGCCATGACCACGCCCAGTGCAGTGCGGCGGTCCCACTCCAGCTCGACCTGGTCGAGCTTGCGATCGACAGCGGCACTCAGCACATCGACCAAATCGCTCTTGAGGCGCATCAGGATGGGCTGGGTTTCGGGATCACCCATGCGGCAGTTGAATTCGAGCGTCTTGGGATGGCCCTTGGCGTCGATCATCAGACCGGCGTACAGGAAGCCGGTGTAGGGAATGCCATCTTTTTCCATGCCCCGGATGGTGGGCAGGATGATTTCGCGCATCGCCCGGGCATGCACATCGGCCGTGACCACGGGGGCGGGCGAATAGGCGCCCATGCCGCCAGTATTGGGGCCCTGGTCGCCATCCTTGAGGCGCTTATGGTCCTGGCTGGTGGCCAGCGCCAGCACGTTCTTGCCGTCGCACAGCACGATGAAGGAGGCTTCTTCGCCTTCAAGGAACTCTTCGATCACCACGCGCGGCAAAGCCTTTCCATCCGCGCCTTCGTTGTGCGAGACACCGTACTTGTTGTCCACCAGCATGAAGTCCACGGCATCGTGGGCTTCCTGCAAGGTCATCGCCACGACCACGCCCTTGCCGGCGGCCAGGCCGTCGGCCTTCACGACGATGGGCGCGCCCAGCTTGTCGATGTAGGCATGGGCGGCCACCGGGTCGGTGAAGGTGTCATAGGCCGCCGTCGGAATGCCGTGGCGCTGCATGAAGGCCTTGGAAAACGCCTTGGAGCTTTCCAGCTGCGCCGCCGCCTTGGTCGGACCGAAGATGCGCAGGCCATGAGCGCGGAACTCATCGACCACACCAGCGGCCAGCGGGGCTTCGGGGCCGACCACGGTCAGGGCGATTTTTTCGTCCTGGGCCCAGGCACGCAGCGCTTGAGGTTCGGTGATGGGCAGGTTTTCCAGTTTGGGAGACAAGGCAGTACCCCCATTGCCGGGAGCCACGACCACTTTGGTCACCTTGGGAGATTGGGCCAGTTTCCAGGCCATTGCGTGTTCACGGCCGCCGCCACCAATGACAAGTACCTTCATAGCGCAGCGTTGTGATAGACCTCTTGCACGTCGTCCAATTCCTCGATCATGTCGAGGAGCTTTTGCATCCGGGCAGCGTCGTCGCCGGCCAGCTCAATGGTGTTTTCCGCACGCATGGTCACTTCGGCCACCTCGGGCTTGAGGCCAGCCGCTTCCAGGGCGTTCTTGACGGCTTCGAAATCGCCCGGGGCGGTGAGCACCTCGATGGCACCGTCCTCGTCGGTGACCACGTCTTCGGCACCGGCTTCCAGGGCCACTTCCATGACTTTGTCTTCGCTGGTGCCAGGGGCAAAAATCAGCTGGCCGCAATGCTTGAACTGGAAGGCCACCGAGCCTTCGGTGCCCATGTTGCCGCCGTACTTGC
>CAZQXQ010000077.1:0-11855 GCA_964597235.1 uncultured Burkholderiaceae bacterium | reverse complement strand
TGACCTGCGTGACCGGCAAGGGCCTGCTCAACCGCGCCCACGCCTACAAGGCCGCCCAGGACAAGAACGCCGCCGCCGAGCGCGAAGCCGATGACGGCGTGAACGCTGGCCTGTTCATGTACCCGGTGCTGATGGGCGCGGACATCCTGATGTTCAAAGCGCACAAGGTGCCGGTGGGCCGCGACCAGATCCAGCACCTGGAAATGGCGCGCGACATGGCCAGCAGCTTCAACCACCTGTACGGCGAGCACTTGGTGCTGCCCGAGGCGGTGGTGGACGAGCATGTGGCCACCCTGCCCGGCCTGGACGGCCGCAAGATGAGCAAGAGCTACGACAACACCATCCCGCTGTTCTCTTCGCGCGAACAGCTGCGCAAGCTGATTGGCGGCATCGTCACCGACTCGCGCGCACCCGGCGAGCCTAAGGAGACCGAGGGCTCGGCGCTGTTCCAGCTCTACCAGGCCTTTGCCACGCCCGCCGAGACCGAGGCCCTGCGCCACGAATACGCGCGCGGCATTGCCTGGGGCGATGCCAAGCAGATGCTGTTCGAGCGCATCGACCAGATCGTCGCCCCCATGCGCGCGCACTACGAGGCACTGATCCAGAACCCCGCCAGGCTGGAGCAAACCCTGCAGGCCGGCGCCGAACGCGCCCGCGCGCTGGCCACGCCGCTGATGAAGGAGCTGCGCCACGCCGTGGGCCTGCGCAACCTGGCGCAGCTGGCCACGCCCACCGCCGCGCCCGCCAAGCCCAGCAAGGCGGCGCTGCCCAGCTTCAAGCAATACCGCGAAAAGGACGGCCAGTTTTACTTCAAGCTGGTCGCGGCCGATGGCGCGCTGCTGCTGCAAAGCCAGGGCTTTGAGGCGCCCAAGGCCGCCGGCCAGTGCATCGCCCAGCTGCAGGCCGACGCCGCCCAGGCCCCAGCACTGATCGCCAGCCACACGACGCTAGCCGACGGCGTGGCGCTGGAGACGGTGCTGGCCGCGTTGCAAGCGCTGCGGGATGCGGCAGCGGCGTGATTCCACACCGGAAATTTACTCCTGAATTGATAGCTACTACCGCTGGCATTCATTGACCTCAGGCCCGTTTTGACTATTCAAAGGGCCTGAAGTCTTTAGACGCTGACCGAAGGGGCCACGGGCCCGTCCAGCGCCACCGCGTGGTTGGCGCCCGGCACCTTGTGGCGGGCAAACAGCATGTACATCGTGGGCACCACGAAGATGGTCAGCAGCGTCCCCAAGCTCATGCCGCCCACAATCACCCAGCCGATCTGGGTGCGGGTTTCCGCCCCGGCGCCGGTGGCCAGCGCCAGCGGAATGGCGCCCAGCACCATAGCGCCGGTGGTCATCAAAATCGGCCGCAGGCGCTGCTCGGAGGCCTGGACCAGCGCATCCACCGTCGCCAAGCCCTGCTCGCGCAGCTGATTGGCAAACTCCACGATCAGGATGCCGTGCTTGGTGATCAGCCCCACCAGGGTGATCAGGCCGATCTGCGAATAGACGTTCAGCGAGCCGCCGCTCCACTTCAACGCCAGCAGGGCGCCAATCATCGACAAGGGTACCGACAGCATGATTACCAGCGGATCAACAAAGCTTTCAAACTGGGCCGCCAGCACCAGATAGATGAACACCAATGCCAGTACGAACACGATGCCCAGAGCCCCCTGAGAACTTTGGAACTCGCGCGAGATGCCGTTCAGGTCGGTGGTGTAACCGGGTTTGAGCACCTTGGCCGCCGCCTGGTCCATGAAGGTGATCGCCTCGCCCAGCGAATAGTCGGGCGCCAGGTTGGCGGTGATGGTGGCCGAGCGGCGCTGGCCAAAGTGGTTCAGCTCGCGCGGGCTGACGCTCTCGCGCACCCGCACCAGGCTGGACAGCGGCACCATGGCGTCGTTGCGGCCACGCACATAGATGCCGTCGATGTCCTCGGGCGTGGTGCGGCCGCTGGCCTGGGTCTGGACGATCACGTCGTATTGCTCGGCATCGCGCTTGTAGCGGGTGACGGTGCGCCCGCCCAGCATGGTCTCGATGGTACGCGCCACTACATCGACGCTGACACCCGCATCCGCCGCGCGCTCGCGCAGCACCTCGATGCGCAGTTCGGGCTTGTTCAGGCGCAGATCCACATCGGGCGAGAGGATGCCGGGGTTCTTGGCCACCTCGGCCATCAGCGCGCGTACCACGCCGCTCAGGTTCTCGTAGCTGTCCGAGGTCTGGATCACGTAGTTCAAGGGGCGCGAGCGAAAGCCCTGGCCCAGCGACGGCGGCGTGATCGGAAAAGCATTCACACCCGGCAGGCCGGCCAGCTTGGGCTGCAGCTCGCGCGCCAGGTCGAGCGTGGTGCGCTCGCGCTGCTCCCAGTCCACCGTGCGGAAAATCACGCTGCCCTGCGCCACCGTGGGGTTGCCCAGGGTGACAAAAATGCGGTCGAACTCGGGGTGCTTTTCGCCCAGCTTTTCAATGGCCTGGGCGTAGCGGTCGGTGTAGTCCAGCGTGGCGCCATCGGGCGCGGTGATGTTGGCAATGATGGTGCCCCGGTCTTCCAACGGCGACAGTTCCTGCCGCATCTGGGGATAGACCCAGGCCAGCGCCACGCCGCACAGCAGCATGACGGCCAGTACGATCCAGCGCGCCTGCAAGACCCAGCGCAGCAGCCCGCCCGAACGGCCCTGCACCCCACCCCAGCGGGCCGTCACCACCCAGCGCAGCAAGCGCCCGTAGGCAGCCGACAGGCGGCTCAACCAGCGGTCCATGGTGCGGTCAAACCAATTGGGGTTCGGGTTGTGCTTGAGCAGCAGCGAACACATCATGGGCGACAGGGTCAGCGCCACAAACCCAGACACCAGCACCGCACCGGCCAGCGCCAGGGCGAACTCCATGAACAGGCGCCCCGTGCGCCCCGGCGTAAAGGCCAGCGGCGCATACACAGCGACCAGGGTCAGCGTCATCGCGACGATGGCAAAGCCGATTTCGCGGGCGCCCTTGATCGCCGCGGAAAACGGGTCCATCCCGTCCTCGATGTGGCGATAGACGTTTTCCAGCATCACGATGGCATCGTCAACCACCAGGCCAATCGCCAGCACCAGCGCCAGCAGGGTCAGTGTGTTGATCGAGAAACCGGCCAGCGCCATCAGCGCAAAACAGCCGATCAGGCTGACCGGGATGGTGATGATGGGAATGATGGACGCCCGCAGCGTGCGCAGGAACACAAAAATCACCAGCGCCACCAGGACCACGGCCTCCGCAATCGTGGTGTACACGCTCTTGACCGAGCGGTCGATGAACAGTGAGTTGTCGTTCGCCACATCGATGGTGATGTCGGGGGGCAGATCGGCCTTGAGCGTGGGCAGCATGGCCCGTACACCCTCCGACAGCTCCAGCGGGTTGGCGGTGGCCTGGCGGATCACGCCGACCGAAATCGCGCCCCGGCCATTGAGCCGGGCGCGGCTGCGGTCGCTGGCGGCCGCTTCTTCCACGCGGGCCACCTCGCGCATGCGCACCGGAAAGCCGTTCACCGTGCGGATGACGATGTCGGAAAACTGCGCTGGTCGTGCCAGGTCGGTTTGCGAGGTCACGCTGAATTCGCGCTGCTGCGATTCGATGCGGCCCGCAGGCAATTCCAGGTTGTTGCGGCGGATGGCGTCTTCCACGTCCTGCGTGGTCAGGCGGTAGGCGGCCAGACGGTCCGGGTCCAGCCAGACGCGCATGGCGTAGCGGCGCTCGCCGTAGATCGGGACATCGGCCACGCCGGTCACCGTTTGCAGGCGCGGACGGACGATGCGGTTGAGCAGCTCGTTGATTTCCAGCGCCGAACGGGTGTCGCTGCCGAAGGCCAGCCACAGCACCGGCGTGGCATCGGCCTCTACCTTGGCGATCACCGGCTCATCGACCGCCTCGGGCAGGCGGTTGCGCACCCGGGCGGTGCGGTCGCGGACCTCGGCCGCCGCGTTGTCGGCGTCCTTTTCCAGGCGGAAGCGCACGCTGATCTGGCTTTGCTCGGCCCGGCTGATGGAGGTGATGACATCGACCGCGTCGATGCCGGCGATGGAATCCTCCAGCGGCTTGGTCACCTGGGACTCGATCACTTCGGCCGAGGCGCCGGCGTAGCGCACGCTCACGGTGACGACCGGTTCGTCGATCTTGGGGTATTCGCGCACCGACAGCCGGGTGAAGCTGACGGCGCCAATCAGCAGAACGAGCAGGGACAAGACGGTGGCCAGCACCGGCCGCCGGATAGAAAGCTCCGCAAGTTGCATGGTGCTCGTCCCCACTCAGGCCGCAGGCGCGGAGGACAGGGCCGCGCGCCCGGACACCGCGCAAGGATTGCCTGCTGTGGCGGGCGGCATCGCAGGGGTGACGCGGGAGGCTGACGGTTCGGCCGGCTTACCCAGGGGCACAACGCGCACCGTCATGCCGTCGCGCTGCAGGCGCTGCTGGCCGGCGGTGACGATGTCATCCTCCAGGCCCAGGCCCTCGGTCACCTCCACCCAGCCAGGGCTGCGCAGTCCCACGCGCACCGGGGTGCGCTTGGCGATCTTGCCGTCGCCTTCGGGAGCGGGCACCAGTTTGAAGACCAGCGTCCCCTTCCCGTCCGGCACGATGGCTTCTTCAGGAATGACCAAGGCCTGGCTGCGCTCGCCAAACACGGTGTTGACCCGAGCAAACATGCCGGGGCGCAAGGTCTGTTGGCGGTTATCGATGCAGGCGCGCACGGCCAACGAGCGGCCATCGGCATCGAGCTGCGGGCTGATGGCCTGCACCGTCGCGCGGTGGACCGCGCCAGGCAGGGCATCAAAGGTCACGCGGGCAGCCAGGCCGACGCGGACCTTGGATTGCAGTCGCTCCGGCAGGCGGAAATCCACATACAGCGCGTCCAGGTCCTCGATGTTGACGATGTCCGCGCCGTCCTTGAGGTAGTCACCAACGTTCACGCCGCGGATACCAGCCACCCCGTCAAAGGGCGCGACCAACTTCAGCCGGGCCACCGTGGCTTCGGCCAGCGCGAGCTTGGCGCGGGCCACCTCCAGCGCGGCAGCGCTTTCGTCGAGCGAGCGCTGGCTGATGAAGCCTTTGGCGACCAGCTCCTCATTACGCCGGTGGTTGGCCTGAGCAATCGACAGCTCGGCACGGCTTTGCTGCAGCTGGGCACGCGGCAGCTGGTCGTCGAACTGCACCAACAACTGGCCCTTGCGCACCCGCTCGCCATCGCGGAAATGCAGCTGGGCGATGCGGCCACTGACCTCGGGCCGCAGCACCACCGCCTGACGCGAGCGCAGGCTGCCCACGGCTTCAGCTTCGTCGGCCAGCGCCATGGTGCGGACCTTGGTGGCCTCGACTGCGACGGGGCGACCTGCCCCGCCCGGCTTGCCCTGGGACGCAGGGGCCTGGGCGGGCTGGGCCATCGCGGTGGCCGCAGTGGACGACGGCTTTTGCCACCACCAGGCAGCGGTGGACGCGGCTGCCAGACCGGCAAGGGCAAGGACCGTGGTGCGAAGGGAAGCAGGCATGGAAAGACCGTTGGGAGAGACGGGAAAAAATCAGCCCGCCAATGTAGCAGCGCCACAGGGCGTGCGCTGTCGCCAGTCTTTCTGTTCAGCGCTGGGAGGACTAACGGCCCAGGGCCTGGTCCACACCCCGGTTGGCCAGGGCATCGGCCCGCTCGTTGCCGGGGTGGCCCGAGTGGCCGCGCACCCAATGCCATTCGATGCGGTGCCCGCCCTGGTGCACCAGGGCGTCCAGGCGCTTCCACAGCTCGACGTTCTTGACCGGCTCGCGGGCCGCCGTCATCCAGCCCTTGGCTTTCCAGCCGTGGATCCATTCGGTGATGCCTTTGCGCACGTACTGGCTGTCCAGGTACAGCGCCACGGCGCAGGGGCGCTTGAGCGCAGACAGGCCTTCGATCACCGCCTGCAGCTCCATGCGGTTGTTGGTGGTGCCCAACTCGCCGCCACACAGTTCTTTCTCGACATTGCCCGAGCGCAGCAGCACGCCCCAGCCGCCGGGGCCTGGGTTGCCCTTGCAGGCACCGTCGGTGTAAATCTCAACCTGGTTCAAGGGGAAAGTCCTTGTGAAATCGTGAAAATCGTGAAAAAAGCAAAGGGGAAGCAGGATCAGCGCCGCGCCACCGGCACCACAAGGCCGGGGCGCTTGACGGGCTGGGTGCGCCACGCAGGCCCCAACAACCGCATCCCATGCACGCGCTTGATGGCAACCAGCATGTACACCCCCCCCAGAATGGGCCACCAGCGCTCGCCCACGGCGTCCAGCCACTGCCAGCGTTCCAGCCACGCGGGACTGCGCACGGCCGGCACATAGCAGCCAAAGCGGGCCGACTCTACTTCGAAATTCAACAGGCGCAGCCAATCGCGCAGACGCGGGGCGCCGACCAACTGCAGACCGGTGGGCAGGTGAGATCGCCCGTCTCCGCCCCAGCGGGTACACAGTTGGGCGCGCAAGGCATGGGCGCCCCAGGCACTCAGGGGGTTGAAACCGGTGATCACCACCCGCCCTTCGGGCACGAGCACCCGCTCGGCCTCGCGCAAAACGGCGTGGGGGTCAGGGCTGAATTCCAGCGCGTGGGGCAGTACCAGGAGGTCCAGGCTCTGCGGTGCGAGCGGCAGGGCCAGGGGTTCGGCGTACAAAGCCAGCCGCTGCCATGCGCCTTCGTCCTCAGGGGGGAAGCCCTGTGCCAGGGCGGACGAACGGTCTTGCTCCCCCAGCGCCAGCCAGCGGTGGGGAATGCGGTTATTGCGTAGCGCATCCAGCGCGGGACACCCCAGCTGCAGGGCGTGGTAGCCAAACAGATCGGCCACCACCGCATCGCACTGGGACTGCTCCCACGCCAGGGCGTAGCGCCCCAGGGCCGACGGGTTCCAAGCCTGGAAATTTATAATCCGCCCCCTTATGAAACTGCTGCCCCTGCCCGCATTCACCGACAACTACCTCTGGATGCTGCACGATGCAGGCCAGGCCCTGATCGTCGATCCCGGAGACCCGGAACCTGTCCTCCAAGCCCTGGATGCCCAAGGCCTAAAGCTGGCGGGCATTCTAGTCACGCACCACCACCGCGACCACACGGGTGGCGTCGCCGCCCTGCGCGAAGCCACGGGGGCACCGGTGTTTGGTCCAGCCACCGAAGACATCCCCGAGCCCCTGACCCGCCTGCGCGATGGCGACCAAGTCGAGCTGCTGGGTTTGCGCTTTACCGTGTTCGACGTGCCCGGCCACACCGCCGGTCACATCGCCTATTACTGCGAGAACGTGAACGGTGCGCCACTGCTGTTCTGTGGCGACACCCTGTTTTCCGGCGGCTGCGGACGCCTGTTCGAGGGCACGCCTGCGCAAATGCTGGCCTCGCTGGACTGCCTGGCCGCTCTGCCGGACACCACCCAGGTCTGCTGCACGCACGAATACACCCTGTCGAACCTGAAATTTGCGGTGGCAGTGGAACCCGGCAACGCCGCGCTGCTCGAATACCGCGCGCAGTGCGAAGCCCTGCGCGCCCAAGACCTGCCCACCCTGCCCTCGCGCATGGACCTGGAGCGGGCGATCAACCCCTTTTTGCGCGTGCGCGAAGCGGCAGTGGCGCAGGCCGCGCAAGCGCATGACGCCAGCACGGTGCCTGCGGACCCGGTTTCGGTGCTGGCGGCCCTGCGTGAATGGAAGAACAACTTTCGATGAAATTTCTGACCTTGGGCAGCCTGGCGGCAGCCGTTTTGCTGACCGGCTGCGCCAGCCTGACCCCGGCGACGGACGATACCCGCCCGGAGTCTGAATCCTCCCAGACCTCTTTCACGACCCCTTCGGCCTACCAAAAATCCAGGCTGGGCTTATCCCCTCTCAAGGCATCGGAGGGATTAAGCGCACTGATGTCCACCTCGCTGGGCACCACCACCGAGGTCATGCCCCTGGAAGTCCCGAGTGACCTGTGGGACCGCATCCGCCGCGGCTTTGCGATGCCCGATCTAGAGCACGAACTGGTGCCCGGCCGCGAGCAGTGGTACGCCAGCCGCCCCGAGTACCTGCAGCGCATGGCCAGCCGGTCCAGCAAGTACCTGTTCCACATCGTCGAAGAGCTGGAACTGCGCGGCATGCCCACCGAACTGGCCCTGCTGCCCTACATCGAAAGCGCGTTCAACCCGCATGCGGTCTCCAGCGCCAAAGCCGCCGGGATGTGGCAGTTCATGCCCGCCACTGGCAACTACTTCGACCTGAAACAAAACGCCTTCCGCGACGACCGCCGCGATGTGCTGGCCTCGACCCGCGCCGCGCTGGACTATCTGCAAAAGCTCTACAACATGTTCGGTGACTGGCACCTGGCGCTGGCGGCCTACAACTGGGGCGAGGGCAGCGTCGGCCGGGCGATTGCCCGCAACCAGCGCCAGGGCCTGGGCACCCGCTACACCGACCTGAACATGCCGGCCGAGACCCGCATGTACGTGCCCAAGCTGCAGGCGGTGAAGAACATCGTGGCCAATCCAGCGGCGTTCAACACCGAGCTGCCACTGATCGAGAACCACCCCTACTTCCAGACCGTGGACATCACCCGGGACATCGATGTGTCGCTGGTGGCGCAATTGGCCGGCATCCGCGAGGAAGACTTCCGCGCGCTGAACCCCTCGTTCAACAAACCGACGATCTTTGCCGCCGGCACGCCACAGATCCTGCTGCCCTGGGACAACGCCAAGGTCTTCGAGCGCAACCTGCAAGCCCACAGCGAAGGCAAGCAGGCCAGCTGGACCGTCTGGGCCGCCCCCAGCACCATGACCGTGGCCGAAGCCGCCCAGCGCGTGGGCATGAGCGAGGGCGAGTTGCGCAGCGTCAACAAGATTCCGCCGCGCATGCTGATCAAGGGCGGTTCGGCATTGCTGGTACCGCGTTCCACCACCACGCGCGACGAAGTCTCGTCCCACCTGGCGGACAACGGCCAGATCAGCTTGGCGCCAGAGATCGTCACCCGACGCAGCACCGTGCGCGCCGGCAAGCGCGACACCGTAGCCAGCCTGGCGCAGCGCTTTGGCGTCGCCGCCAGCCAAATCGCCGAATGGAACGACACGAAAGTGGGCGCCGCCTTCAAGGCCGGCCAGTCCGTGGTGCTGTACCTGCCGACTCGGGCTGCTGCATCAGGTGGGCGTACCCTGGCCAAGGACAAGGCTAGCAGCGACAAAGGGCGACCGGTACATGCCAAGTCGCCCAGCGCCAGCAAGCCAGCCCGTGCTCAGGCCCGCAACAGCGGGGGAGCTAAACCGGTGCGGGTCAGCAGCGCTGCGGGCATCCAGCCCAAGGCCAAACGCTGATTCTCAATAGAAAACGGCTCCAGCCCTTTAGATATCACCGGTTTTAGCTATTATTTCAATAGCAATCTGACGCTGACTTTCAGCGCCGGTCGGCCAGGGCATGGGCGATGGTGCCCAGGTCCACGTACTCCAACTCACTGCCCACCGGCACGCCGCGCGCAAGCCGGGTCACCGTCAGGCCCCGGCGCTTGAGTGCCTCGGCAATCGCGTGGGCGGTGGCCTCGCCCTCGGCGGTGAAGTTGGTGGCCAGGATGACCTCCTGGACCACGCCGTCACCGGCCCGCTGCAGCAGCTTTTCCAGGCCAATGTCCTTGGGGCCCACCCCATCCAGCGGACTCAGGCGGCCCATCAGCACGAAATACAGACCCTGAAACGCGCCTGTGCGCTCCAGCGCCGACTGGTCGGCCGGGGTTTCGACCACGCACAGCCGGGTGGGGTCGCGCGCCGGGTCCAGGCAGGTGGCGCAGACCTCGGCCTCGGTGAAGGTGTGGCAGCGGGCGCAGTGGCGCACGGCATCCACCGCCTCCTGCAGGGCTCGCGACAGCGCGCGGGCGCCCTCGCGGTCATGCTGCAAGAGATGAAACGCCATGCGCGAAGCCGACTTGACGCCCACCCCCGGCAGGCGCCGCAGCGCCTGGATCAGCGCATCGAGGGCCTGGGTTGGCTTGCCGTCCACGGTGGCGGTTCCGTCCGTCGCGTGGACTTAGAACGGGAACTTCATGCCGCCCGGCAGGCCCGGCATGCCGGCAGTGAGTTTTCCCATCTTCTCCTGGGTGGTGTCCTCGGCCTTGCGCACGGCGGCGTTGAAGGCGGCGGCGACCAGGTCTTCCAGCATGTCCTTGTCCTCGGACAGCAGGCTAGGGTCGATGGTGACGCGCTTGACATCGTGCTTGCAGGTCATCAGCACCTTGACCAGGCCAGCGCCCGATTCGCCTTCGACCTCGATGAAGGCCAGTTCGTCCTGGGCCTTTTTCAGGTTGTCTTGCATAGCCTGGGCTTGCTTCATCAGGCCGGCGAGTTGTCCTTTGTTGAACATGGAAAGTCCTTTGTGAAAAAAATGAAAAGAAGAAAGGCAATCAGAGAAATCAGAGGGGCTTGATGCTGCCCGGCACGATGCGGGCGCCGTAGTCGCGCATCAAGGCCTGGACTTGGGGGTCGTTCATGACGATGGCCTCGGCCTGGCGCTGGCGCTCGGCGGCGGCGGCGGCATTGCGGCGGGCGGGGGTGTCACTGACCGGGCCGACCTCGACGGTCAGCGCCTGGGCATGGCCCGCCGCTTCCAGCGCAGCGCGCAGGCGCTCGCGGGCGGTGGGCTGGTTGAGGGATTCGCGCTCGACGCGCAGGCGCCAATGGCCGTCCTCGCGGGCCACGAGCTGCGATTGCAGGGCCAGTTCGCGGACCAGCGCGGTGATGGCCTCGGCCGCAATCAGTTGCTGGACAACCTGGTGCCAGAAGGTCCCCTCTGGCGCCAATGCAGGGGCGGGGCTAGGCTCAGGCGCTGCTTCCGAACGCGGCATTGCCGTCAGCTCAGGCCGCTGCAACGGGGGGGCAATGGGCACCGGGGCTTGCGGCACCGGCCTGGTCCGTACTTCGGCAGGCGGGGCCATTGGGGAGGGCGGTGGAGGGACCAACGCCGCAACAGGCACCGAGGGCAAAGCCGGTGGGGGAGGCGCAATGACAGGCGCTGGCTCAGGGGCGGCGGCTTGCGCGGGCCGATGCCGATCAGCGGGTTGAACGACTGCTGGAGCGACAGGGGGTGGAGCAGGTCGTTCCAGGGGCGGCGCTGGCCGCTCAGGCGTTTTCAGTGTTTTTTTTTCCAGGTCGCCCGTGGGCTTGAAGGCCAGCAGGCGCAGCAGCACCATCGTCAGCGCGGCGTAGTCATCGGGCGCCAAACCAAGCTCGCCGCGTCCATGCAGGCACAGGCTGTAAAGCAGTTGGGTCTCATCGGCAGGCAGCGCGCTCGCCAGGCGTGCGGTCTCGACGGCTTCGCTGTCACTGGGATCTACGGCTTCGGCCATCGCGGGCACCGCCTGGAACACCGCCATGCGCTGCAGCACCACGGCCATGTCCTCCAGCGTGGAAGCGGCGGACAGACCATTGCGACGCAGCTCTTCGGAGGTCTCGACGACCACGCGGCCATCGCCCTGGGTCAGGGCATCGATCAGACGGAACACATAAGAACGGTCCACGCTGCCCAGCATCTGGCGCACGCCCGCTTCGGCCAGAGCGCCGCTGCCAAAGGCAATCGCCTGGTCGGTGAGCGACAGGGCATCGCGCATGGACCCGCGCGCAGCGCGTGACAGCAGGCGCAGCGCCTGGGACTCGGCGGGCACGTTTTCAGCGGCCAGCACCTGGGCCAGGTGCTCTTGCACCGTCTCGGGCGCCATGGGCCGCAGATTGAACTGCAGGCAGCGGCTGAGCACCGTCACCGGCACCTTCTGCGGATCGGTGGTGGCCAGCACGAACTTCAGGTACTCGGGCGGCTCCTCCAGCGTCTTGAGCATGGCGTTGAAGGCGGTGTTGGTCAGCATGTGCACTTCGTCGATCATGAAGACCTTGA
>CAZQXQ010000076.1:0-11974 GCA_964597235.1 uncultured Burkholderiaceae bacterium | reverse complement strand
CCGTCGCCGGGGACGCTCTCCGCCTGATCTTCAACTACGGCTGTAGTACTAGTACGGGGTGTACCGGGAGTTCATGAGGGCCATCGAGGAACAACAGGGCGTTACCATCCATTAGAGCGTGTTATGAACTTTTTCCAGGGGAGCCTTCCTGCGGCGGTAAATTCATGCCATGCCCCGCAAGCCCTATCCCAGCGACGTCAGCGACGAAGAATGGAGCTTTGTCGCACCCTACCTGAGCCTGATGGATGTGCGCGCTCCCCAGCGTCAGCACGATCTGCGCGAGGTCTTCAACGCCTTGCGCTGGATCGTGCGCGCCGGGGCACCCTGGCGCATGATGCCCAACGACTTTCCCCCATGGGAAGCGGTGTACCAGCAGACCCGCCGCTGGCTGCAATCGGGCTGCTTTGAGGCGATGGTGTCAGACCTGCGCTCGGTCATCCGTGTGGCGCAAGGACGCCAGGGCCAGCCCAGCGCTGTAGTCTTGGATGGACGGACCTTGCAGTCCAGCTGCGAAAGCGGCCCCAGAGCGGGCTACGACGGCTACAAACGCAAAAATGGCAGCAAAGTACACATGGCCGTAGACACCCTGGGGCACTTGCTGGCCGTGCATGTCACGCCTGCCAATGAGCAAGAGCGTGCTCAAGTTCAAGTGCTGTGCGAGGCGGTGCAGTTGGCAACAGGCAACACGGTGAAGCTGGCCTGGGCAGACCAAGGCTATACGGGGGAAGAAGCCAAACAGGCGGCCAAAGAGGCAGGGATTGATCTGCAGGTGGTGAAGCTGCCAGAGGCCAAAAAGGGCTTTGTGCTGCTGCCAAGACGCTGGGTGGTGGAGCGCAGCTTTGGGTGGCTGGCCAGGTTTCGGCGGCTGTCCAGGGACTTCGAGCGCTTGCCAGAGGTCCTGGCGGGGCTGCATTTCGTGGTGTTTCTGATGCTCATGCTGCCGGGGGCTGCGCGCATATTGGCTCAGAATCAAAGTTCATAACACGCTCTAACCTTAATGACTGTTTTGCACTCTGGGTTTGAAACCACCACGCCAAACACAACTATGAAGCGGAACGAAATGCCCCAATCCTCCCTGGCCGTTGATGAAATCATTGCGGGCCGAGAACCTGGTGGGCACGAACAGCCGGCGTTTCACCGTTACATCCTGACTGTGTTTGGCATTTACGGCCGGCCGGCGGGCACGGTGCTGCCGGTCGCCGCAGTGATTCGCCTGCTGGCGGAACTGGATGCGGAACCGTCCGGGGTGCGGTCGTCCATTTCCCGGCTCAAGAAGAAGGGGGTTCTGGTCAACGAAAAGACCCGGGCGGGCAGTGGCTATGCTCTGCTGGAGTCGCTGGAGTCCCACATGCAGCGGGGCGACGAGCGGATTTTTTCCCCGCGCTCGGTGGGCATTGGCGATGCCTGGTTGCTAGTGTCCTTTTCCGTACCAGAGAGCGAGCGTCAGCACCGGCACAAAATTCGGGCCGGGCTGGCCCGCATGGGGTTTGGCACCGTGGCGGCTGGTTTGTACATTGCGCCGGCCCGTCTGCAGGCTGAAGCAGTGGACTACATCCGCGAGCACCAGCTGTGGGATTACGTCGAACTGTTCGTGGGTAAGCCCGCCGGCTTTGGCGACATTCGCGAGAAGGTCTCGCAGTGGTGGAACCTGGATGCCCTGAAAAAGGAATACCAGAGCTTTCTGGACGCCTATGCGCCCGAGGTCCATAAATGGCAGGACGCGCTGATGCAGGGCACCGCCGCGCCGCGCGAGGCTTTTAAGACCTACATCCCCATGGTTACGCAGTGGCGCCGGCTGCCTTACCTGGACCCCGGCCTGCCCACCGAGATTCTGCCGGCCCAGTGGGAGGGGGTCACGGCGCGCAAGGTCTTCAGTGACCTGCAGCATTTGCTCAAGCCCCTGTCTGACCAGCATGTCGCACAGATTCTTCGAGATTGCGGCTGATTCAACCGACGACAAAATCCCGGATCTCGGCGATCAGCGCTGCGGAGACGGCCTCGAAGGTGTCCGCCGCAAGGCCTGACAGCATGGGTGCATCCGCCCAGTCCGCGCGGTTGCCAAATTGAAAGGGCAGGTCCAGGCAGTGGCCGCTGTATAAGCCGTCCAGTGGGCTTTCAGTCGTGAAGTGAGATTGCTGAACCTTCCGACCCCGCTGCGCCAGCGCGGCAGCGTATTCCGTAGGGAAACGCTGGAACTGCCGCCACGACGATGCAGCCACCAGCTGCCGGTACGGAGACAGGCGGCTGTCCCACCCACAGAAGTGCCCGTCCTGGACCAGCGCTGGCGGGAGGTCCGCCAGGGGCCAAGCGGATAGCGCGGCATCAACCTGGGCCTGGGTGGCGTTGCGCTGCTCAGGAAGGTTCATCAGCATGGCAGCAGATTCGTCCTGGGTGGTGCGCAGGTACACCGCATCTACATGCGACTGCGTTGCCGCCCACTGCGTGTCCAGCAGCCCGGGCGGCAATCCTGCGCTGGCCACTGGCAAAAATGCCGATGGTGCGTGACCCAGCGCCGTTGGTTCCTTGGCCAGGGCGGCCATTCCAGCCTTGAGCACGGCCTCGGTCGCGGCCTTGTCCCAATCCCCCCCGACCAGTGCCAGGGCCCTGTCGGTCGTTTCGCGCTGCTGCACGGGCGTCCAGGGCGAACGGGTGCCCATGCTCAGCAGCGCCACGCGTTGGAACCATCCTTGGGTTTGCGGCAGCACCGACAGCAGGTGGGCGTACCACCCACCGGCCGATTGGCCCATCAGCGTGGTCTTGGCGGCGTTGCCGCCGAAGCGGTGAATGTGCTCCCCCACCCACTCCAGGGCCAGCAGCAGGTCGGTGGCTGGGACGGGCAGCGGGTGTGCATCAGCCTGGCCCAGATGGCCGAAGGGGCCGATGCGGTAGTTCACGTTCACCACCACCAGGCCCTGCGCGGCCAGGCGGGTACCGTCGTACCAGGGCAGGGAGCCACCGCCGCTCATCCAGGCGCCACCGTGAATGAACACCAGCACGGGCAGGCCTTCCGCGTTGTCGGGCGCCCAGAGGTTCACATAGAAGGCATCTTCGGATTGGGGCGGGGAGCATCCATGGCCCATCGCGGCTGCCAGGCGGCTGGGCATCTGCGGAAAAACGGGGACCTGTGGCAGGGCAGTGGCGTCCAGCCGCCCTGTGGCGGGCTGCGCCGGGGCAAACCGCTGGTGGCTGAGTGCATACCGCAGCCCGTACCAGGCGTGGACCCCCGCGCCATCAGACTTCCGGTGGGACGAGGGGATATCGGAGAAAGGAAGCGGCCGGAGCATGGTGCAAGGCGGCCGTTCAGGCCGGAAGGCCCGCATCCAGCGGGCTGTCCAGCACAACGATATGGTCCACAAAGGGTTTCAGGTCCACCATCATGGCGTCGTGCGCGGAGCTGTGGCGGTAGGCGTCCAGCGCGGGCAGGTCCGAGAACACGGAGTACAGCGCATGCGTGTACTGGGCGGAGGTCTTAGACTGGTTTTTGACCAGCCGAAACGCCGCAATGCCCGGACAGTCCTGCTGGACCTTGGCGAAGTTCTGGTGCAGCGTGTGCAAAAGAGCGGCACTGGGCGCACTTTTGAACGCCATCATGACGATGTGCAAGTACATGGTGAAGGAGCCTAGATTGTGGGGCAGCTCAGGCCAGCACGCCCTGCAGCACGCCTGCCTTAACCACGTCCACGCCATCGAGGCTGACGGTGCAGTTGCGCATGGGATAGTCAAAATGGCAGGTGGTGTAACGGCCTGCTGCGGGGTTGGCGCCGGTGGAGATCAGGAAATTGCCGGCGAAGGCGCGCAGTTCGGTTCCGTTGGTGTCGCGCTTGTCGTACATCACCAGCGAATCCCAGCGCGCTGCCGGCGCCATGCCCCAGCCCACATGGCTGACAGCGTATGCATTGCGGTCCTGCCAGTTGGCGTAGTACGAGCGTGTGAGCTCGGCATCCAGGCCATTGCCTTCGATGGCGGTGATGAAGTCGTTTTCGATGTGAAAGATGACCGGCGACTCCAGGTAGCGCTTAAAAGTCAGGTTGACATCGCCCCGGTCCAGCACCAGGGTGCCGTTGACGCTGCCGTTGCTCGGATAGCAAATGCACAGGCCGGCAGGCCAGTAGCCAAAGCTGCCCGGCTGGTCGGCAATGCCCGCGCTGCCACGGCCTTGCACATTCGACAGGTCCACAGTGAGGTCGGTGCCTGCCGCCGAAGTCACCCGCATGGTCTTAGCTGCGGTGATCATTTGGCCGCCGAGCAGAGATTTTTCATGGACCACCTTGCTGGGCTTGAGCCGCTCCAGGATTTCCGGGTGCTCGTTGCTGATCATCATGATGCGCGCGCCCTGGGCCAGCAAGGCCGCGCGCTCGACAGAGTGCAGCAGCCCCTCCACCGTGCAGTCCACGATGAAGTTGCTGGACGACAGCGCTTTGATCACCGGCTCCAGCCCATCAATGGCCAGCGAGGTGCCAGTGGAGCGCAGCGGGACGGCTTCCTTCGCGCGGGGGGAGGGTAGGCGAACCTGGAATACCCTGGCGCCCATCTGGCTGAGGGCCAGTTCGGCCAGTTCGGCCAGGATGGAGCGGGACTGGGTCTCCGACAGGATCGCGGCGGTTTCGCCCGCTTGGACATTGCACAGGCCAAAGACTTCCATGAAATCGGAAATCCATTTGCTTTCAATTCGTTCGACCAGCATGGGTTGCTTTCGTTGGCGATAGGGTGATCTGGGTTTGGCAAATCTACGGAGTCTGGGCGCTCACAGCTTGGTTGAGATGTAGGGTGTGCCCGTTATGGCATTCCCGTGTAGCTCGTAGCCCATGGGCGCGGTGATCGATGCGTGGCGGGTGCCCGTATTGATGTCGCGCCACATGCGGCCCAGGAGGCTGTTTTCTGCAAAGGCAGCTGTGCCGTGCAGCCAGCACAGGTCATTGACGGCGTCCACCAGCTCGTGGCCGGCGTGGCCAATACCGGCGCGGTGGCGGGCGCGCTCCACCAGCGGCAGGGGCTTGGTGCCGGCTGCGGCGGCGTCGATCTCGGCGGCGGCGCGCTCCAGCAGCAAGCGTGCGCCATCGATCTTGATGCTGGCTGCCCCCAGGTTTTGCACAAAGGCACCGGAATCGCTCTGTTTCTTGTAATGCGTGTAAGTGATGCCCCGCTTGTCGGCCACGCCACCCGTAAAGTCCAGCGCGGCGTAGGCGGCGCCCAGCGAGGGCGACTGGATGGTTGTGGACATGGTCAGATGCGGCGTCAGGCGGCGGCCAAAGGTGGCGTTGGGGTCCTGTTCCGGCCCCTGGCCCATCAGAGCTTCGAAGGTGATGACGCGGTTCTTGGGCACCCACAGGTCCTTGGTCACCATGGTGTTGGAGCCCGAACCGCGCATGCCGATGGTGAACCAGCTGTCTTCAATCTCGAATTCATCCCGGCGCATCAGCACAAAGCCCACGCGGTCGGTGTTGGTTGCTTCGGCATGCTCGCGGATGAACAGGATGCCCAAGGCCCATTCGGCGTTGTCGCTGTTGGAGGCAAAGGGCCAGCGGCCCTGGATGCGCCAGCCTTCCCCGTCGGGGATGGCGGTGCCTTGAGGTTGGGCAAAGATCGATGCGGACTTGATCGGACCCTTGGCAAACACTTCGTCGAGTACCTCGTCCTCAAAGCGATTTGTCAGCATCACAGAGCCATTGGAAATCACGATGCACCAGGCCGCTGCGGGGTCGTAGTAGCCCACGGTGCGCGCGACTTCCAGCAGCATGGCAGCGCCACCTTCGTAGCCGCCGTAGCGTTTGAGCGTGGACACATTCCAAGCCCCCGTGCCCTCCAGAGCCTCCACCGAGGCCTGGGGGAGCAGGCGCTCGCGGTCGGCCACCACGGCGTTTTCTCGCAACAAGGGACCGATGGCATGGATGCGGCGCACGATTTCAGCCGTCTCCTCGGCTGAAGGGGCGTTGCTAACGACAAGGCGCTGAACGGATTGGAGGTCTGTGTGGTTCATGGCGGGCTTTCGAAGGGTGGGGTTGGACATTCAGTGACAGGGCAGCGTTAGGCGCACAGGGCCTCGGCCTCGCAATGGGCAGGCCGGGTGAATCGCGAACCATGGAAGACCAGGGGGGCGGCGTCTTGTTGCACCTGCAAGTCATGGATCAGCAGTTGCACGGCTAGGTGGTCTCCCGCAGCGTGCACGTCGTGCACCGTGCAGTCGAACCAGACGGCGCTGTCTTGCAGCTTGATCGCGCCATTGGGCGTGATGCGGTGGGCAATCCCGTCGAACCGGGCGGCTTTGTCGGGGCCTGCCAGCTGGCGGCAGACGTCCGCATGTTCGGTGCTGAGCACGGAGACGCCCAGCCGTTGGGCCTGGGCTAGCAGGGACCAGGTGAACGAGGACTTTTGCACAAAGAACGCCGCCAGCGGCGGATCCAACGACACGCCCACGGTAAAGCTGGACGCGACTAATACATGGCGCTCCCCTGCATGCACCGCGGCAATGGCAGCCACGCCGGAAGGGCAGTGGCCAAAGGCCGCGCGGAGCTTTTTCTGATCGAACGGGGTGGCGGTGGCGGTCATTGGGTGACTCCTTGGTGGGGGGGGCGGCCACCGGTGCGGGGTGGTATCCGTCCTGGATGACAGTGAAGGTGTGGCAATGCTACCTAAAAAATTGCGATCGTCAATAAATTGCATCAATATCAGGGAAAGTACCAATCGCACTGTGGGTTGCCACCTTTGGCAGGTGTTGGCGATGTCGGCGCAGCAAAAAAGATATTCTCAAAGGAAAAAGAGAGGGCGACGTACAGGTACTCTTGGGATGGGAAGGTTTTTTTCTGAGGTTAAACATCCTAAAGGCATCAGTGTTTTCCCTTAAATATCATGCAAATGATTGACGGTCGCAATGATTACGATACGATTTCTCCAGGTTTTGATATTCCATTCCAAACGACTGACTTTGAGGAGAAGGCTTGATGAAACAACGTAAGGCATTGAAATGCTTGGGTGCAATCGCTGTGGCGGTGGCATTTGGCGGGGTGGGCGGCATGGCCCTGGCTCAGCAAACACCGCTGCGTGTACTGGTCGGTTTTCCCGCCGGGGGCAGCACCGACACCATTGCCCGGGGTCTTGCGCAAGCCATGTCCGAGCAGTTGCAGCGCCCTGTGGTGGTGGAAAACCGCCCTGGGGCCGGCGGTCAGATTGCGGCCACCGCGCTGAAAAACGCTGCGCCCGACGGCAACACCTTGTTCCTGTCGAACAGCCACGCCCTCTCGATGATTCCCCTCACCGTGCGCAACCCTGGGTATGACACCCTGAAAGACTTTGCGTCTGTGGGCATGGTTGCTTACGCCAACGATGTGATGGCGGTCAATCCCAAGGTGGTTGGGAATGTGACCAATCTGAAAGAGCTGGTGGGCTGGGCCAATGCCAACCAGGGTAAAGCCAACATCGGTGTGCCTGCGCCCGCCAGTGATCCTGATCTGGGGGTCCGAATCCTCGCTAAGGAACTCAAGGGAGATTTGACATCGGTGCCTTACCGGGGTGATGCCCCTGTCGTTCAGGATTTGGTGGCAGGTCAGATTCCAGCCGGTATTGGTTCAATTGGCGCAACGATGCAATATGAGAAAACAGGGCAAATCCGGATCATTGCCGTCAGTGGCCCGAATCGATTGGCTATGTTGCCCAATGTGCCCACGTACGCTGAGCAAGGCCTCAAGGGCTATGGCGTCAGTGGTTTTATTGCCATGATGGCCCCTGCGGGAACACCGAAGGATTTGGTTTCCACCTACAACAAAGCCATCAATCAAATTGTGAAATCACCCAGCTTCCGGGAAAAGGTTTCGAGCTTGGGGGTCATTCCAACAGGCGGCACTCCTGATGAATTGAATGTCTTGATCCGTGACACCAATGCGGCTTTCAGTGCCATGGTGGAGAAATCAGGATTCAAGATTCAATGACTTTCGAGCGCGGGCATCTTTGAGGACTCCACTGCTGATTTTTGTCGGGGCCGTGGGGTCACGCTGGATCACAGTAAGGGCGCCGTGCTTTTCTTCTAAATCCGAAAACCAGCATCAGACCTCTGCGGCGCTATCGCACGTGCGCTGGTTTCGCTGGGCAGCTCACCAAACCGTGCCGCGTAGTAGTGCGAAAAACGCCCCACATGCCCAAACCCAAAGGCTTGCGCCGTGTCACCCACGGTGGCGCCAGGGTGTAGTAGCAAGTGGTGGCGAGCAGCATCCAGCCGCTTGGCACGCAGCAGCTCCATGGGGCTCATGCCATGGTGGTGATGGCACAGGGCGTTGAGAGTGCGCAGACTCACACCGGTGGCCTGGGCCAGGTCGGCCAGCATCAGCGGGGCCGTCAGCTTGCGCTCCATGTAGTCCAGCATGCGCTGAATGCGCGCATCCGCTGAGGCAGGAAGATCCCCTGCCTCCCCCTGCGATACGGACACCGTTGCGGGCTGCAGCGGTGCTGGCGTCACTGTCTGGCGGGTCAGCAAGAACAATGCAATGTGTTTTTCCAGGTGATCTAGCCAAGGCGCCTGGTGGCTGGTGGCATCGCTCTGAGACAGGGCGTGCAGAAAGCTGCGCGCCAGCAGCGCCCATTGCTGCTCATCGCCCGCGTTCAGCCGCATCAAGGGGATCAGGTCCAAGGGGGTGTCCAGCGGCATGCCGATGGCATCCCGCATCAGAGCGTGGGGCACGCGCAGGATCATCTGTACGGTGCCTGGATGCCAGCGCAGCGTCACCCTGTTTCGGGGCGAGAGCAGGGCGGATCCACCCTCGGCCACATGCACACGCTGGCCATCGGTCTCGATCTCCATCCCGCCGCTGAGCGAGGTGTGCACCAGCGAAAAGCCGTCGAAGGGGCGGGGTACCACCTCCACCTCGGCGCCGTACTGCAGCACGTAGATGTGCAACTGCCGCAAGTGCCGCTTGAACATGGCGGCATCGGCCAAGCCGCGTTTCCATTGCAGCTTGTGTTCGGCAAGTTCCTTCTCGACCTGGTCATGGGTGTCCTGCCGTGTTTCCGACCGAAAAATGCAGTTGTCGTACAGCACCCGCAAGGCCTGGTCTTGGGGGGAGAAACGCATGGTGGGTGTCCGAAGGCGGTAAACGAGGGAGAACCCTGAGGCGCTGGGCACCCCGGTGAGCGAGTTGCAAAAACTGGACAGCGAGGGCATCGCATTTTGCCATTCCTGGCCACCTGCGCAGGGCCGTCCTTCCTACACTGGACTGCACGAAATCCGGTGCCTGGGGGCTCGGGTTTCCAAACCAAAAATTGTCAAGGAGATGGTGATGAACACTTCCAAGTCTGTCGCGCAGTGGCAGGACTATGTGCGCTCTGCGCTGGATTTTCGGCCCCAGGACGGGGTGTACCGGGTGGCACGCGGGGTCTTTACCGATCCTGAGCTGTTTGACCTGGAAATGGAACTGATCTTTGAAAAGTCGTGGATTTACGCCTGCCACGAAAGCGAGCTGGCCAACAAAAACGACTTCGTCACCATGCAGGCGGGCCGCCAGCCCATGATCATCACCCGCGATGGGAATGGCGAGCTGCATGCGCTGCTCAACGCCTGCGCCCACCGGGGCGTGACGCTGACGCGCGTCAGCAAGGGCCGCCAGCCGACCTTCACCTGTTCCTTCCACGCCTGGACCTACCGCTCCGACGGCAAATTGCTCAAGGTGAAAGCGCCCGCCGAATACCCGGAGAACTTTGACCTGGAATCCCACAACCTGAAGAAGGCCCGGGTGGCCAGCTACCGTGGCTTTGTCTTCGTGAACCTGGACGTGAATGGCACCCAGTCCCTGGAAGAGTACCTGGGCGATGCCAAGGTGTTTTTCGATCTGATGGTGGACCAGTCGCCCACCGGGGAGTTGGAAGTCCTGCCAGGCAAGGGCCACTACACCTACGCCGGCAACTGGAAACTGCAGAACGAAAACGGCCTGGACGGCTACCACGTCAGCACCGTGCACTACAACTATGTGATGACCGTGCAACAGCGCCAGGAGCTCAATGCCCAAAAGGGGAGCGCCACCCAAACGCTGGACTATCGCAAGCTGGGTGCGGGCGATGCGCAAACCGACGACGGCTGGTTCTCCTTTGCCAACGGCCACAGCGTGTTGTTCAGCGACATGCCCAACCCCGAAGTGCGCCCCGGCTATGCGAACGTCATGCCGCGCCTGCTGCAAGAGCACGGCGAGCCCAAGGCCCGCTGGATGATGCACCGCCTGCGCAACCTGAACATCTACCCCAGCCTGTTCTTCATGGACCAGATCAGCTCGCAGCTGCGCATCATCCGCCCGGTGGCCTGGAACAAGACCGAGATCATCAGCCAGTGCATTGGCGTCAAGGGCGAGTCAGACGCCGACCGCGAGAACCGCATCCGCCAGTTTGAGGATTTCTTCAATGTCTCCGGCATGGGAACGCCCGACGACCTGGTGGAGTTCCGTGAAGCCCAGCGCGGCTTTGAAGGCCGCCTGGAGCCCTGGAACGACATCTCGCGCGGCCACGAAAAATGGATCACCGGCAGTACGCCCAACGCCGAGGTGCTGGGCATCCATCCCGTACTGACCGGCTGCGAGATCACCCACGAAGGCCTCTACACCAACCAGCACAGCGCCTGGCAGGCACGCATGCTGGCAGGACTGGAACAAAAAGCCAAGGCTGGCGCCTGAGCGGCCCGCCCGTTGCTACCGAGGAGAAACACCATGAACCAAGCTTTGTCCCTGCCATTGCAAACCCGCGTGGAGCAGTTCCTGTACCGCAAGGCCGAGCTGTGCGACCGCCAGGACTGGGATGCCTACCTGGCGCTGTTTGATGAAAATGCCGAGTTCCACATCCCGCAGTGGGAGTCTGAGCACGCCTACACGCTGGACCCCAAGCGCGGCATGTCGATGATTTACTACCCCAGCCGTGCCGGGCTGGAGGACCGGGTGTTCCGCATCCGCACTGGCAAATCGGCAGCATCCACGCCCATGCCCCGCACCCTGCACCTGGTCAGCAATGTGATGGTGACAGAAGGGGAGGGCGGGCTGCTCGACGTCAAGGCCAAGTGGGTGACCCACTACCACCGCTTTGGCAACGCCGCCCATTTCTTTGGCGAGGCCCAGTACCGCCTCAAGCCCAGTGACGACGGCGACTGGCGCATTGTGCGCAAGCATGTGCTGGTGCTCAACGACACCATCGACTCGGTGCTGGACTTTTACCACGTCTGAGGCGCACCCCCGCCCGCTCACATCGCCTGCAGCTTGGCCAGGAACGCCGGCGGGATGGGTGTGACCTTGGCGGGCGCCGGGCCAGTGCCGATGAACACGATGCCGGTCTTGCCCCGCGCCACTTCGCGGCCGGTGCTGACTTCCACCATCACGAATTGCAGGTCGAAGCCGTAGCGGTTGAAGTCGGCCGGTTGCATGGACACGCGCAGTGTCTCGCCGTAGAAGGCCTCGGACTTGTACTGGGCCACCATGTCGCCGACCACGATGTGGCAGCCTTCCACATTGCCTTCGAGATAGCCTTGGGCGCGGAAGAAGCGTGTGCGGGCATTGCCGCAAAGCTACCTGAGCTTCAGGTGTTGCACTTCGGGTTTGAAACCGCCTTAGACGCTGTGCTTGCAGAGGGCGGTTGGTCAATCGAGGTGACGGGGCTGATGGCGGCGGTGATCCGATTCGAGCACCCGGAAAACGAGCAAGTTCTGCTAAGGAAGGTCTAAATAAACCGATAACGGTTGTGCTTTGGGCATCAGCTTTTTCACATGATGGTTTTTTCGCACTTGCAGGCAGAGTTTTTGCCCACTGACCAGGCGTTTGAGGCCCTTTTCGGGGCCTGCACCCGGTTTTCGGGGGCACTCATGCCAAGCTGCCCAACGGTTCTTCCAACAGCTGGCCTCGCACAGTCCACAAGTTGGACAGCGCAAACAAGGTGTGCAGCTGCTGCGTGTTCTTCATCAGCCCACGTTATTGATTAGAAATAAAACCTCTTGAAATAAATCGTCATGCCGCCAGATAAT
>CAZQXQ010000075.1:0-12165 GCA_964597235.1 uncultured Burkholderiaceae bacterium | reverse complement strand
GCAAGTACCCGTCAAAAAAACGCCAGTCAGCGCTTAACTGACTGGCATTGGCCTTCTGCCCGCCCTTTTCTGCGCAGCACCAGCGTGATTGCGCAACTGCACGCGGTGCGTTCCGGCCTGGGCATTGCGTTGCTGCCATGCTTTCTGGCCAGCACCTACCAAGACTTGGTACCCCTCTTGCCTGAGGAGGTGGACATCACGCGCCATTTTTGGCTGGTGGCCCCCTCCGAGCGCCGTGAACTGGCCCGCATCAAAGCGCTGTGGGATTACCTGCGGCAGGTGGTGGAGCTCAACCGGGATTTACTGATGGGGCAAGCCAACGCCATCACGTGGCTGCCCTGAAATATCTTGAGGAGGTTGATGCTCCTAAAAAAAGAGCTATAACCGCTGATATTTATTGGGTTTAAGTCACTTTTGACTCGATTTTTTTGATGCTCAGCGGTTGCGGCTTTTCATGGCGCGCTCGACCTCGCGCTTGCCTTCGCGGTCCTTGATGGTGTCGCGCTTGTCGTGCTCGGCCTTGCCCTTTGCCAGGGCGATTTCGCACTTCACGTAACCGTTTTTCCAGTGCAGGTTCAGCGGCACCAAGGTGTAGCCCTTTTGCTCGACCTTACCGATCAATCGCTTGATTTCGTCTTTTTTGAGCAGCAGCTTGCGCGTGCGGGCCGATTCGGGATTGACGTGGGTGGAGGCGGTCTTGAGCGGATTGATCAGGCAGCCAATCAGGTAGAGCTCGCCATCGCGGATCAGCACGTAGCCATCGGTCAGCTGGACCTTGCCCTCGCGCAGGGCTTTGACTTCCCAGCCTTGCAGCACCATGCCGGCCTCGTGACGCTCTTCAAAGAAATAGTTGAAAGCCGCTTTCTTGTTTTCAGCAATGCGGGCGTTGGAATCGTTTTTTTTGGCCATAGGTCTCGGTGGGGTACGGGCAAGGGCAGCGCGGTGGGGCGGGGCCCTCCCTACAATCCCTTCCCTTCAAGAGCCGCCGATTCTAGTTTCTCAGGCTTTGCAGCGCCCTTGCGCCGCAGGTCCTGCTGCCGTCTTGCATGAAAACCGTTCATAAATCCCTTGCCGTCCGCTTTCGTCCGGAAGACATGTTCGCCCTGGTCACCGGGGTGGAGCAGTACCCGCTGTTTTTGCCCTGGTGTGATCGCGCCCGGATCATCGAGCGCCGCGACGGTGGCATGACCGCCGAGATCGGCATGTCCATGGGGCCGCTGCGCCAGTCTTTCATCACCAGCAACACCCATGAGCCTGGTCGGCGCGTGCAAATGCGGCTGCTCAAGGGCCCGTTTTCGCGGCTGGATGGGGATTGGCACTTTCATCCCATGGGCGGGGAGGGCGCTGCCCGTTCAGGCTGTCGGGTAGAGCTGCGCTTGCACTATGGCTTTAGCAGTGGCTTGCTGGCCACCGTGGTGGGCCCTGTGTTTGACCGGATCGCGGCCAGCATGATCGATGCCTTCGTACAGCGCGCCGAGCAGGTGTATGGCGGCCGCTGAAACGCCAGCTGCGCTTGATGAAGGCGGGGTGAGGGTATCGCTGGCCTGGTCGCTGGCGCCGCGCACCATCCAGGAAAAGGCTCTGGTATTGCCCACAGGCGCCACCTTGGCCGATGCCGTGGCCCAGGCCCAGCACCTTTGGCCAGAGCTGGCGCAGGGCCCAGAGCTTGCCTGGAGCGTCTGGGGCCGCCAGGTCCCGGCTTCCCAGATGCTGCAGACGGGTGACCGGGTGGAGGGCACCCGTGCTTTACGTGTGGATCCCAAGGTGGCGCGCCGCGAGCGCTTTGCCCGCCAAGGGGCCCGCACCGCCGGTTTGTTTTCCAAGCGCCAGCGCCGCTGAGGCCTATCGCGCCCATCGAACCCGCCAACCGCGCCGCCAATCAGCGGGGGCAGTCGCTGGCGATGGTGTCTTGTGCCCGTTTTAGCTCCGCTGCCTTGGTTGTTTCGTCCATCAGCACGCGGTGGCCCTGGGCATTGATCTGCATCAGGGGCAATCCTGACTCCAGATTGGCCTTGGCCTGACGGGCGCGGGCGCAGTTGTCGGCGCGGATCTGGGCTTGGCGGGATTCCTCGGCCCGCTGCTGTGCCTTTTGCGCTTCTTGGGCCTGAAGTGTCTTGGCGTCTAGTTCGGGATTGCTTGGCGCGTTGCCGCCGCTGGGGGCAACGCCAGTTCGAGACGGTTGGTTGCTGTCCTGGTTCTCTCCGGCTTCTGTCGCGGGTTTTTCACTGCCTGCTGGTTTGACGCTGGCGTCGGGGCTGCGTGGACTTGGGCGCTTGACGATGTTTTTCTCGGGAACGTCCATCGGGGGAGGCAGATCGCTGAACACTTTGCGACCCTGCGCGTCCGTCCACTGCCATTGCGCCAGCGCTGTCGTTGAGAGCAGCGTGCTGCACAGCAAGGCAAGGAAGGGCAAAAATTTGGACTTTTTCATGCGGCGCAGTGTAGCCGTGCACCCCCTTCGCGAGGGCAGGAGGGGGATGCGGAAAGCTACAATTCCTCTTTTGGAGCTTACACATGCGTCTTCTCGGTAAAGCGCTCACCTTCGACGACGTGTTGCTGGTGCCGGCCTTCTCCCAGGTCCTGCCCAAGGACACCTCTCTGGCCACGCGCCTGTCTCGCAACATTTCCCTGAACCTGCCCCTGGTGTCTGCCGCGATGGACACCGTCACCGAAGCGCGCTTGGCCATTGCCATCGCCCAGGAAGGCGGCATCGGCATCGTGCACAAGAACCTGACCCCTCAGGAGCAGGCAGCCCATGTGGCCAAGGTCAAGCGCTACGAGTCAGGTGTGTTGCGCGACCCGGTGGTCATCACCCCTGAGCACACGGTGTTCCAGGTGCTGCAGCTGTCGGAACAGCTGGGCATCTCGGGCTTCCCGGTGTGCGATGGCGGCAAGGTGGTCGGCATCGTCACGGGCCGGGATCTGCGTTTTGAGACCCGCTACGACGTCAAGGTCCGCGACATCATGACGCCACGCGAGCGCCTGATCACTGTCAACGAAAAAGACGGCACCACCCCCGCCCAGGCCAAGGCTCTGTTGAACAAACACAAGCTGGAGCGCCTGCTGGTCGTCAATGACGCCTTCGAGCTCAAAGGCCTGATCACCGTCAAGGACATCACCAAGCAGACCAGTTTCCCCAACGCCGCACGCGATGCCGCTGGCCGCCTGCGCGTGGGCGCTGCTGTCGGTGTGGGCGAAGGCACCGAGGAACGCGTCGAGCTGCTGGTCAAGGCCGGGGTGGATGCGCTGGTGGTGGACACCGCCCACGGCCACAGCCAGGGTGTTATTGAGCGCGTGCGCTGGGTCAAGCAGAACTTCCCGCAGGTCGATGTGATTGGCGGCAACATCGCCACCGGTGCTGCCGCGCTGGCGCTGGTCGAAGCGGGTGCCGATGCGGTCAAGGTCGGCATCGGCCCCGGCTCCATCTGCACCACCCGCATCGTTGCGGGCGTGGGCGTGCCCCAGATCACTGCCATCGATAACGTGGCCACAGCCCTGAAAGGCACGGGCGTGCCCCTGATCGCTGACGGTGGCATTCGCTACAGCGGCGACATCGCGAAGGCCCTGGCCGCAGGTGCCAGCACCATCATGATGGGCGGCATGTTTGCCGGCACCGAAGAGGCGCCTGGCGAGGTCATCCTCTACCAGGGCCGCAGCTACAAGAGCTACCGCGGCATGGGCAGCATTGGTGCCATGCAGCAGGGCAGTGCGGACCGCTACTTCCAGGAATCCAGCAGCGGCAACCCCAACGCCGACAAGCTGGTGCCCGAAGGCATCGAGGGTCGCGTGCCCTACAAGGGTTCGATGGTGTCTATCGTCTTCCAGATGGCTGGCGGCGTGCGCGCTTCCATGGGCTATTGCGGTTGCGCCACGATCGAAGAAATGAACAACAAGGCCGAGTTCGTTGAGATCACTGCCGCCGGCATCCGCGAGAGCCACGTCCACGACGTGCAGATCACCAAGGAAGCGCCGAACTACCGCGCCGACTGATTTCCCAGTCTCTCCAGGCCCGAACCCTCTTGTTGGTGTTCGGGCCTTTGTTTTTTGGAACGCCATTCGCTATCTGCCAACCCCCATGCAACACCACAAAATCCTCATCCTCGACTTTGGCTCCCAGGTCACCCAGCTGATTGCCCGCCGGGTGCGCGAAGCCCATGTGTATTGCGAAGTGCATCCCTGCGATGTCAGCGACGACTGGGTGCGCCAGTACGCGGCCGATGGCCAGCTCAAGGGCGTCATCCTGTCGGGCAGCCACGCCAGCGTCTATGAGGTGGACGACCGCGCGCCGAACGCCGTGTTCGAGCTGGGTGTGCCGGTGCTGGGCATTTGCTATGGCATGCAGACCATGGCCACCCAGCTGGGCGGCAAGGTTGAGGGCTCCAACACCCGCGAATTTGGCTATGCCGAAGTGCGCGCCCATGGCCACACCGCGCTGCTCCAGGGCATTGAGGACTTTGTGACCCCCGAAGGCCACGGCATGCTGAAAGTGTGGATGAGCCATGGCGACAAGGTCACACAGCTGCCCCCGGGCTTCCAAGTGATGGCCAGCACCCCCAGCTGCCCGATCGCCGGCATGGCCGACGAGGCCCGCAAGTTCTATGCGGTGCAGTTCCATCCCGAGGTCACCCACACCGTACAGGGCGCGGCCCTGCTGAACCGCTTTGTGCGCGAGATCTGCGGCGCCAATGCCGACTGGATCATGCGCGACCACATCGAAGAGGCCGTGGCCAAGATTCGCGAGCAAGTGGGCGACGAGGAAGTCATCCTGGGCCTGTCCGGTGGCGTCGATTCCTCCGTGGCCGCTGCGCTGATCCACCGCGCCATTGGCGACCAGCTGACCTGCGTGTTCGTGGACCACGGCCTGCTGCGCCTGAACGAGGGCGACATGGTCATGGACATGTTCGAGGGCAAGCTGCACGCCAAGGTCATTCGCGTGGATGCCTCCGAGCTTTTCCTGGGCAAGCTCGCCGGCGTGAGTGAGCCCGAGCAAAAACGCAAGATCATTGGCGGACTGTTCGTCGATGTGTTCAAGGCCGAGGCGGCCAAGCTCAAGGCGGGCGATGGCGGTCACAAGGGCGCGACTTTCCTGGCCCAGGGCACCATCTACCCCGACGTGATCGAGTCCGGCGGCGCCAAGAGCAAGAAGGCCGTCACCATCAAGAGCCACCACAACGTCGGCGGCCTGCCTGAGCAACTGGGCTTGAAGCTGCTGGAGCCCCTGCGCGACCTGTTCAAGGACGAGGTGCGCGAGCTGGGCGTGGCCCTGGGCCTGCCGCACGACATGGTCTATCGCCACCCGTTCCCTGGTCCCGGCCTGGGCGTACGCATCCTGGGCGAGGTCAAGAAGGACTACGCCGACCTGCTGCGCCGCGCCGACGCGATCTTCATCGAAGAGCTGCGCAACTTCCGCGACGAGGCTACTGGCAAGACTTGGTACGACCTGACCAGCCAGGCCTTCACGGTCTTCCTGCCGGTCAAGAGCGTGGGCGTGATGGGCGACGGCCGCACCTATGACTACGTCGTGGCCCTGCGCGCCGTGCAAACCTCCGATTTCATGACCGCCGACTGGGCCGAGCTGCCCTATGCCCTGCTGAAAAAAGTCTCCAGCCGGATCATCAACGAAGTGCGCGGGATCAACCGGGTTACCTACGATGTCAGCTCCAAGCCTCCAGCGACGATCGAGTGGGAGTGAGCTGGCGATGAGCAAGTCCTCTGTCAATTCGGAACGGACCGAAGCCGCTTCTCAGGAACTCCCTGCTTCCACCGTCGATGCCGCCAGCCTGCCCCCGGGTTGGCTGCATGTGGACGCCATGGACCTGGACGCCCAGGGCGTGGCGCGCAAGCCCGATGGCAAGGTGGTGTTCATCGATGGCGCTTTGCCTTTCGAGCTGGTCAGCGCCAACACCCACCGCAAGAAGAACAACTGGGAGCAGGCCAGCCTGACCGAGATCCACCGCGAATCCTCGCAGCGGGTGCGGCCTGGGTGCCCGCATTTCGGGCTGCATTCCGGCGCTTGTGGCGGCTGCAAGATGCAGCACCTGGACGCCACCGCGCAGGTGGCGGTCAAGCAGCGGGTGCTGGAGGACAACCTCTGGCACCTGGGCAAGGTCAAGCCCGAGCGCATCCTGCGCCCGATCCAGGGCCCCGCCTGGGGCTACCGCTACCGGGCACGCCTGTCGGTGCGCCATGTGGTGAAAAAGGGCACAGTGCTGGTGGGCTTTCACGAGCGCAAGAGCCGCTACATCGCCGACATGGAGACCTGCAAGATCCTGCCGCCGCATGTGGACGCGATGCTCATGCCGCTGCGCGCGCTGATCGCCAGCCTGGAGGCCCGCGACACTTGCCCGCAGATCGAGCTGGCCTGCGGCGACGAAGTCACGGCGCTGGTGCTGCGCCATCTGGAGCCTCTCTCCGACGCTGACAAGGACCGCTTGCGTGCCTTTGCCGCCGAGCACGCCGTGCAATGGTGGTTGCAGCCCAAGGGGCCGGACACGGTGCACTTGTTGGACGAAGGCGGTCCGCAGTTGGCCTATGGCCTGCCGGACTTTGGCATCACCATGCCCTTCAAGCCGACCGATTTCACCCAGGTCAACCCGCACATCAATCGGGTGCTGGTGTCGCGGGCCCTGCGCCTGCTGGACGTGCAGAAGACCGAACGCGTGATCGACTGGTTCTGCGGCTTGGGCAACTTCACGCTGCCCCTGGCCACCCAGGCGCGCGAGGTGCTGGGCATCGAGGGCAGCGAGGCTCTGGTCGCTCGTTCGCGCGAGAATTACAAGGCAAATCAGGCTTCAAGGCAGTCAAATCAAGCGCTAGTAGCTACTGATTTTGTAGCGCGCAACCTGTTTGAGATGACGCCGGAGATGCTGGTGGCCGATGGCGTGGCCGACAAGTGGCTGGTGGACCCACCGCGCGAGGGCGCGTTTGCCCTGGCCAAGGCCTTGGCGGACCTGCACCAGTCGCGCATCGGTGCGCAAGGCGCTGCACCCCTGTCCGACGCGGCAAAGGCTTGGACACCGCCGCAGCGCATTGTGTATGTGAGCTGCAACCCCGCGACCCTGGCTCGGGATGCGGGCTTGCTGGTGCACCTGGCGGGTTACCGCTGCACGGCGGCGGGCATGGTCAACATGTTCCCGCACACGGCGCATGTGGAGAGCATGGCGGTGTTTGAGCGGATGGTCTGACCAGCTTGAGCGGCATGGCGCGCTCAGGCGCCTGCCGACTCAGATCTGGTGGATTTCGTGGGCTTGGCAGGGTCTGCGGCGGGGGGCAAGACGGAGGGGATGCCTTCAATCTTGTTCTCTCGCATATAGACATCCATTTCTTTCCAGCCCGCAAAAATCCCCGCCTTGGAGGCTTTGGGGTTGAGGCTGTAGCAATCCTCAATACCGCGCACGGCAAGGCGACAGGCACCCCCAATCGCTTTGGCTTCTTCTTCGCGTTGGGCGATCCGGGGATCGGGCCAGACGCCAGGAATCTCGCAGCCAGTCAAAAACAACGCGGCAACCAAGCCAGCGATTCGCAGGGGGGAGGAGAGCATGGAGGCGGTCATGTTGGGGGGATATCGGTCAATTTTGGTCCGAGTTGAGTGGATGGCGTCGAATTCCCCACAAAAAAGGACGTGCGACGCTGTTCCTCACCGTGCACCAAGGTGCTGTCTGTGCCGCGCCAGCACCTGAAGGGACCGTGCCACAAGGGCAAAATCGCCGTATGACACAGCAGATATTGGTGGTGGGCGGAGGGATCGGCGGCCTGGCGGCTGCGCTGGCGGCTGCGCGGGCCGCTTGCGAAGTCCGTCTGTTCGAGCGTGCCCCAGCGTTTGCCGAAGTGGGTGCGGGGATCCAGCTCGGCCCGAACGGGGTGCGTTGTCTGGCGCACTGGGGTTTGTCCTCCGCACTGACTCAGGTGGCTGCGTTTCCGGAATGCCTGCAGGTGCGCTGTGCTTTGTCTGGGCGGGAGTTGGCACGTATGGCCTTGGGCCAGGAGGTGATCCAGCGCCATGGCGCTGCCTACGCCACCGTGCACCGCGCGGACCTGCACGCGCTCTTACTTGACGCCGTCCAGGCGCAGGAGGGCGTGCGCCTCAATCTGGCGCAGCCGATCAGCGGCTTTCGGGAGGCAGAGGGCGTCGTGACGCTGCAGACCACCAAGGGCAAGCAGATCGAGGGCGATGCCCTGGTCGGGGCTGACGGCCTGTGGAGCGTGGTGCGCTCCGTCTTGTCTCCGCGTGCGATGCCGCGTTTTACCGGGCACCTGGCCTACCGCGCCCTGGTGCCGCAAAAGTCCTTGCCGCTGGCGCTGCGCTCCTCGCAGGTGACGATTTGGCTGGGGCCCCGCCTGCATGTGGTGCATTACCCGGTGCAGGGGGGCGATGCGCTCAATGTGGTGGCGCTCATCGAAGGGCCGGAGCCGGTCGATGTCCGGTCATGGGACCAGGAGGCCCCCTGGGTCCAGCTGCAAACCGTCATGGCGGGCATGACGGCTGACTTGCAAGACCGCCTGGCCGCCGTCACGGATGCCGGTGCGCAGTGGCGTTTGTGGCCCTTGAACGCGCTTTCGCCGCTGCGCCGGCCTGAGGACATGGCCCAGGGCCGGGTCGCCTTGCTGGGCGATGCCGCCCATCCCATGCTGCCGTACCTGGCCCAGGGGGCCACCATGGCGCTGGAGGATGCGCTGGCCCTGGGGCAAGCCTTGCGCCTGGATGCGGTGGAGTTGCCCTTGCGCTTGCGCCGCTATGCCTTGAACCGCTGGCAGCGCAATGCCAAGGTACAGGCCCGGGCGCAGCGCAATGCGGTGATTTTTCATGCCCAGGGGCCCTTGCGCTGGGGCCGGGATGCTGCCCTGCGCGTGCTGGGCGAGCGCTTGCTGGACCAGCCCTGGCTCTACCAGGCGCCGGACACCGTCTGAGGTTTTCGGCGCTGAGGCTTCAGAACACCAGGCCTTCTTCCAGCGGCGGCAGGCCATGCCGCGCGCGGGCCCGGTGGCAGGCATCGTCGCCCGCTTCAAATTCTCGGCAGGGCGAGGGGCGCCATTCGTAGATGCCACAAGCAGCTTGCGTGCCCACGGTGCCCGTCAGTGCGGCGCAGCGGGTGGGCACATGGTCGGTGCCGCGCATGCGGCAGGTGCTTGCAGTCACCTCGACCGCCAGGCCGTCAGGTACGGTACCGCCTTCCGACAGCAGCTCCTCCACCGCGAAATCCACACGAAAGCTGGCGCAGCAGGCGCCGCAGCTCAGGCAGGGGTGGGCGCTAGGGGCACTCACCGCTCACTCCATGCGGCCGAGCAGCAGGTACTCCATCAGCGCTTTTTGCACGTGCATGCGGTTTTCGGCCTCATCCCAGACGACGGATTGCGGGCCGTCGATGACTTCGGCGGTCACTTCCTCGCCGCGGTGGGCGGGCAGGCAGTGCATGAACAGCGCATCGGGCTGGGCGGCGGCCATCATTTCGGCATCGACACACCAATCCGCGAATGCCGCCTTGCGAGCTTCGTTTTCGGCCTCGTAGCCCATGCTGGTCCAGACATCGGTGGTGACCAGGTCGGCGCCCCGGCAGGCATCGAGCGGATTACTAAAAAATTGATAGCTAGAACCGCTGGTATCCAGGGCCTTGGAGGCCAATTGGGCATCCACTTCGTAGCCTTTGGGTGTGCTGACATGGACTTTGAAGCCCAGCAGCGCCGCCGCCTGCAGCCAGGTGTTGGCCATGTTGTTGCCATCGCCAACCCAGGCCACGGTCTTGCCCGCAATACTGCCCCGGTGTTCGATGTAGGTGAAGATGTCCGCCATGATCTGGCAGGGGTGGAACTCGTTGGTCAGGCCGTTGATCACTGGCACCCGCGAATGCGCGGCAAAGCGCTCGATCTTGGTCTGCTCGTAGGTGCGGATCATCACCAGGTCGGTCATGCGGCTGATGACCTTGGCGCTGTCCTCGATGGGCTCGGAGCGACCCAGCTGGCTGTCGCCGGTGGTCAGGTGCACCACCGAGCCGCCCAACTGGTACATGCCTGCTTCAAAGCTGACGCGCGTTCGGGTGCTGGCCTTTTCGAAAATCATGGCCAGCGTGCGGTCCACCAGGGTGTGGTGCTTCTCGTAGGCCTTGAACTTGCGCTTGATCAGCGCGGCGCGTTCGAACAGGTAGGCGTATTCCTCGGCGCTCAGGTCGGTGAATTGCAGGTAATGCTTCGGGGCGGTCATGAAAATTCTCGGTGGGGGCTGGCGGGCTTATTCCGCCAGCAAGGCGACAACCAGGGGTTTGAGCTTGGTGACGATTTCGTCGGCTTCGGCTTCGCTCAGAATCAGCGGAGGGACCAGGCGGATCACGCTGTCGGCGGTCACGCTCAGCAGCAGGCCGGCGGCGGCGGCACGCTCGATCAGCACGCCGCAGGGCTTGTTCAGCTCCACGCCCAGCATCAGACCCTGGCCACGCACTTCCTTGACGCCGTCCAGGCTGCCCAGCTCACGCTCCAGCGCAGTGCGCAGGTGGGTACCGACGCGCTGCACATGCTCCAGTAGCTTGTCTTCTTCCATGATGCGCAGGGTTTCGATGCCCGCGCGCATGGCCAGTGGGTTGCCGCCAAAGGTCGAGCCGTGGTTGCCAGGCTTGAGCACGCTGCCCGCCTTGGGGCCCGCGACCACGGCACCAATCGGCACGCCCGAGCCCAGGCCCTTGGCCAGGGGCATCACGTCGGGCACGATGCCAGCCCATTGGTGGGCGAACCACTTGCCTGTGCGACCGATACCGCATTGCACTTCGTCGATCATCATCAGCCAGTCGCGCTCGTCGCACAGCTGGCGCAGCTCCTGCAAGAAGCTGACCTGCATCGGGTGGATGCCGCCTTCGCCCTGGATGGTTTCGAAGAACACGGCCACCACGTTGGGGTTGCCCTCGGTGGCTTGGCGGATGGCGGCCACATCGTTGATCGGCACGCGGACAAAGCCCTCGACCAGGGGGCCGAAGCCGGTGTAGATCTTGGGGTTGCCCGTGGCCGACATGGTGGCGATCGAGCGGCCATGGAAGGCTTTTTCAAACACCACGATCTCGGGCTTGGCGATGCCCTTATCCACGCCGTACTTGCGGGCGATCTTCAGCGCGGCCTCGTTGGCTTCCAGGCCGGAGTTGCAGAAAAACACGTTCTGCATGCCCGACAGTTCCACCAGCTTGGCCGCCAGGGTTTCCTGGCCGGGCACGTGGTAGTAGTTGGACGTGTGGATCAGTTTGGTCAGCTGGTCCTGCAGCGCGGGCACCAGCTTGGGGTGGTTGTGGCCCAGGGTGTTGACGGCGATGCCGCCCAGGCCATCCAAGTATTCCTTGCCGTTCACATCCCACACGCGGCAGCCCTGACCACGCTCCAGCGCGATGGGGACGCGGCCGTAGGTGTTCATGACATGGGGCGATGCGGCCTCGATGAAAGCGCTCATGCAGGGATCTCCAGTGGGGACTAAAGGCAAACGCAGGGTGCGTCCGTCCGAAAAACCGCTGATTCTAGGGGGTCTGTGCCTCTTCTCTGTGACAGTGGCGTGCCCGGTGGCCTCCGAGCGCAGTGGCAGGTCGGCACGTTTGATCAGGGTTAACTCTTATATAAGAGTTAGAATGCGCGCCACACGGCATGAACGCCAGCGATCCTGCATGCGCCGTGATCCACCACGGAGATCCTGATGGTTTCCCCCAGCACCAAAGAAGTCTTTATCCAGGGCATTACCCACGAAGGCAAAACTTTTCGACCCAGCGACTGGGCCGAGCGCCTGGCCGGCGTGATGAGCCGTTTTCGCCCCGGAGGCGCCACCTTGGGCAGCCATTTGAGCTACTCCCCCTGGTGCGTGCCCAAGCCGATCAATGGCGTGAAATGCGTGGTTGTCCATCGCGACCTGCAAGCGTACGAGCCCATGGCCTGGGACTTCGTGATGAACTTTGCGCGCGACAACAACTTGCAGGTGGTTGAGGCCTGCTTGCTGCCTGACGATCCCCCTCGCCGCTAAGAGCGGGGTGTGAGATGTACGACGAAATGACCTACGCCTGCTTGCTGCCTGACGATCCTCCTCGCCGCTAAGGCCATGCTCGGGCCAGCAACAAAAAAACCGCCACGAAGGCGGTTTTTTTGTTTTTTGCGGACAGCGCACCCTAAGCAAACGGCGAACGGGTCACCCCGTTCGGGCGGGTGCCTGAA
>CAZQXQ010000074.1:0-12170 GCA_964597235.1 uncultured Burkholderiaceae bacterium | reverse complement strand
CCGACATCTACGGCCAAAACATCGCCAACCCCATCGCCATGGTCTGGTCCGGCGCGCTGATGCTGGACTTCCTGGGCGACGGCCAGGGCCCCTGGCGCCAGGCCCACGATGCCATCGTGGCGGCCATCGAAGAGACCCTCAAAACCGGCCCGCGTACGCCGGATCTGGGCGGCAGCGCCAACACCACCGAGGTGGGCGAGGCGATTGCGAAGGCGGTTGCGCAGGGCTGAACCCGACCGCAGGCTTGCAGCCGAAGCGGAGTGAAACCTCATCCAACGCCGGTACGCAAGTCACAAAGGACCCTGAATTCGAAATCTGAGCGCCTTTGGCGAGCGACATCAATCAATCCAGGCAACGACTTCATTCTCAGATGAGATCGATGCTTGGATTGAAATTCGTGACGCCTACCAAGACCAGGGCTTCATTGGTACGGTTGGCATCAAAAAATACCAAGGTATCACTGCCGCCGGATGGATTGACCGTAAAAACACCGGCTGCATAGCTCCCACGGATCATGAACGCATGGGTAGTTATCGGATTGGCATAAGCCACAGTAGCGCCGTTATGAATATAGTCGGAGCCAAGGTATGAGTAGACACCAGCCGGTAAATCCAATTTATCGGCTCCCGCTGTGAATCCACTGACCACATCAAAACTCCCAATAAATTTATCGTTATTGGTAAATTGGGCATTGAGATCTGTATCGTTAAAGAGATACGTACCAGCATTCCCAGCCGCAAATACGAAAACATCGCTGCCGGCACCGCCCACCATGCTGTCGGCACCCGGGCCACCGGTAATCGTGTCATTGCCTGCGCCCCCCATCAGGGTGTCCGCACCATTGCCGCCAAGGATGGACACATCAAAACCCGTTCCGGAAGCTGCTTCCACCTGGATCTTGCTGTGCGGCAAGTTCAAGTCCGATGCATCGACATTGCCCTTGACCTGGGTCACGTTGAACCAAGACCCGGTGTACGTCGAATTGGCAAATTGGGTCAGCTTCAAGGTTTTGTTATCGGGCAGGGCCGATGCATCGACCTTGAAAGTTGCCATGGCCGAAACGTCATAGCGGATGGCGGTGTCGTCGTTGCCCGTGATGATCGTGCGGATGCCAGAAGCGACGACCAGGTCGCCCACATTGATCTGGCTGGCGCCAAACAGCTTGACCACCTCGACGGAATCCACCCGACGTTCCACATCGGCCTGAAAGTTCGTGTCGCCCTGAGGGAACGTGACGATGGGGGCCGTGAACTCCAGCGTGTCGATGCCATCGCCGCCCTCGACGCTCTGGTCAGCACGCAATTGGGCCCCTGAAACGAATAGGAAAACATCGTTGCCGGCATTGCCACGCAGCCGGTCGGTGCCCAGCCCACCCACGATGACATCGTCACCGCCCCCGCCTTCAAGGGTGTCGTTGCCATCAAAGCCGTACATCACGTCCTCGCCTGCGGTCCCCACCAAGGCGGCATCGCCGGCGCTGGTGCCCAGCACCACGCTGCGGGTTTCTGGCGCAAAGCTGCCGGCAGCGTTGGAGAACTGCAGAAGCGCGCTGGTGGGGGTGGCCTGGGCTTGGACGGTGATGGTGGCTGGGGTGTTGGCCACCGTGGTGGTGCTGAGCGTGCCACCGCCGGGGGCATTGGCAAGCAGCTGCTTGTTGGCGTCATACAGGCCCAAGGTGCCCGCCATGTTGGCCGTGGCGCCGACCGAAGTGAGGGTGGCGGCAAAGCCGTTGGCCAAGGGAAGTACCGCATCCACCTTGTAGCTGGCGTTGTCTGCCACAGCGGCGTGGGTAAGGGTGGCGTTGTTGCCCCCACCATCTTTGAGCGTCCCGCCATTGAGGCTCAGGCTGTTGGCCGCCATCGAAATGCCGTTGGCATCGGTCTGGCGATCCAAGATGGTGTAGTCGAACACCAATGCGGTGGTGCCGCTGCCGCTAACGTAGTTGGCCTGCACGGTGGTGCCGCCAATGGTCAGGGCCAGTCGGGGGGTGCCGGTCACGATGGTGACCTCACTCATCGTGACCGTGACACGCACGACATCGCCAGCATTGAGGATGTTGTTCTGCGCCCCGATGGCCGAGGTGATCGCCACCTTGGAGACTGCGGGCGGTGCCTTGACCACAATCCCGTTGTCATCCGCCTCGGTGATGAAGCTTTCGCCCGTGATCAGGTCAGACACCCCCGTGCCGGTCACCTTGAAAAAAGCGTCGGGCGTTTCGTTGGCACGTTTGCGGGTGTCGAACACGCCGTTGGCGTTGGTGTCGGCCAGGATGTAGGCGGTGTTGGCGTTGAATTCGATTTTCAGGATGCTGCCCTGGCCGTTGGGCAGTTGCTCGTCGTACCAGACTTCGTTCAGGGCCTCCAGCACCTCGCTCTCGGTGGGGTTTGCGAGGCCCGTCAGTTCTTGCGCCGTGCTTGTGCCAATCGACCATTTCTGGATGGTGTCGGGCAGCTTGAGCAGATCGCCCTGGCCAAAGTTGTCGATCCGATCAAACTCACCCACAAAGGGCTTGGACTGGGCATCCATCAGGTCAAAAACATCTTGCCCGCCAGAGCCGGTGAGGGTGTCAATGTTAGCCGTGGCTTTGAACGGGTTGTAGGGCAGGTCCACGATGTTCACCACGCTGTTGACGTAGTAGGAGTTGCTCAGGTTGCCCCGGACCTGGGCGACCTTGAAGTTCAGCTGTTCGGTGGTTTCGCTGCTCAGGTCGTTCAGGGTCTGTACCCGCAGGTCAAAGGACGCGGTTCCGTTGGGTAGCGTGATCCGACCGTTTTGCGGCACGGCGGTCCACGTGGTGCTCGCGTCCAAGCGGTACTCCAGCGGACCGCTCGTGTCCTCGCCCAGGGTGGCCGATTGGCCTTCTACGCCTACCGCCACGGTGGCTTCGCCCGCCAGGGCCTTGTTCAGCGTGAAACGACCGACGGCGTGCTCGCCCTCGTTGAAGGATTGACCGTCGTTCGTGGCCTTGATGGTGGAAAGAGACAGGGTTTCCTTGATGTTGGCCGTCGAGGTCACCCAGTAGCTGTTTTCCAACACCTTGGAAGCGCTTGGGGCCTGCGCCACGGAAAAAACAAGGCTTTCGTTGGTTTCGGCCGCCAACAGGTCGCCCTTGATCTGGGTCCGGAGGTAGAGCTGGGTGGTGCCCTTGGGCAGGGTCACCAGGCCAGAAAAACTGCTGAGCGTCGTCCAGTCAATGCCGTCAAAGGAATACGAAAAACCGTCGTAATCCCGACCTTTGCTGGCCCCCACCCCCGTGAGGCGCACAGCGACCTGGGCTGCAGCATCCAGTGGAGCACTCATGGAGAACTGGGCAACAGCGGGATTGCCTTCGGACACGGTGAATTTTTTGCTCGTGGCGACTATGGAAGATTTGGCCATGGTGAAACTCTTCAGCAACTTGAAAAGGAGCCAAATGCTACGGGAAAACGCCGGAAAAAATATCAGGATTTGTAAGCGGGCACTTCCTTTGTCAGCACCCATCGACGCGAGGCGGTCCAGGCGAATCCTTGGGATAGACTGTCCAGTGAAACAAAGATCCACCACAACGTGTTCTCATTTCATGGCACTGCTTCCCCGTCTGCTCCAATTTTTGCTGCTCATTGGCCTGCTGGGCGGGGTGGGGTCTCAAGCATGGTCGGCAGAGACCCCTGTCACGCTTCAGCTGCGCTGGAAGCACAGTTTCCAGTTTGCAGGCTACTACGCCGCCCTGGAAAAAGGGTATTACCGCGAGGCAGGGCTAGACGTTTCCATTCTGGAGGGCGGCCCCGGCGTCGATGTGGTGGGGGAAGTGGTGAGCGGCCGGGCCCACTTCGGGATCAACAACACCTCCCTGCTCACGCACTTTGAAAAGGGCAAACCGGTGCTGCTGCTTGCGCCGGTGTTTCAGCACTCCGCCAAGGCCCTGATGGCGCATGGCCACCTCCAGAGTCCAGAGGACCTCATCGGGGCCGGCCCCATCGTCATCAGCCGCACCACGGCCGATGACACGGTGGTGCTCACGGCCATCTTCCGCCAGGCGGGCATCCCAATGGACCGACTGGAGCTGGTCCAGGAGACCGGGCCGGATGTGCTGGAGCGTTTCGTCCTGGGGCATTTCGCGGCCATGCCAGTCTATGTCTCCGACCAGCCGTTCATCATGCAAAACCTGGGGGTCAGCTACCACCTCTTGCAGCCGCGCCAGTACGGGCTGGACTTTTATGGCGACACCCTCTTCACCCACCAGGACCTGCAGTCCAGCCAGCCCGAGGTGGTCGAAAAATTCCGCCAGGCCAGCTTGCGCGGCTGGAAATACGCGCTGCAGCACCCGCGCGAGATCACCCAGCTCATCCACAAGCACTACAACAGCCAGAACCTATCCCTGCAGCACCTGGAGTACGAATCCCGGGTCACGCTGGAGCTGGTGGATCCGCTGCTCGTGGAGGTGGGCCACAGCAACCCGGACCGCTGGACACGGATCATGGAGGCCTACGCCCAGGCCGGGGTGCTCAAGAGCGCGGACCCGGCGCCCTTTGCGCCCCTGTTCTACCACCCCCCTACGACGTACAACCTGCAAAAAATCCTGAGCATTGCCTTGCCAGCCCTGGGGATTGCCGCCATGTTTGCGCTGTTTGCCGCTGTGGTCTATCGCAAGAACGGACAGCTTGGGAGCACCCTGGCGCAGAGCCGGATCATTCAGGAAGCCCTGCGCAAAAGCGAGCAGCGCCAGAGCGTGCTGTTCGAGCGCAATCCTGCGGCGGTCGTGGTGTGGAACGAGGCCTTGCAGGTCATCGACTGGAATGCTGCCGCCACCCGAATGTTCGGCTGGACACGCGACGAGGCCCTGGGACGCCCGCTGGTGGACCTCGTGGCGCCGCAGCCCCAGCGACCCGCTTTCGAGCAGATGCTGCGCCAGTTACTCAGTGGCCAGGCCAGCAACCAGTCCGTGGACGAATACTGCAACAAGGATGGGCAGAGACTGATCATTCAGTGCTTCAATGCCGAGATCCCTACGCTACCAGGCCAAGCCCGGGAAATCATCTCGCTGCTCATGGACATCACCGCCCAACACGCGGCGGAGCAGGAAGTGCGCCGCGCCCGGGCGGATGCCGAGGAAACCCGGGAGAGCATCACCCGCCTGTTCAACGCCTCGTCGGCCGGGCACATGATCCTGAACGAGCAGTTCCAGATCGTGTGGGCCAACACGACCATGGCCCAGCTGTTTGGCTTTGGCGAAGTCGCCGAGCTGCTGCGCAAGCGGCCTTCCGAGCTGTCGCCCGAATGCCAGCCGGACGGTGAAGCTTCGCTCGAAAAATCCCGGCGCATGATGGCGCTGGCCACGCAAACCGGGCGCCACACCTTCGACTGGATGCACCTGGACACCCTGGGCCATCCCCTGCCAATGGAGGTCACGATGGTCCCGGTGCACTACCAGGGGCAGTCCTGCTGGATGTGTATCAACCACGACCTGCGCCCTCGGGTAGAGGCCGAAAACGACCTCAAGGCCGCGAAAGAACAGGCCGAACAGGCCAACCGGGCCAAGAGTGAATTCCTCTCGTCCATGAGCCACGAGCTGCGCACGCCCCTGAACGCGATCCTGGGCTTCACCTCGCTGATGCTGCTGGACGAGCGGCTGGCCGCAGACCAGCAACAGGACCTGAACGAGGTCAACCAAGCAGGCCACCACCTCTTGCGCCTGGTCAACGAAATTCTGGACTTGGCCAAAATCGAATCCGGCAAGCTCGAACTGTCGCTGGAGCCGGTCGCCCTGCCCTCGCTGCTGCGGCAGTGCCTGAACCTGGTGCAGCCCCTGGCCGACCAGCGCCAGGTCCGCATCGAGGCACAGATCGCCCCCGACACGCAGGCGCTTGCAGACCCCGTGCGGCTGCGGCAAATCGTGCTCAACCTGCTGTCCAACGCCATCAAATACAACCACCCCGGGGGACAGGTCACGCTCGCATGCGCCCCCGACACTGACATTGAAGGTGGCGGGGTGTGCATCACGGTGCGCGACACGGGCCCAGGCATTGCGCCGGAAGATCAAGTCACGCTGTTCCACTCCTTTCAGCGCGGCGCCGCCAAGGACAGCGGCATCGAGGGCACGGGCATTGGCCTGGCCATCACGCAAAAGCTGGTCGAGGCCATGCAAGGCACCATCGGCTTTGAGAGCACCCTGGGCGAGGGCAGCACGTTCTGGGTGGAGCTGCCCACCGCCACCCCTGTCCCGGAAGCGCCCGAGGACAGCGCCCCTGTAAACGCACCGACCACCGAGCCGACATCGGAGACCCTGCCCGCCCTGGCGCCGCAGCAGACGGTGGTGATCATTGATGACAACCCCTCCAACCTGCGCCTGATCAGCAAGCTGCTCCAGCACCAGGGCCAGTTTCAGATCCTGACCGCCCACCGGCCCCGAGCGGGGTTGGCGCTGATCGAAAAGCACCGGCCGGACCTGGTGCTGCTGGACATCCAGATGCCCGACATGGATGGCTACGAGGTGCTGCGCCGCATTCGCGCCCAACCGGCACTGGCGAGCATTCCGGTGGTGGCCGTCACCGCCAACGCGATGGCCTCCGATGTCGAGCGTGGCCTGGCAGCTGGCTTCAACACCTACCTGACCAAGCCCTTGAACGTGGCCGAATTCCGGCGGGTTTTGGGGGACTTCCTGTCCATGGCACCTGCCGCCTGAACGGCCAAGCAGCAGGCACAAAAAGCGGAATTCGCTCCTGAAAAGAGAGCACCTTCCGCTGGTATTCATTAGCCTGGAGGCCAAAAAGACCAAAAACTGGGACAAACGCCCCAGAACCGCCAGCTCGGGAATTAGCTCCCCGCCACCTTCATCCGGTTGATCAGCACCGAACCCACGGTCTTGGCGCCGTAGGGATAGACATCGGCGCCCACGGCCTCGATGCCCTGGAACATGTCCTTCATGTTGCCGGCGATGGTGATTTCATGCACCGGGAAAGCGATCTGGCCGTTTTCTACCCAGAAGCCGCTGGCGCCACGGGAATAGTCGCCCGTCACGTAGTTCACGCCCTGCCCCATCAGCTCGATGACGAACAAGCCGGTGCCCAGCTTTTGCAGCATGGCGGGCAGGTCGTCGCCGGCGCGAGTCAGGCGCGAGGTCAGGCTCAGGTTGTGCGAGCCGCCGGCGTTGCCCGTGGTCTTCATGCCCAGCTTGCGGGCGGAGTAGCTGGACAGGAAATAGCCCTGCACCTTGCCGGCATCCACCACCTGACGGGCGGAAACGCGCACACCCTCCTCGTCGAACGGCGAGCTGCCTTTGCCGCGCAGGATGAAGGGGTCTTCGGCAATGTCGATGTGCTTGGGGAAGACGCGCTTGCCCAGCGAGTCCAGCAAAAAGCTGCTCTTGCGGTACAGCGCGCCGCCGCTGACGGCCTGCACAAAGGCACCCAGCAGGCCAGCGGCCAGCGGGGCCTCGAACAGCACGGGGCATTCGGTGGTCGGGATCTTGCGGCTGCCCAGGCGGCTTAAAGCGCGCTCGGCGGCGTAGCGGCCCACGGCCTGGGGCGAGGCCAGCTCCTGCGCGCTGCGCATGGAGCTGTACCAGGCATCGCGCTGCATCTCGCCATGGCGGCCAGGCAGCGAGGCGATCGGCGCGACCGAGAGGCTGTGGCGCGAGGTGGCATAGCCGCCGCGAAAGCCCCGGGTATGCGCCGTGAAAAAGTGGCTTTGCTGGGCCGACACGCCCGCGCCTTCGCTGTTGGTGATGCGCTTGCTCACGCCCAGGGCAGCTGCTTCGCATTCCAGCGCCAGCTGGGCAGCACCTTCGCTGTCGATGGCCCAGGGGTGGAACAGGTCGAGATCGCGGTGGGACTCGGGCGGGGCGATGTCGTCGGCATCGGGCAAGCCGGCCACCGGGTCTTCGGCGGTGAAACGGGCGATGTCGTAGGCGGCCTGCACGGTCTGGCGCACGGCGGCCTCGGAGAAATCAGACGTACTGGCATTGCCCCGGCGCTGGCCTACATAGACCGTGACGCCCAGCGATTTGTCGCGGTTGCGCTCCACGTTCTCCAGAGCGCCCTTGCGCACGCTCACCGACAGGCCACAGCCCTCGGAGGCCTCGGCCCCGGCATCGGTAGCACCGATTTTTTTGGCGTGCTGCAGTGCGCTGTCCACCAGCGATTCAAAAAAGGCGCGGCTGTAGCTAAAGCCGTCTTGGGCGGTGGCGGCAGCGGCCTCGGGTTTACTGGAGGAACGTGGGGTGCGGGAAGCGGGTTTTTTCATAGCGGCGGCTATGATACTTGCCCCCTAGGCGCACCCTGCGCCGCCCCATTTCAATTCCCCCTCATGTCACGCAAACCCAAAAAAGGCTATTTCGTTCGCGGCAAATTCGTGGCCGAAGGCAGCGAACTGGACCTGCAGCTCAAAGCCGAGCTCAAAGGCACGACCGACGCCAGCAAGACCGACCTCAAGCGCGAAAGCGAGGAACTGCAAGCCCTGGGCACTGCCCTGCTGGAGCTGCGCGGCGACCTGTTCCGCCGCCTGGAGCTGCCCGAAAAGCTGGCCGACGCGATCGCCGAGGCCAAGCGCATCACCAACTTTGAGGGCAAGCGCCGGCAGATGCAGTTCATTGGCAAGCTGATGCGCAAGCTCGACGAGGCCGCCGTGGCCGCCATCGAGGCCGCTTTAGAAGAGCAGCGCATGGGCTCCGCCGCCGAAAAAGTGGCGCTGCACCAGTCCGAACTCTGGCGCGACCGCCTGATCGCCGACGACAACGCCCTGCCCGAGTGGCTGGCCCAGTACCCCGACACGGACATCCAGCAGCTGCGCGCCCTGATCCGCCAGGCCCGCAAAGACGCGCCCAGCGCCCATGAGGCCAACGTGGCGCAGTCTCAGGGCCTGGCCCCGCGCAAGGGCCGCGCCTACCGCGAGCTGTTCCAGCTGGTGCGCGCCCAGATCCAGGGTGAAGCTGCTGCAGACGAGGACAGCGCCCAGGACGAAGACGACCATGGCTGAGGCTGGCAGCACCGCCTTCGCCGGGCTGGAGCCAGTCACGATCGGCATCGTCTCGGTCAGCGACCGCGCCAGCAGCGGGGTCTATGAAGACCAGGGCCTGCCCGCGCTGCAGGACTGGCTGACACGCGCGCTGCGCAACCCTCTTACTTTTGTGCCCCGGCTGATTCCGGACGAGGAAGACCAGATCCGCGCCGCGCTGCTCAGCCTGGTCGATGCCGGCTGCAGCCTGGTGCTGACCACTGGCGGCACGGGGCCCGCACCACGCGATGTGACGCCTGAAGCCACGCTGGCCGTGGCCGACAAGGTGCTGCCCGGCTTTGGCGAGCAGATGCGCCAAATCGGCCTGCAGTTTGTGCCCACGGCCATCCTGTCGCGCCAGGTGGCGGTGGTGCGCGGACAGAGCCTGATCATCAACCTGCCCGGCCAGCCCAAGGCCATCGCCGAGACGCTGGAAGGCCTGCGGGACAGCGAGGGCAAGGTCGTGGTGCCCGGCATTTTTGCCGCCGTGCCCTACTGCATCGACCTGATTGGCGGGCCTTACCTGGAGACCGACACCAGCGTCTGCGCGGCCTTCCGCCCCAAATCTGCGCAGCGCAAGCCAACAGCAGGCTGAACCACGATTTTCTTGACCGAGCGCAAGCCCGGGACTTTCCCCAGGCTGCGGTCCGCCGGTGGGGGGTATGCTCCTTTCAGGGGTTCCAGCAGGGCCCCCGTTGTGTCCACCTTCACAAGGAGTCCGCATGAGCGCCATGATGAAAGCCGCTGTTTTTGTCGAACCCGGCCGGATCGAGCTGACCGACAAACGCATCCCCGACGTGGGGCCCAACGATGCGCTGGTCCGCATCACCACCACCACCATCTGTGGCACGGATGTGCACATCCTCAAGGGCGAATACCCCGTCGCCAAGGGCCTGACGGTGGGCCATGAGCCCGTGGGCGTGATCGAAAAGCTGGGCAGCGCCGTCACCGGCTACACCGAAGGCCAGCGGGTGATTGCTGGCGCGATCTGCCCCAACTTCAACTCCTACGCCGCACAAGATGGCGCCGCCTCGCAAGATGGCAGCTACCTGATTCCACAGGGCCTGTGCGGCTGCCACGGCTACAAGGCCCGACCTGTATTTGATTTCGCTGGCAGTTTCGGAATATTCCGATGCGCGCTACAACCTGGCCTATACAATTAACGACGGGCGTGGCTTTATCGGGGCTTTTACCGAAAACAACACCCAATTTGCAAATATATTCATTGACAGTCTGTTTAATAGCCGGTGTACCCGCGAAAATCTCGAAGAAGTGGCCAAACGTCTTAAAAACACCCATGTCGATGATGTGGTAATTGTACACGTTGCAGGTCATGGTTTGTTGGGCGAGGATCTGGAGTTTTATTATGCCCTTTCGTCCACCGACTTTCAGCATCCCGAAAAGGCCAGCCTTCAGTATTCCCAGATTGAGGCCATTCTTGCCGATATTCCTTCGCGCAACAAACTGTTGTTGCTCGATGCCTGCCATAGTGGCGAAGTTGATTATATTTCGGAAGTGCAGCCCTTACTTACCGAAAATGCTCGTGCAAGAGGTGTTGTTATGTATAAGATGCCGGCGTATGAAATTAATGCCAGCGATATTAACCTGAAAAACTCTTTCGACTTGATGAGGGAACTATTTGTTGATGTTCGCCGAAGCACCGGTGCGGTTGTTATTTCAGCTGCCAGTGGGGCAGGATACGCTATCGAACGCGACGACCTGAAAAACGGTATTTTCACCTGGTGTCTGATTGATGCAATTACAAATCACCATGCAGATGTAGATGCCGATGGTTCAATCGTAGTGAGTGAATTACGCAAATATATATTTCAACATGTCCGCGAGCTGAGCGAAGGTGCGCAGTATCCAACCTCAAGGCAGGAAAATGTAAGCAACGATTTCAGGGTGTGGTAGGGGAATGGTATAATTGGAATCCCATTTGGGTATTCGAATGAGGCTCTTGTGTAAAATACTTATTTAAACAGAAATCTTGTTAGCTCAATGCAAAACCAAACCTGAGTACATTAAATTGACATGGAATTATGGCTATTGTTGTTCCCGAAGCAATTAGCCTTAAGTTTCTAGCTATCGAACATAGTTTACAGAATAAAAACTTTCGAAACGGTTCTGAATCTTTTCGATTTACCACCGGCCGTGTATTTTGTTCATGTGAAGACATCCGGATACACCAAAACTATCAAAATTGTAAAACACTAAGTAACCGGTCAACTTAGATACTTATAAACGGGCTCAAATAGCCCGTTTTTTGTGTTAGCTATTTGTTGAGTTGTCGATTTAATTGCCATTGTTGTTGATAGTATAATTGTCAAATGTTAATAACTGCTTAAAGAGATTTGAACTTTAAAATACTATATATTTGACTGCTAATTATTTATCAAAATTTGTAATTATTTAGCTGCCCTGCAAAGTTAAAAAATTTTGACCATCGAAAGTGCCCTTTAATTCTTCGAATATGTTTTTGTTGTTTTTGCGAGCAGTAGAAACAAAACTTTCGATTCTTGCATAGATTTTTGCACCATCCTCAGATCGAAAACAATTAGAAATTTTCAGTTTTAATTTTGTTGGTCGCAAATCTCTTTCTGCCAGATTGTTTGTAAAAGGGACTTCTGGGTTAAATGCAAAGGCTAAAACGGCATCACGATGTTTAATGAGACGTTCTACTAGATTTCGGGCTTTAGTCTTTTTGGGTTTTCCTCTTTTTCCTGGTATTCTTATTGGAAGTGGTTCTGTATTATTGCCCAATTCGCAGATATTTTGATATCTCATCTCAATATTGCTTCTGTTTTGTAGTCGTTTGGTAAAACTCATCTCCTTAACTTCTAGTAAAAATCTCCTTAAATCTATCGCCCATTTGTTATTCTCATTATTATCAATCACACCCTGCAGTTCCCTAATTAAATGAGCACCGCACAAAGCATGTTTTATTTTTTCGAGATTAAAGTAACTACTCCAGCAGTCGTGGATTAACCAATTAACTAAGTTGTCCAATATCGAACTTTCGCTAATAAAAGCCTCACGTCCACGTTTTTCATGTGCAAATTGATAAGTAAACAAGATACTCGACAGTGTATGTATCCAATGATTTTTCTTGTTAACTTTCATTCCAGTTTCATCTGCATTTACAACCTGCTCTTTTAATAACTTTTCAAGTATTTCTTTCTCACTTTGGGCAAGTTCGT
>CAZQXQ010000073.1:0-12246 GCA_964597235.1 uncultured Burkholderiaceae bacterium | reverse complement strand
TGCCGATGAAGGCCGAGGACTACACCCACCGCATTGGCCGCACGGGCCGCGCCGGGCGCGATGGCTTGGCCGTGACTTTTGCCGAGTTCCGCGACCGTCGCAAGATCTTTGACATCGAAGGCTACAGCCGCCAGCCCTTCAAGGCCGAGGTGATCCCCGGCCTGGAACCCACCCAGCGTTTCCCCCAGGGCGGGCGCGAAGAGGGCCGTGGCCGTGGTGGCCGTGGCGGTTTTGACCGTCGGGATGGCGGAGCCGGCCCCTCGCGCGACCGCAAGTTCGGTGGCGCGCCTGGCCGCGGCGCCCCCTCGGGCTTTGCCGACCGCGGTCCCCGTGGCGGCGATTTCCGTCCGTTTGAAGAGCGTGCCCCGTTCCGCGACGACCGCCGTCCCGCCCCTGGTGGCCGCCGCGACGAGCAGGGTTATGGTCGCAAGGCCGGCTTTGGCGACATGGGCCAGGGTTTTGCGCCGCGTGGTGACTTTGCAGACCGCAAGCCAGCCCATGCCAAGCCCGGTGCTGGCAAGTCCTTTGCCGCGTACGACCCCAAAAAGCGCCCCGCCCGCGGTCGCTGATCACTGCTAGGAGTGCTGCAGGCCCCGCCTGTGGCGCGCACATCCCGCCAAAAACCCGGCCTCTCGCCCGAGAAGGCCGGGTTTTTTATGGGCGCCTTGAGGGGGGGGCATGATTTCAAGTCCAATTGGCTTCTAGCTCTTTGTTTATAAGCGGTAATAGCTATGATTTTTGATGAAATCGCTCATGGAAATGGCCCTTTTCTCGGCTGGATATGGTTGCTGCAGGCTTCCTATATGAATTTCATATAGGAATCCCGGGTACACTCGCGCCCTATGCCGACCACCGTCCTGCGTGTGCCCCTGAATGCTTCGCCCGAACAGCAGGCCCGCTTGCGCGCCTTGCAGGTCGGTTTTGCCAAGGTCTGCAACGCCCTGGCCCCGTTGGTGCAGGAAACCCGGATCTGGAACCGGGTGGCCCTGCACCATCTGACCTACCGAAAGCTGCGTGCGCAGTTCCCGGAAATGGGCGCGCAAATGGTCTGCAATGCGATTTATTCAGTCTCGCGCAGTTGCCGGCTGGTGTTCCAGCACCCGGCCAGCCCGTTCAGCCTAGACCGCCTGGGCGACAAGCCTTTGCCATTGCTGCGCTTTGCGGACTCGTGCCCGGTGTACTTTGACCGGCACACCCTGAGCCTCAAGGACGGGCAGTTGTCCATGTTCACGCTGGATGGGCGCATGCGCTTTCAGCTGACCTTGCGCCCCGAGGACGAGGCGATGTTTCACACCCAGAAATTGCGCGAGATTGTCCTGACCGCCCGCCCCGATGGGGGCTTTGAGCTGTCCTTTGTCCTGAGCAACGCCGAGGCGGAAACCGAGCCTGTGACCGCTGCGGCATCGACCCCTACCGATGCCAAGATTCCCGAATACCTGATGGTTGAAGACGCTGTATGAACCCCAACAAACCCCCTTCCGAGCTGCGGGCCGCCATGGCGGACTTGCGGCCCTATTTCGTGCGTGCTGGCTGGTTCAGCCTGATTGCCAGCCTGCTGGTGCTCGCCCCTTCCGGCTACATGCTGGAGGTCTATGAGCGCGTGGTGAACAGCCGCAGCCACATGACCCTGTGGATGTTAACCCTGCTGGTGGTGGGGATGTATGTGGTGATGGAGGTGCTGGAGTGGGCCCGCAGCGAGGTCATGCATGCCGCAGGCCTTGCCCTGGACGCCAAGCTGTCCGACCGGATCTTTCATGCGATTTTTGAGGCCAATCTCAAGCGCATTCCGGGTGGCACCCAGCAACCGATGAATGATTTCAAGCAGATTCGGGACTTTCTCTCGTCGCCGGCGTTGCTAGCGATGATGGAAGCGCCGGTCTCGCTGGTGTTCCTGGTGCTGTTGTTCCTGATCAGTCCGGTGCTGGGTTGGTCCTCGGTAGTGTTTTCGGTGGTGTTGACCATCGTGGGCTGGTTCAACGAAAAAAGCACCAAGCCGCCGCTGATGGAGGCCAACCGCAGCGCCATCGCAGCCCAGCAATATGCCGACAGCTCCTTGCGCAACGCGCAGGTGATCGAGTCCATGGGCATGTTGCGCAACATCCATGCGCGCTGGATGGCCAAGCAACGTGAGTTCCTGAACCTGCAGGCCAAGGCATCCGAAAGCGCGGGCGGTTACCAGGCCGTGTCCAAACTGCTCCAAAACATTCTGAGCTCCATGCTCTTGGGGTTGGGCTGCTGGCTGCTCTTGCACGAGAGCCTGAATGGTGGCGACGCGATGATGATCATTGCCTCGGTGCTGGGTGGACGCGTGCTGGCGCCGCTGGTGCAGGTGGTGGCCCAGTGGCAGACCGTGGTCAATGTGCGCGATGCCTGGTCCCGTTTGGATGCGCTGCTGGCGGCTGTTCCGGCACGTAAGCCCGGCATGGCCCTGCCGCCACCGCGTGGCCTGCTGCAGGTGGAGCCTCTGGTCGCGGGTGCACCCGGCGCCCAGGGCAGCACCATCCTGCGTGGGGTGACCTTTGCGCTCAATCCTGGCGAAGTGCTGGCGGTGGTCGGTCCGTCGGCCTCGGGCAAGACCACCCTGGCCCGCCTGCTGACCGGGCTGTGGCCGGCCGCCGCAGGCAAGGTCCGACTCGATGGTGCCGATGTGTTTGCCTGGAACAAGGCCGAGCTGGGGCCCCATGTGGGTTACCTGCCCCAGGGTGTGGAGCTGTTCGAAGGCACGGTGGCCGAGAACATTGCCCGTTTTGGCGAGGTGGACCGTGCCAAGGTTGAAGCCGCCGCCAAGGCCGTGGGCCTGCATGAATTCATCATGGCCTTGCCATTGGGCTATGACAACCCGGTGGGCCGCGATGGCGCCATGCTGTCCGGTGGCCAGCGCCAACGGGTCGCCTTGGCCCGGGCGATTTATGGCAATCCGGTGTTTGTTGTGCTGGATGAGCCCAACTCCAGCCTGGACGAGGAGGGCGATGCCGCCTTGGCCCGGGCGATTGCGACGATGAAGGCGCAGGGCACCACCTTTGTGGTGATGACCCACCGCACCAGTGTGCTGGCCGTGGCCGACAAGATGCTGGTGCTGCGCGACGGCCAGGCCCAGGCCTTTGGACCCCGTGACGAAGTGCTGGCCGCCTTGCAAAAAGCCGCCCAGCAGGCCCAGGCAGCTGCGCAGGCGCCCGCAGGCAACGCCTCGCAACTGACGACCCAGACCGCTTGATTCCGGACGGACTTTGCATTGATGAAAACGCCTTCCTTTTTTGACCGCAGCGAGCTGACGCAGGTGCTATGGAGCTTCCGGCGCGAGTTTTTGATCGTCGGGCTGTTCAGCATGATCGCCAACGTGCTGATGCTGTCGCCCACGATCTACATGCTCCAGGTCTATGACCGGGTCATGCTCAGTCGCAGCGAACTGACCCTGCTGGCCATGTCGCTGATCACGCTGTTTTTGTTTGGTGTGATGGCCTTTGCCGAATGGATGCGCTCGCGGGTGCTGGTGCGCGCCGGGGTTCAACTGGATGCGGCCTTGGGCACCCGCGTGTTCAACGCCAGTTTCGAGTCCTACCTGCGCCAGGCCAGCTCGGGTCCTGCCCGGGCCTTCAGTGATCTGATCCAGATCCGTCAGTTCATCACGGGCAACGGCATCTTTGCCTTCTTCGATGCCCCTTGGGCGCCGATCTACATGGCGGTGCTGTTCTTCCTGCATCCTATGTTGGGCTGGCTGGCGATTGCCTTTGCCTGCGTGCAGATGGCCCTGGCCTGGTTTGGTCACCGCCGAACCGTGGCCCCGGCAGAGCAGGCATCCAAGGCCCAGTCCGAGTCCACGGCCTACCTGCAAAGCAAGCTGGGCAATGCCGAGGTGCTCGAATCCATGGGCATGGTGCACAACCTGCGCCCCCATTGGGCCCGCCGCCATGCGCAGACGCTGGCCGTGCAGTCGGCCTCGCAGGCGATCACGCACCGGATCACGGCCTGGAGCAAGTTCATTCGCTACACCCAGCAATCGTTTGCCCTGGGCGCTGGCGCCCTGCTGGTGATCGATGGCCAGCTGTCTCCCGGTGCGATGATTGCCGCCAACGTGCTGATGACCCGGGCGCTGGCGCCCATCGACATGATGGTCGGCACTTGGCGCGGTTTCATCGCCGCCCGTTCGGCCTTTGAACGCTTGGAAGCCTTGCTCAAAGAGTTTCCGGCGCGCGATCCGGCCCTGTCCCGTGTTCCCCCCAAAGGAGCGCTGACCTTGCGCAATGTGGTGGCGACAGCTCCCGGGCGCAAGACACCCATCCTCAAGGGCATTTCCACCGAGGTGTCGGCGGGCACGGTCACCGTGGTCCTGGGCCCTTCGGGCTCGGGTAAATCGACCCTGGCCCGCACCATGGTGGGCATCTGGCCCGATGTATCTGGCGAAGTGCTGCTCGATGGCCTGCCCATTGACGGCTGGGACCGCGACGAGCTGGGTCCCCACATCGGCTATTTGCCGCAAGACATCGAGCTGTTCGAGGGAAGCATCGCCGAAAACATCGCCCGCTTTGGCGAGCTGGACTCCGACAAGGTGATCGCAGCTGCCCGCAGTGCGGGCCTGCACGAGATGATCTTGCGCTTTCCCAAGGGCTACGACACGCCGATTGGCGAGGCGGGTAGCTTGCTCTCTGGCGGACAACGTCAGCGCATTGGCCTGGCCCGGGCGATTTATGGCAACCCGGTGATGGTGGTGCTTGATGAGCCCAACGCCAACCTGGACGATGTGGGCGAGGCCGCGCTGGTTCGCACGGTGCAGGCCCTCAAAGCCGATGGCTGCACCGTGTTCCTGATCACCCACCGCCCTGGCATCTTGGCCGTGGCCGATCGGGTGCTGATCCTGCGCGATGGCCAAGTCCAAGCCGATGGTCCCCGCGACCAGGTGCTCGCCGCGCTGCGCGCATCGCAGATGGCAGCGGCTGCGGCGGCCCAAAAGCCTGCTGGCGGACTGACGCCCCAGACGGCCTGAACGGTCCTCTCGCATTCCGCACATCGAACTCTGAGCATCGAATTCCGAACTCCGCATTCACAACCGATTTTTCCGAGATGAACATGGACAACACACAAGCCTCTCCCTTGGCCAGCCCCATGGCAGGCGGCCAGGATTCTGCCGCCGCCCACCGGCCTGGCGATGCACTGCGTGCCGGCCGCATTGGTCTGTTGGCTCTGGCCCTGGGTTTTGGGGGATTTCTGGCATGGGCGAGCTTTGCGCCCCTGGACGAAGGCGTACCTGGCCATGGCATGGTTGCCATCGACACCAAGCGCAAGACCGTGCAGCATTTGAGCGGCGGCATCGTCAAGGAGGTGCTGGTGCGCGAAGGCGATCCGGTGCAGGAGGGCCAGCTGCTGATCAAGCTGGACGAGGCCGTTGCCCGCTCCAACTATGAAGGGGTGCGTCAGCGTTACCTGTCCCTGCGCGCCATGCAAGGGCGCCTGCAGGCCGAGCAGCTGGGGCAGTCCCGCGTCAGCTTCCATCCCGACCTGGTCAAGGCGGCATCAGACCCACTGATCAAGGCGCAGATGCTGAACCAGGAGCAGCTGTTCAACACCCGGCGCAGTCTGCTGCAATCGGATTTGCAATCCATCGAGGAAAGCATCCAGGGGCAGCAAGGCTTGCTGGAGGCCTACCAGGGCATGCTGGCCCAGCGCCGCAATCAGTCCAAGCTGCTCTCCGAGGAGTTGACCCAGTTGCGCAGCTTGGTTGGTGACGGCTACGCCCCGCGCAACCGCCAGCTGGAGATGGAGCGCATGGTCGCCGACAACCAGACTGCGATTGCCGACTTGCAGGGCAATGTGATCCGCGCCCAGCGCACCATGGGGGAATTGCGCCAGCGTGCCATATCGCGCCAGCAGGACTACCGCCGCGAGGTAGAGACCCAGTTGGCTGATGTGACCCGCGAAGTGCTGTCGGATGAGCAGAAATTCAAAGCGGTGAGCGACGATCTGCAGCGCACCGAGATCAAGGCCCCCGTTGCCGGTCAGGTGGTGGGCCTGGCGATTCAAACTGTGGGGGGGGTCGTGCAGCCCGGCCAGAAGCTGATGGACATCGTGCCTGGCAATGAGGCCCTGCTACTCGAAGCCCGCGTGGCGCCGCATTTGATCGACCGCGTGCATGCCGACTTGCCAGTAGATATTCGCTTCTCGTCCTTTGCCCATTCGCCCCAGCTGGTGGTCGATGGCAAGGTGGTTTCGGTGTCCGGTGATCTGTTGACCGAGCCACAGACCAATGTCAGCTATTACCTGGCGCGCGTACAGGTGACCCCCGAGGGCCTCAAGACCCTGGGCAAGCGCCAGCTACAACCAGGCATGCCAGCAGAAGTCATCTTCAAGACCGGTGAGCGCTCCATGCTGACCTATCTGCTGCACCCCTTGACCAAGCGGATCTCTGCCGCGATGAAGGAGGAGTGACATCATGCCCACCAACAAGACGATGAAGACTACGCGCACCCCTGTGGCCCTGGCGCTGTGGGCCGTGGCATCCACCGGGTGGATGCCTGCGTTTGCCTTAGACCTGCAACAAGCCTACGATGCGGCGGTGCGCAACGATGCGCAAATCCGTGCTTCGCGGGCGGCTGCCGATGCTGCACGCGAACGCCTGCCCCAGGCGGTGGCCCAATTGAGGCCCAACGTGTCTGCCAGCGTGGGGCGCAATTACAACGACTTGATCAGCGAGGGACGCAATGTGCTGGGTCAGGGCACCAAGACCGAGAGCAACTATTTCTCGGGGAACAAGACCTTGTCCGTGCGCCAGCCTTTGTACCGCCCTTATCAATTGGCGGCCGTCCGCCAAGCCGAGGCCCAGGTCCAGGAGGCCGATGCCAGCCTCGAACGCGACGAGCAGGGATTGGTGGTGCGCCTGGGTGAGGCGTATTTCGAAGCCTTGCTGGCTGAAGACCAGCTGAACCTGGTTCTGTCGCAAAAAGCTACCTACGCTAAGCAACTGGATGCTGCCCGCAAGGGGTTTGATGCCGGCTCTGGCACCCGCACCGACATCGACGAAGCCCAGGCCCGTCTGGACATGACCATTGCCCAGGAGCTGGAGGCCCGTCAAAACAGGGAATACACCCGCCATCGGTTGGAGGTGATGGTCGGCGAGTCGGTGGACGGACTCAGCGGTTTGCCAGCGGGCGACTTTCAGGCCGAGGCACCCGCACCCGCGACGGTGGACGCCTGGATCGCCAAGGCGGAAGCTGCCAGCCCAGAGCTGCAGCAGTTGCAAGCGCAGCAGCAAGCTGCCCGCATGGAAATCGACAAAGCCAAGGCCGGTCACCTGCCTACGCTGGATGCAGTGGCCCAGTGGGCTCGCACCAACAGCGACAGCATTTACGCAGTCAATTCACGCTACGACAACAAGGTCCTGGGCCTTCAGTTATCGGTTCCCCTGTATGGCGGCGGTTACGTCAATTCCACCGTGAAACAGGCGCTGGCGGCGTTCACACGCGCTGAGGAAGCACTGGAAGCGACGCGTCGCGATCTGGCTGTCCGGGTCCGCAAGGAATACCGTGGCATGACCGAAGGCGTCGCGCGCATCAAGGCTCTGGAACAAGCCGTCCGTTCAGCGGAGCAGTCGGTGCAGTCCAACCGACGTTCTTACGAAGCGGGTTATCGCACCACCATCGATGTGCTGAACGCCGAACACCAAAAGACCACGGCGCTGCGCGATTTGGCCCAGGCCCGCTATCTCTACTTGGTCTCACGCCTACGTCTGCAGTCCCTGGCAGGCCAGGACCGCGCTGGGAATGTCCAGGATGTGAACCGCTGGCTGATGGCTGCCAAGCCCTGACGCTTATGCTCCTTCCTCCTTCGTGACGATCACGAAGGATGATGATGGATCGCTAATTTGGCGCTCGGTGGTGGGCGTCACGCCCCGTTTTGGCGGCGCCAGCGAGCCAGGCACAAAAGGCTAGTGGCTGCCATATAGCGCAGCACATTCAACCAGGAACTGAAAATTTTGGACTTGCCCACGGTGCGGACATGCATCGACACAGGGACTTCCACGATCTTGAGCCCCGCCCGTCGTACCAGCAGCAGGGCGCCTAGATCCTGGTAGTCCAGCAAGGTTGCCTCCCGGTCTGCTAGAGCGGCAATGGCGTCCCGCTGGTACAGCCTGAAGCCAGAGGTTAAATCCCGCAGGTCAAATCCCGCCAGGTGTCGAAACCAGTGCCAAGCCAGTTGGCGCAAGGGGCTGGCGCGCTCCGGATAAGCGCCAATCACCAGGCTGGCCTGGGCTGCCGCTGCCAGCAAGCTCGGGATCTCGGCCACTTCGTGTTGACCATCCGCATCCATCGTGATCACGGCGCGATAGCCCTCCTGAAGCGCATGGCGCAGTCCAGTCTGGATGCCCCCCCAGGCACCTACGGACAGGCAGGGCCGAAGGACCTGCGCTCCTGCCGCACGGGCCAGGTACCCTGTACCGTCCGTGCTTTGGTCATCGATCACCAGCACATGCCGCCATCCTGCATCCCGCAGGTGGCTCACGACTCCCCCAATCGTGCTCGCTTCATCTTTGGCGGGAATCACGATCAGGATGTCATCGCGGTTTACGCCGCGGTGTTGCCGAGGAAGTGCGATTCGGTACTGGTTTTGAAGTTCTTGTGCACAGCGATGAATCGTGAATTGGGCGTGCACGGCCGTGTGACCCGCGATTCCCATTGCATGGCGACGGTCTGGATCATGTTGCAGTCCCGCAATGGTCGCGCGCCAAGCCGCGACGTCGTTCGTTTCCACGGTGCAACCGGCGCCATGGGCTTCCACTAACCAGGGCATGCCCGAGCCTTCCAACTTGGAAACGATGCAGGGCTTGCCATGTGCCATTGCCTCCAGCAAGACAATGCCAAATGCTTCAGTTCGTTCACGAGAGGCTAGACAAAAGAGGTCGCAACTCTCCAACAGCCGGTTTTTGTGGCTGTCGCTGACTCTACCCAGCAGGCGTACGTTGGACTCGCCCCCTGCTGGGGTCAGAGCCGCTATCAAGGCACTCAATTCGTCCAGCAGCGGTCCATCACCGGCAATCAGGAGTTGAACCCCCGGCATAGCGTTGACCGTGCGGATCAAGGTTTCAAAGCCTTTGTAGTACACCAGTCTGCCAATCGACAGGAGGCGCAGGTGACCAGGTGTCCAGTCAGGGGTAGAGACAGCTGCACCTAGTTTTGTTGTTTCACAAGCCATCTCGGACAAGCCCAGAGGGATGACTGCGCATTTGGTCTGCCAGGCTTGCAGCGGTTCACTCGCTGCCAAGTAGGGTGGGGATGTGGCCACAATCCGGGTGGCGTGCTGGAGCAGCGCTTGCTCAAACGGCCGGTAGATACGGTAAGCAATAGCCACCGCCTTGCGGATTTTGGAGACCACCACATCGGCATGCCAATGCACAACCCAGGGAATGGCCCGGGCTTCTGGCAGGGTCAACGCCCAAAAAGCCGAGTTGTTCGGCAGATGCAAATGCAGGATCTGAGGTCGAATCCGACGAATGGCTTTCGCCAGCGCGACGGGGAACCCCAATGCGATGGGGGCATGGATCAACTGCGCCTGGACCGGAACCCGCGTCAGCCAGTCGGGGTCTGTCGATTGAGGGGTTCCATGCACCAAGGCATGGACCTCCAGCCCTTGCGCCTTTTGTGCAGTCACAAGATCGGCCAGGAAGGTTTCCATCCCGCCGTGGTCCGGAGGGAAGAATTTCCCGACATGCAAGACCCTGAGACCCATGGCGTGTGTGCCTTTAGCGCTGGAGCTGGTTGTTCGCGATTTGGGCGCGGATCTGGGCAAAACCGGCATTCCGAGGTTCCAAGGCAATTGCCCGGTCAAGATCCGCCAGACTTTCCGTCTTGCGTCCGGCGTGGAAATTGGCCATAGCTCTGCCATACCAGGCCTGGGCTGTGGGGCGGGTGATCAGCAATTGGTCAAAGACCGTTAGGGCTGCCTCGGATTGTCCGAGTCCGATCAAGGCCATGCCGAGTCCTTGCTGAACCCGTGATGATTGGGGTTGGACTTTGAGAAGCGCCTGGAAGTCGGTGAGAGCCACCGGGTACTGTTTCAATGCAATCGCTGCTTCCCCTCGCAGAGCGCGCAAGTCAAAGGACTCGTCTGGCTTCAGACCAATGTTGCCCCCCGCCGAATTCTCTGCGTCGATGCCGGCACTGAGTTGGGTATAGGCTTCGGAGAAACGCTGCAGCGCGAATAGCGAAGCACCCCGGTGGTAGTGCGCAATCGCTGGCTGGAAACCCTGTGCTTCCGATTGGGAAAAGAGTGTCAGGGCTTCGGCATGCTTGCGCTGTTTTTGTGCAACCAGGCCAAGATTGAATAGTGCATAGCCCTTGGTTTCCCCCATCTTGATCGAGGTGCGCAGAGCCTTTTCTGCTTCTTGAAGCGAGCCGGATTCGATGTGGTAAGCCCCGAGATTCAGAAAAGCTTGCCAGCGTCCGACCGCGTTCTGAGGGGCTTGTTGATCAATCTTGGCTGCGGCATCGGCCCAGGCCGTGAGGCCATCGCGGAGGCTGAGCTTGCGTTCCAGTGCTAGGCCCCCGAAACCCAGCAACAGGATGGCTCCCAGGATAAGGAGCGATTTCGGTTGAAAGCCCACACAGGCCAAGGCGATCAAACAAGGCAGGGTGATCGCCCAGAGATAGCTACGGTAGAGCACAAAGGGGTCCTGAACCCAGACTGTGCCGAACTCCGTCAAAAACAACAGTTGTGGAATCAGCAGGCACAGCCCCACTAAGCGCAGCACACTGCGTTGAGTGCACAGCATCCAGATGGAGCCCAGCAGCAGTGTGATGAATCCAAGCGCTCCAGCCAGCTGCGGCAGGCTGGTGTAAGACAGAGGAAATTCCGGACGAAGGTCAATGGCCATCCACTGAACATTCGGAATCAGCCAGAGGAAGCCGTAGGCGAAGAACAGCTTGGCCTCATTGAGGAGACTGAGGGGGTACATGCGCTCACGGATGCCGGGACTCATGGTTTCCAGCAAGGCCGCGTAGTCTTTGGAGCGTGCATCAAACAAAGTGCCCACATAGCTGCCATAAATAGACCAGAGCACGGCAAAGACCACGGTGCCGAGGAGCAGTGCCGCAGCACCCAAACGTAGCAAGGCCCGAGGGGATGGCTGACGCACATAGACGTACAGCGGCACGATCAGCAACAAGCCGAAAAATGCGTGCTCCTTGCACAGCACGGCCAGCAGGTAGGCCACCACGGCGCCGCCATACCACTTCACCTGTCGTGTTCGCAGCGCCAACACATACGCCCAGCACGCCAACACCGTGAACAGGGTCGCCATGACGATGGAGCGCTGCACCAAGTAGCCGACGGCATATACCGCGACCGGGTTGACCGCAAAAATGCCAGTGCCCAGCCACAAGGCGGTACGCTTGGAACTCTCGAAATGAGCGGTCTGCCGGAAATCGTCTGGAAAATCCACCTGGCTCAGCAATTCCCGCGTCAGTCCGAACAGCGCAGCGACGGTGCCCAGGTGCAGAAGCAGGTTGAGCAGCCGCTGTTTCCACCAACCATCGCCAAAGATGGCCTCTGCCCAGACGAAACTGCCGTAGGACAACATCCGCTGCTTGTATGCCAGCAGACTGCCATGCTGCCCAAAGATGGTGCCATCCTTGAGACGCATGTCGTCAAACAACAAGTCATTGTGGATCCCGGGAAGGTAAATGCCCAGAACCACTGCAAGGATCAGGAGGGCGAACCCCCACTTCCGGAAACCCGTTTGCGACATGGGCATTTGCCTCCAAGCCCGAAATCAGAGCGAATCAATAAAACTACGGAGCTTGTCGGAACGGCTGGGGTGCTTGAGCTTGCGCAGCGCCTTGGCTTCGATCTGGCGGATGCGTTCGCGGGTCACATCGAACTGCTTGCCGACTTCTTCCAGGGTGTGATCGCTGGTCATCTCGATGCCGAAGCGCATGCGCAGCACCTTGGCTTCGCGGGGGGTCAGGCCATCGAGAATGTCCTTGACCACGTCGCGCAGGCCGGCCTGCATGGCTGCTTCGATGGGGGCGGTGTTGGCGCCGTCCTCGATGAAATCGCCTAGGTGGCTGTCGTCGTCATCACCGATGGGCGTTTCCATGGAGATCGGCTCCTTGGCGATCTTCATGATCTTGCGGATCTTGTCCTCGGGAATTTCCATCTTTTCCGCCAAGATCGAAGCATCGGGCTCGAAGCCGAACTCCTGCAGATGCTGGCGCGAGATGCGGTTCATCTTGTTGATGGTCTCGATCATGTGCACCGGGA
>CAZQXQ010000072.1:0-12428 GCA_964597235.1 uncultured Burkholderiaceae bacterium | reverse complement strand
TGGGGTGGAACTGGATGAACTCCAGGTTGCCCACGCGGCAGCCCGCGCGCCAGGCCGCGGCAATGCCGTCGCCGGTGGCGGTGTCGGGGTTGGTGGTGTAGAGATAGACCTTGCCCGCGCCGCCCGTGGCCAGGATGGTGTGCGGCGCGCGGAAAGTGTGGACCTCGTCGCGGGCCTCGTCCAGCGCGTACAAGCCCAGACAGCGCTGCGGACCGGGTAGCCCCAGCTTGCGGGCGGTGACCAGGTCCACCAGGGTGTGTTGTTCAAAGAGGGTGATGTTGGCGGTTTCGCGCACCTTGGCGATCAGCGTCTGCTGCACCGCCGCGCCGGTGGCGTCGGTCACATGGGCCACGCGGCGGGCGCTGTGGCCACCTTCGCGGGTCAGGTGCAGGGCGCCGTCCTCGCGCGAGAAGGGCACGCCCAGGTGCTCCAGCCAGTGGATGGCCTCGGGTGCCTGGGTGACGACAAAGCGCGTGGCCGCCAGATCGCACAGGCCCGCGCCGGCTACCAGGGTGTCCTGCACATGGGCGTCGAAGCTGTCGCCCTCGGCCAGCACGGCCGCGATGCCGCCCTGGGCCCAGCCGCTGGCACCGTCTTCCAGTGCGCGCTTGGTGAGCAGTGCCACCCGGTGGGTGGCGGCCAGGTGCAGGGCAGCGCTCAGCCCGGCCAGTCCGCTGCCGATGATGAGGACGTCAAAGTCGTAAGAGGCCATGGTGCAAGTGCCGAAAAAGGTGCCAAAAGGGAAGGCGATAGGGCAAAAAAGGGCGAAGGGTAGCGCAGCCGGGAAAACAGCGTGGCGGATCGGCCTGCAAACCGGTCCTCACACCGGCGTGTAGGCCAGCCGCACGTAAATGGGGGCAAAGGCCTCGGCCTGGGTGATCTCGATCAGGGTTTCCTTGCCCAGCTCCAGCAGTGCGATGAAGGTCACCACCAGCACCGTGCTGCCTTTTTCCGGCTGGAACAGCTCCTCGAAGGGCACAAAGCGCCGGCCTTGCAGGGTTTTCAGCACCTGGCTCATGTACTCGCGCACGCTCAGCTCCTCGCGGGTGATCTTGTGGTGCTGCACCAGTTTGGCCCGCCGCAGGATGTCGCGCCAGGCGGCCTGCAGGTCGGAAACCTCCACGTCGGGAAAGCGCGGCTGCAGGCTTTGCTCGATGGCGATCTGCGCCTTGACCACGTCCCGGCCAAACTGGGGCAGGGCGTTGAGTTCGAGGGCCGCCAGCTTCATCTGTTCGTATTCCAGCAGGCGGCGCACCAGCGCGGCGCGCGGGTCCTCGGCCTCCTCGCCTTCCTCGACCTTCTTGGGCGGCAGCAGCATGCGCGACTTGATCTCGATCAGCATCGCCGCCATCAGCAGGTACTCGGCCGCCAGCTCCAGATTGCGGCTGCGGATCTCATCGACATAGCCCAGGTACTGCCGCGTCACCTCCACCATCGGAATATCGAGGATGTTGAAGTTCTGCTTGCGGATCAAATACAGCAGCAAATCCAGCGGACCCTCGAAGGCCTCCAGGAACACCTCCAGCGCATCGGGCGGGATGTAGAGGTCGGTCGGCAGCGCAAACAGCGGTTCACCGTACAGGCGCGCCAGCGCGATCTTGTCGATGGCTTCGGGACTGCCCCGTTCGTCCACCGCAACCACCGGGGCATCGCTTGTCATTTGCTATCGAAAAAAGAGCTAGTACCGCTGATGAATAAAGGGCTAGAGCCCGATTTGATCCTTAATCTGCGTTGGTCTGATAGACGTAGGGCTTTTGCGGTACGCGGCCGGCGCGGTACTCGCTCCAGACCTCGCGGTCCACCTGCTTGTCCCACAGCAGGGCGCGGCCGGCCTGCTGCTGCTTGTCCAGCTCGGGCTTTTGCTGCTTGAGCTGGTTGAGGAACTGGGTGGCGTCGGACTGGTAGTCGGGGCGGCGAAAGATGGACATGGCAACTCCTTGAAACAACAAACAACGGGGATCAGCGCACGCGCATGCCGGGCTGCGCGCCGGGCCAGGGGTTCAGCACGTAGATGCCGGGATGGGCTTTCTCGTCGCCGTGGCTGGCGGCCAGCACCATGCCTTCGGAGACGCCGAATTTCATCTTGCGCGGCGCCAGGTTGGCGACCATCACGGTCAGCTTGCCGACCAGGTCGGCCGGCTGGTAGGCGCTGGCGATGCCGGAAAACACATTGCGGTGGCGGCCTTCGCCCACGTCCAGCGTCAGGCGCAGCAACTTGGTCGAGCCCTCGACCGGTTCGCAGTTCACGATCTGGGCGATGCGCAGGTCGATCTTGGCGAAGTCGTCGATGGAGATGGTGGGGGCCAGCTCTTCGCCGCCAGGTGCTACGTTTTCAGTAGCTGCTTGCGCTGGTGTTTCCTGGGCTGGAGGCTCAAAAAGGGCTTCAAGCTGCTTGACATCGACGCGCTGCATCAGGTGCTGGTAGGCGCCAATCACATGGCCGGCGCCCAGGGGCGTCTGCGCGCTGGCGAAGTCCATGGGCGCGACCTGCAAGAAGGCCTCGACCTGGGTGGCGACGCCGGGCAGCACGGGCTTGAGCAGGATGGTCAGGATGCGGAAGGCTTCGATGCAGGTGGTGCAGACGTCGTGTAGGCGGCCTTCCATACCGTCTTGCTTGGCCAGCTCCCAGGGCTTGTTGGCATCGACATATTCGTTCACACGGTCGGCCAGCAGCATGGTTTCGCGCAGTGCCTTGCCGTATTCGCGTTCGGCCAGCAGCTCGACGATGGCGGGGGCGTGCGTGCGCAGGTGTTCCAAGAGCGCATCGCCGTCGGCCGAGACCTCGCCCAGCGCACCGCCAAAGCGCTTGGTGATGAAGCCGGCGGCGCGGCTGGCGATGTTGACGTACTTGCCGATCAGGTCGCTGTTGACGCGGGCCAAAAAGTCATCGGCGTTGAAGTCGATGTCTTCGTTGCGGCTGCTGAGCTTGGCGGCCAGGTAGTAGCGCAACCACTCGGGGTTCATGCCCAGGCCCAGGTATTTGAGTGGGTCCAGGCCGGTGCCCCGGCTCTTGCTCATCTTTTCGCCGTTGTTCACGGTGAGGAAGCCGTGCACAAAGACCCGGTCCGGCACCTTGCGGCCGCTGAACTTGAGTGTGGCGGGCCAGAACAGGGTGTGGAAGGTGACGATGTCCTTGCCGATGAAATGCACCTGCTCCAGCGCCGGATTGGCCAGGTAGGCGTCGAAGTCCTCGCCGCGCCGGTCCAGCAGGTTCTTCAGCGAGGCCAGGTAGCCGATGGGGGCGTCTAGCCAGACGTAGAAATATTTGCCCGGCGCATCCGGGATCTCGATGCCAAAGTAGGGCGCGTCGCGGCTGATGTCCCAGTCGCCCAGGCCTTCGCTGGTCGTGCCGTCCGGGTTGGTGCGCACGCTGAACCATTCCTTGACCTTGTTGGCCACCTCGGGCTGCAGCCGGCCGTCCTGGGTCCAGTCTTCCAGAAACGCCACGCAGCGCGGGTCAGAGAGCTTGAAGAAGAAATGCTCAGAGTGTTTGAGCACCGGCTTGGCGCCAGACAGCGCGGAGGTGGGCTCGATCAGGTCGGTAGGGGCATAGACCGCACCGCAGACCTCGCAGTTGTCGCCGTACTGGTCCTTGGCATGGCACTTGGGGCATTCGCCCTTGATGAAGCGGTCGGGCAGAAACATGCCCTTTTCGGGGTCGAAGAACTGCTCGATGGTGCGGGTCTCGATCAGGCCGTTGGCCTTGAGGTCCAGGTAAATCTGCTGCGCTAGCGCGTGGTTTTCGGGGGCGTCGGTGCTGTGCCAGTTGTCGAACTGGATATGGAAGCCGTCCAGGTACTGCTTGCGGCCGGCGGCGATGTCGGCAACAAATTGCTGCGGCGTTTTGCCGGCTTTTTCGGCGGCAATCATGATCGGCGCGCCGTGGGTGTCGTCGGCGCCGACGAAGTTCACCGCGTTGCCCAGCAGCCGCTGGGTGCGCACCCAGATGTCGGCCTGGATGTATTCCATGATGTGGCCAATGTGAAAGTTGCCATTGGCGTAGGGCAGGGCGGTGGTGACGAAGAGTTGGCGGGCGGGCATGTCGTGTGGGGGCGTCGAGGAGGGCGCTGAAAAGAGCCCGCGATTTTAGGCGGCCTCGGTGCCTGGGCGCTCTGGCAGCAGTCCGGGGTCTTTCCAGCCGAAAAAGTGGCACAGCTGTGCCCGGTGCGCCAGCGCATCGCGCCGCCCCAGCGCCATCAGCGCCCGGGTGTAGCCGCGCTCGAACAGCAGGTAGCTGGCCAGGCCGGCGCTCTTGGCGTCTTGCGGGCGTTTGGACACGCCCAGGCTGCCCAGCAGGGTGCGCACCGTGAAGGGCAGGTCGTCCAGGTGCCGGCTGGCGATGTCGTCCAGCTGCTGCGAAGGGGCAATCACCATCAGCTCGACCGGGCGCAGCGGGCTGTGGGCACGGGCTTCAGGCGGGATCAACGCCAGGGTCTGGTTGATGCGCCGCGCCCGTTCGATGTCCACCGACAGCGCATCGAGAAAGATGCTCGACAGCGCATGGCCGGCAATCTGGGCCAGCGAAGGGTAGCCATCGGCCCGGGGATTCTGCAAGCCGCCCTGGGGCTCGTGCATGCGGCCCGCACCAATCACCAGGATGCGGTCGGCCCCCAAGTGGATGGCGGCCGACAGCGGGGCCGACTGGCGCATCGAGCCGTCGCCAAAGTATTCGCGCCGGTCTTCCACGGGCAGCGCCCGCGCCGGAAACACGAAGGGAATCGCCGAGGAGGCCAGCAGGTGCTCGTGCGTGATGGGCCCCCTGGCCGCCTTGCGCTGGGAGCGTACCCAGGGTTGCAGCGTGTCCCCCGTCTCGAAAAATGTCAGGTGCTCGCCCGAGCTGTAGCTCGATGCCGTGATGGCCAGCGCATGCAGGTGGCCGGCCTCGATCAGGCTGGGTAGCTGCTCCAGCGGTACCAGGCGCTGCAGCAGCGCGGCCAACGGGCTGTTGTCCAGCAGTGACTGCGGCCGCATCCGTCCCCAGCGCGCGAGGGCCCAGCCCAGCGACAGCAGGGTCAGCCAGCGTGCACCGGTCTGCATCACGCCCAGGTAGTCGGCCCGGTACACCTGCTGCGCCCGGAAATTGCGCCACACCCGGGCCACGCGCCGCACCGCCCGGTCGAATTCCCCGGCATGGCAGGCCAGCGCGGCCGCATTGATCGCTCCGGCTGAGGTGCCGGTGATGATGGGAAAGGGGTTGGCGCCGTGCTGCTGCCCGCAGGCGCGGCGCAGCTCGGCAATGGCTTCGAGCACGCCCACCTGGTAGGCGGCGCGCGCGCCGCCGCCCGTCAGCAGCAGGCCGGTGCGGGGGGCAGGTGGGGTTGGGCGCGGGGGCATGGCACGGGACCGGTGGTGAAAAGCGCAATCAGCCCAGGGCCAGCACGGTCCGGGCCAAGGCGCCGATGCCTTCGGGCGACAGGTCCGGCGCCGACACGCGCTGGCGCTGTTCCCAGCACTCGAAATGTCTGGCCTGCGAACGGCCGTAGTGCGGGTCGTAGTGCAGGCGCATCAGCGCCTCGAACAGCAGCGGGAGTTCGCCAGCGCGGGCCCAGTCTTGCCAACGCTGCACGGTTTCTTTGCCGTGCAGCGGCGTCAGCGGTGCCAGGCACCGTGCCAGGGATTCGGGGTCGTTGCCCAGGTAGGCGTAGTCGCGCAGCAGGTAGGCCAGGCGCGCTTCGGGCGGGGCTTCGATCTCGATGCACGCCCCCGCATTCAACTGCTGCACCAGGGGCAGCGGCAGGGCCACCCGACCGATGCGGGCGCTTTCGCCTTCGACATACACCGGGCGGGTCAGGTCCAGGCCTTCCAGCACCTGGAAGATTTGCGTCTCGAAATGCTTTTGCGAGGGTTGCGCCACCCCCGGCAGTGCGCCCAGCAGCGAGCCCTTGTGGCAGGCGAGCTGTTCGAGGTCCAGCACCTGCGCGCCCTGGGTGGCCAACGCTTGCAGCACCCGGGTCTTGGCGCTGCCGGTCGCCCCGACCAGCACGCGCAGTTGCAGCGACGGCACCAGCGCGTCGATGCGCGCCATCACATGCCGACGAAACGCTTTGTAGCCGCCGGCCAGCAACTGCGCATCCCAGCCCACCAGGCGCAGCCACTGCACCATCGAGCCGCTGCGCATGCCGCCGCGCCAGCAATACACCAGGGGGCGCCAGTTCGCGGGCTTGTCGGCGAACTGCTCGCGCAGGTGCCGCGCCAGGTTGGCCGCCACCATGGCGCCGCCCACGCGCTTGGCCTCGAAGGCGCTGCGTTGCACGTAAATCGTGCCCACGATGGCGCGCTCCTCGTCGTTGAGCACGGGGCAGTTGATCGCGCCAGGAAGATGGTCCAGGGCAAATTCGGCGGGCGAACGGGCGTCGATGATCGTGTCGAAGGCGTGGCGGTCTTCGGGGTGAATGGGGCGGTGGTTGGACACGGTGCGGGCAATCGAAGGGTGAAGCGAGGAATCTGCCGCACTGTAGAACATCGCGCCCGGTCCGGCAGCGTTGGCTTCTGGGATGATTCCTGCCGTCGTTCTTGTCACTTTTCCCTGTACGCCCATGACCCAGACCCCATCCTCCTTCGCCACCGGGCCAACTTCTCCCCGCCTCACGTCGCTCTCGCACGGCGGTGGCTGCGGTTGCAAGATCGCGCCCGGCGTGCTGTCACAAATCCTGCAGCAAAGCGGCGCCAGTGCGGTGATGCCGCCCGAGCTGCTGGTGGGCATCGAGACTGCGGACGATGCCGCCGTCTACCAGCTCAACGAGCAGCAGGCGCTGGTGGCCACCACCGATTTCTTCATGCCCATCGTGGACGACCCGTACGAGTTCGGCCGCATCGCCGCGACCAACGCGCTGTCCGACGTGTACGCCATGGGTGGGCGGCCCATCATGGCGCTGGCGCTGGTGGCCATGCCGGTGAACCAGCTGCCGCTGGAGGTCATTGGCGCCATCCTGCGCGGTGGCCAGGACGTGTGCCGCGCAGCGGGCATTCCGATTGCGGGGGGCCACACCATCGACTCGGTCGAGCCCATCTACGGCCTGGTCGCCATGGGGCTGGTGCACCCCCAGCGCGTGCGCCGCAATGCGGGCGCGCTGGCGGGCGATGTGCTCGTATTGGGCAAGCCGCTGGGGGTGGGCGTGTATTCCGCGGCCCTCAAGAAAGAGCAGCTGTCCGAGGCCCATTACCGCGAAATGATCGCCTCCACCACCCGCTTGAACACCCCGGGGCCGTTGCTGGCGGAGCTGCCGGGCGTGCATGCCATCACCGACGTGACGGGCTTTGGCCTGGCCGGCCATGCGCTGGAACTGGCGCGCGGCGCGGGCCTCACGGTGCAGATTGACTGGACGCAGGTGCCGCTGCTGCCCGGCGTGGCCGAACTGGCGGCTGCAGGCTTTGTGACCGGTGCCAGCGGCCGCAACTGGACTGGTTATGGGGCGGACGTGACGCTGGCTGCCGGCCTGCCCGCCACTACCCAGGACCTGGTGACCGACCCCCAGACCTCCGGCGGGCTGCTGGTGGCCTGCGCCCCCGACAGCGTGCAGGAGGTGCTGGCGGTGTTCGCTCGCGAAGGGTTTGCGCAAGCCGCCGTCATCGGTCGCGTGCAGCCGGGATCGGCACGGGTGGAGTTGCAGGGCTGAGGGGCGCCCCGGTCAGGTGGGTGTCACATTCTGCGCATAGGCTACCGCGCCCTGGGGTTCTGCGGGGCGCCATCGGTCCAGCCGGGGCGCAAAGCCCTGACAATCGCGGCCGTTGCGGCCCTCTGCCTGCCCCTGAGATCGGTGTCTCCCCATGTCCCTGGAAAAGTTCAAAACCATGCTCGACAAACACAAACGGGTGGAGCAGCTCGTGCGCAACCAGCAGCTGTCGCGGCATGAGGTGGCCCAGGGCCTGTTGCACATCCAGCAGGACACCGAATTGCGCGCAGCCATCGCGGCGCAGTCGCCGGCGGAGCTGGCGGAAATCCTCGACACCCTGCCGCTGGAGCAGGCCCAGCCCGTCTGGGAAAAAATCCCCGCCGAGCGCCAGAACGATGTGCTGTGGGAACTCTCCGACGAGCGCCGCCTGGCGCTGGCCCCCGACCGCGAGCCCGACATCGAAAGCCGGCGCGTCAGCGTGTTCGAGCTGGTCGATGGCCGCCTGCGCGAGGTGCCGATCACCGGCCGGAAAGACCTGGTCGGCCTGCGCCCGATCTGGGTGGACCTGGTGCATGCCAGCAAGGCCGAGCGGGCACTGGTTGGCGCGCATTTCAATGTGGACCTGCCCGACCCGCTGGACGTGACCGACCTGGAGGTCAGCGCGCGCTTTCACATCGAAGAAAACGACGCGATTTACCTGCACGCCAACTTCTTGCTGGACCGCCAGGGCGACGCGCGCAGCGTACCGGTGGCGTTGGTGCTGCATGGGGGCATCTTGTTCTCGCTGCGCGACGAGGAGCTGCCGGTGTTTCGTCTGCAGCGCCGCCTGGCCCGCACCCAGCCGGGCTATGTGAGCGATGCGGTGGATGTGCTGCTGGACCTGTACCGGGCCGATGTGGAGTCTTCTGCCGATTCGCTGGAAAACATCTATGCCACCTTGGGCAAGGTCGGCAAGCTGGTCTTGAACGAGACCGTCAGCGACGAGCAAGCCGCCGCCACCCTGGCCGAGATTGCGGAGGAAGAAGACCACAACGGGCGCATCCGCAGCAACATCCTGGACACGCAGCGCGCCACCAACTTTTTGATGCGCAGCCGCCGGCTCACGCCCACGCAGTTCGACGATGCCAAGCAGATCCTGCGCAACATCGAGTCGCTGAACAGCCACACGGCGTTTTTGTTCGACAAGATCAACTTCCTGATGGATGCCACCATCGGTTTCATCAACATCAACCAGAACAAGCGGGTGAACCAGCTCACCGTGTTCAGCGTGGTGTTTGGCCCGATCAACATCCTGGCGGGCATTGGGGGGATGTCGGAGTTCTCGATGATGACCGAGGGCATCCCCTGGCCCGTGTCCTTTGGCGCGTTGCTGGTGGGCATGGTGCTGATCGGCATCGCCACCCATGCGGGGCTCCGGCATTTCGAGCGCAACCGCACGCGCAGCGTCAAAACCACCAAGGCGCCCAAGGGCATTCCGCCAGGCTGAAAACGGCCTGTGGGGGCCGCTAGACTACGCGCCCTCATCAGAGGAGTCTCCCCCATGGCCGTCACCGAACAAGCCCTTTTGACCGCGCTCGCTGCTGTGCGCGACCCCCACACCGAGCAGGATTACGTCAGCACCCGCGCACTGCGCAATGTGCGCATCGATGGTGGCGCTGTGGCCTTTGAGGTGGAACTGGGCTACCCCGCCCGCAGCCAGGAAGCCGCCCTGCGTGAGCGCCTGGAAGCCGCCGCCCGCACCGTGCCGGGGGTGGACCGCGTGCAGGTGCAGATCAGCACCAAGATCGCCGCCCATGCGGTGCAGCGGGGCGTGGCGCTGCTGCCCGGCGTGAAGAACATCGTGGCCGTGGCCTCGGGCAAGGGCGGCGTGGGCAAGAGCACCACCGCCGCCAACCTGGCGCTGGCGCTGGCGGCCGAGGGCGCCCGCGTGGGCGTGCTGGACGCCGACATCTACGGCCCCAGCCAGCCCATGATGCTGGGCATCGACGGCAAGCCCGAGAGCGCCGACGGCAAGACCATGGAGCCGCTGGAAAACCACGGCCTGCAGGTCATGTCGATTGGCTTTCTGGTCGCGCCCGAGCAGGCCATGATTTGGCGCGGCCCCATGGCCACCCAGGCGCTGGAGCAACTGCTGCGCCAGACCAACTGGAAGGATCTGGACTATCTGATCGTGGACATGCCCCCCGGCACCGGCGACATCCAGCTTACGCTGAGCCAGCGCGTGCCGATCACCGGTGCCGTGATCGTCACCACCCCGCAGGACATCGCACTCCTAGACGCGAAAAAGGGCGTGACCATGTTCCAGAAGGTGGGCGTACCCATCCTGGGCCTGGTCGAGAACATGGCGGTGCACATCTGCAGCCACTGTGGCCATGCCGAACACATCTTTGGCGAAGGCGGTGGCCAGCGCATGGCGCAGGAAGGCGGCATGGACTACCTGGGCGCGTTGCCGCTCGACATCCACATCCGCCAGCAGGCCGACAGCGGCGCCCCCAGCGTGGTGGCCGACCCCCAGGGCGAGATCGCCCAGCGCTATTTACAGATCGCCCGCAGCGTGGCGGCCAAGATCGCGCGGCAGTCCAAGGATTTTTCGGCCAAGTTCCCCACGATCACCGTCAGCCAGGACACCTGATCGACCGGGCGCCTGGGGCGCTGGGGATGGGGGTGGATAGATGGGAAAATTGGCCTCTAGCCCAATGAAATAGAGCGGTATATGCTACTTAAATAATAGCAAAAACCGCTCTGTTTGAGAGGCCAATCCTGTGAGAAATCTCAGGAAATAAGGGCAGCGGTTATGGTTCCGCTCCATGCACATTTCGTTTTTCACCTTGGGTTGGCGCACCCTGTGGCGTGACCTGCGCGCCGGGGAACTGCGCCTCTTGGCCGTGGCCGTGGCGTTGGCCGTGGCGGCTTTGAGTTCCGTGGGCTTTTTTGCCGACCGCCTGCAGGGCGGTCTGCAGCGCGATGCCCTGCAATTGCTGGGCGGCGACGTGGTCGTGGCCAGCGACAACCCGGCGCCTGCCGCCTTTGCCGACAAGGCGCAGGCCGAGGGGCTGCGGTCCGTGGCCACGCTAGGCTTTCCGACCATGGCGCGGGCCGACGATGCCCAGGGCGGCGCGAGCAAGCTGGTGGCCCTGAAAAGCGTGGCGCCGGGCTACCCGCTGCGCGGGCGCCTGCAGGTGGCCAGCGCCCCCGGTCAGCCTGGCCAGGTGACCGACGCCATCCCCGCGCCGGGCGAAGTCTGGGTCGATGCGCCGCTGCTCGAAGCCTTGGGGCTGGCGGTGGGCGACCCGCTGTGGCTGGGCGATGCCCGCCTGCGCATCGCCCGCATCCTGGTGCTGGAGCCCGACCGGGGCGCGGGTTTTCTGACCTTTGCGCCGCGCGTGATGCTCAACGCCGCCGACCTGGAGGCCACCGGCCTGGTCCAACCCGCCAGCCGCATCACCCACCGCCTGGCCGTGGCCGGCGACGACGCGCAGGCCGTGCGCCGCTACCGCGAATGGGCCCATGCGCAAGTGCAGCGCCCCGGTATCCACGGCATGCGGGTGGAGTCGCTGGAAAGCGGTCGCCCTGAAATGCGCCAAACCTTGGACCGCGCCGAGAAATTCCTGAGCCTAGTCGCGCTGCTGGCGGCCTTGCTGTCCGCCGTGGCCGTGGCGCTGGCCGCCCGGGGCTTTGCGGCGGACCACCTGGACGGCGCGGCGCTCTTGCGCGTGCTGGGCTTGCGCCAGCGCACCATGGCCGCGGCCTACGCCACCGAGTTTTTGCTGATCGGCCTGGGCGCCAGCCTGGCCGGCGTGGCGCTGGGCTGGGGCGTGCACCATGGCTTTGTCTGGCTGCTGGCGGGCCTGGTCGAAGGTGCCTTGCCCGCGCCCAGCCTGTGGCCCGCCGCGTTTGGCCTGCTGATGGGGCTGACGCTGATGTGCGCTTTTGGCCTGCCACCCGTGCTGCAGCTGGCCCAGGTGCCCCCGCTGCGCGTGCTGCGCCGGGAGCTGGGCGGGCTCAAGCCCCTGTCCGGCCTGGTGCTGGCGCTGGGCGTGGCCGGTTTTGCCGCGCTGCTGCTGGCCGTCAGCCGCGACCGCACCCTGGGACTGATCGCCGTGGGCGGCTTTGGCGCGGCAGTGCTGGTGTTTGCCGGCATGGCGTGGCTGGCGGTCAAGGCTTTGCGAGCCCTGGTCAACGAGGCCACCGCCCCCCGCTGGCTGGTGCTGGCCACGCGGCAGATTTCCGCGCGGCCGGCCTATGCGGTGGTGCAGGTCAGCAGCCTGGCCGTGGGTCTGCTGGCGCTGGTGCTGCTGGTGCTGCTGCGCACCGACCTGATCGACAGTTGGCGCCGGGCCACCCCGCCGGATGCGCCCAACCGTTTCGTCATCAACATCCAGCCCGAGCAGGCCGACGCTTTCCAGCAGACCCTGCGCGACGCCGGCGTGCAGCGCTACGACTGGTACCCCATGATCCGGGGCCGCCTGGTGGCGGTGAATGGCCGCCCGGTGGCCCCTGACGACTATGCCGAGGACCGCGCCAAGCGCCTGGTGGACCGCGAATTCAACCTCTCGCACGCGCTGGAGCCTCCGGCGCACAACCCCCTCATCGCCGGCCGCTGGGCCCCGGGCGATGCCGAGGCGCTGAGCGTGGAGGAGGGCATCGCCAAGACCCTGGGCCTGCAGCTGGGCGACCGCCTGCGCTTTGACATCGGCGGCGTGCAGCGCGAGGCACGCATCACCAGCCTGCGGCAGGTGGACTGGGGCTCGATGCGGGCCAATTTCTTCGTCATGTACCCCGTGGCGCAGATGGACAACGTGGCCGTCACCTACC
>CAZQXQ010000071.1:0-12441 GCA_964597235.1 uncultured Burkholderiaceae bacterium | reverse complement strand
TCCACCAAGTGACGGCTGTAGGCAGCGGTCTTCTCGGCCAGGGGCTGGAACAGGCTGGCTTGCAAGGCGATCAGCTCTTGCGCGTCTTTCACGCCGAGCAGGGCTTGGGCGGTGTTGGTGGCGTCGGCCAGGGCAGCGCGCGAAGCGCTCATGTTCAGCTCGACCAGTTTTTCCACGCCTTCGAAAGCCTTGGTGGTCAGGCCCATCAGGGTTTCCAGGTTGGCTTTGTGCGAGGCGATCAGTTGTTCGGGGGTCAGGGTCATGTTCATGCTCCAGAAAGAGGTTTCGGTTAGGAAAGGTTGGCACTGACATCCATCTGAATCGATGTTGCAGTGCAGCATGGACCGTATTTTAGGCATGAGAAACGGGATTGCAAGCCTTTTTTGTTGCGCTGCAGCATTTTTTTCACAAGGCTGGTTTTTCGGGTCTTAGACACAATCCCGTCATGCACGCCTATTACGCCGACCACTTCGTGTTGCCCCTGCCGGAGGGCCACCGCTTCCCCATGGCCAAGTACCGGATGCTGCGCGAGCACCTGCAGCAGGACCTGCCCGACCTCACCTGGTGCGAGGCCCCCGCCGCGAGCGAGGCCGAACTCACCCTGGCGCACACACCCGACTACGTGCGGGCCGTGAACCAGGGACTGCTCAGCCCCACGGCGCTGCGCGAGATCGGCTTTCCGTGGAGCCCGGCGATGGCCGAGCGCTCCCGGCGCTCCGTCGGCGGCACGGTGGCCGCCTGTAAGGCGGCCTTGCGTTCTGGCGTGGCGGGCAACCTGGCCGGCGGCACCCACCATGCCTATGCCGACCGGGGCGGCGGCTTTTGCGTGTTCAACGACCTGGCTGTCGCCGCGCGGCAGCTGCAGGCCGAATGGGCCCAGGGCCAGGGGCCAGCCGCCCCGCGCCTGCAGGTGGCGGTGATCGACCTCGACGTACACCAGGGCAACGGCACGGCCCGTTTGTTCGAGGGCGACGGCAGCGTGTTCACCCTGTCGCTGCACGGTGCGCGCAATTTTCCGTTTCAGAAGGAGCGCAGCGACCTGGACGTGGAACTGCCCGACGGCTGCGACGACGACGCCTACCTGCTGGCGCTGGAACAGGCCCTGGACGAACTGGCGCAGCGCTTTCGCCCGCAGTTTGTGCTGTACCTGGCCGGGGCCGATCCGCATGTGGGCGACCGGCTGGGTCGGCTGGCCTTGAGCCACGACGGCCTGGAGGCCCGCGACCGCCGCGTCTTCGACTGGGCCTGGCAGCAGCGCCTGCCGCTGGCCTTTGCGATGGGCGGCGGCTATGGGCGCGATTTGCAAGACACCCTGCGCGCCCAGCGCACCACCTGGCAGGTGGCGTGGCAGTACCACCTACGCTGGCAAAATGCCCGGCCATGACCGCTCCAGCCCCCGCCCGCCCTGCGCCCCAGCCGCGCGATACCTACCGCGTCTTCCGTCCCATCACCACCCGCTGGATGGACAACGATGTCTATGGCCATGTCAACAACGTCGTCTATTACAGCTGGTTCGACACGGCCGTGAACGCCTACCTGATCGAGCAAGGCGTTCTGGACATCCACGCCGGCGCCACGATTGGCCTGGTGATCGAGACCCAGTGCAACTACTTTGCCCCGCTGGCCTTCCCGCAGACCATCGAGGCCGGCATCCGCGTCGCCCGACTGGGCGGCTCCAGCGTGCGCTACGAGGTCGGCCTGTTCGCCCAGGGTGAGCCGCTGAGCAGCGCGGGCGGCCATTTCGTCCATGTCTATGTGGACCGCGACACCCGCCGCCCCGTGCCGGTGCCCGAGGCCCTGCGCCAGGTGCTGCAGGGCCTGGTGATGCCCGCCTGATTGCGGTTGAATGCTCCTGAAATAATAGCTACTACCGCTTGATTCCATTGGCCTGGAGCCCAAAAAGGCTTCAGGTTTATTCCTGACCTGTTTTGCCCGCCATGATCATCACCAGCCTGCTCGATACCGACCTCTACAAGTTCACCATGATGCAGGTGGTGCTGCACCAGTTTCCCGGGGCGCAGGTCGAATACAAGTTCAAGTGCCGCAATCCCGGCATTGCGCTCGCGCCTTATGTCGAGGAGATCCGTGCCGAGATTCGCGCGCTGTGCAGCTTGTCGTTTACCGAGGCGGAGCTAGCCTACCTGCGCGGCCTGCGTTTCATCAAGAGCGACTTTGTCGATTTCCTGGGCATCTTTCAGTTGAACGAAAAGTACGTCCAGGTCACGCCCCTGGACAACGGCGAGATCGACATCACCATCCGCGGGCCCTGGCTGCACACCATCCTCTTTGAGATTCCGGTGCTGGCCATCGTCAACGAGGTGTACTTTCGCAACACGCAGAAGGTGCCCGATTTTCTGGAAGGCCGCCGCCGGCTCGACGAAAAAATCCGCCAGCTGCAGGCGCCCGGCCTGGAGGCGCTCAAGATTGCCGACTACGGCACCCGCCGCCGCTTTAGCCGCGCCTGGCACGAGGAGGTGCTGCGCGTGCTCTGCGCCCGCTTGGGCACCGGCGACCGCCGCCCCGATGGCAGCCCTGGCGCGGGCCAGTTTGCCGGCACCAGCAATGTCTGGCTGGCGATGAGCCTGGGCATCACCCCGCTGGGCACCATGGCGCACGAATACTTGCAGGCCTGCCAGGCTCTGGGGCCACGCCTGCGCGACAGCCAGGTCTATGGCTTCGAGATGTGGGCCAAGGAATACCGGGGCGACCTGGGCATTGCGCTGTCCGATGTCTATGGCGTCAGCGCCTTCCTGCGGGACTTTGATCTGTATTTCTGCAAGCTGTTTGACGGCGCCCGCCACGACAGCGGCGACCCCTTCAGCTGGGGCGAGCGCCTGATTGCGCACTACCAAAAGCACCGGGTGGACCCCAAGACCAAGACCCTGATCTTCAGCGACGCGCTGACCATTCCGCGCACCATCGAGCTGTTCCAGCAGTTCCAGGGCCGCTGCCAGCTGGCCTTTGGCGTGGGCACCAACCTGACCAACGACCTGGGCTACGAGCCGCTGCAGGTGGTGATCAAGATGACCCGCTGCAACGGCCAGCCGGTGGCCAAAATTTCGGACACCCCCGGCAAGGGCATGTGCGACGACGAGAAATACCTGGCCTACCTGCGCCAGGTGTTTGAAATCCCGGCCGAGGAGCCTGCCCAAGCGTCCTCTGAGGATGCCTGAACCCGCTGGAACCACCCGAACCGGAGCCCGCCATGACCCGTCCCCGCATCCTGATCGCCCGTGCCATCTTCCCCGAGGTGGTGGCGCGCCTGTCGCAGCACGTTGACGTCACCGACAACCAGGCCGATGTGATCTGGTCCCCGCAGGAGTTTGCCCAGCGCCTGCAGGGCATGGACGGTGCCCTGACCACCGGCACCCAGCGCATCGATGCCGCCTTGCTCGCCGCCTGCCCGCAGCTCAAGGTGGTGGCCAACATGGCGGTGGGCTACAACAACTTTGACGTGGAAGCGATGACGGCGGCGGGCGTGCAGGGCACCAACACGCCGGACGTGCTGACCGAAACCACCGCTGACTTCGGCTTTGCCCTGCTGCTGGCCACCGCCCGACGCATGGCCGAGGGCGAGCGCTACCTGCGCGCCGGCCAGTGGACCCAGTGGCGCTACGACCTGCTGGCCGGCGCCGAGGTGCATGGCAGCACCCTGGGCATCCTGGGCATGGGCCGCATCGGCCAGGGCATCGCCCGGCGCGGTGCGCATGGCTTTGGCATGAAGGTCATCTACCACAACCGCAGTCGCCTGGACGCCGCGACCGAGATGGAGTGCCGTGCGCAGTACGTCAGCAAGGAAGACCTGCTGCGCCAGGCCGACCACCTGGTGCTGGTGCTGCCCTACACCGCGCAATCGCACCACGCCATCGGCGCGGCCGAGCTGGCGCAGATGAAGCCCACCGCCACCCTGGTCAACATCGCGCGCGGCGGCATCGTCGACGACGCCGCGCTGGCCCAGGCCCTGCGCGAGCACCGCATCGCCGCCGCCGGGCTGGACGTGTTCGAGGGCGAGCCCCAGGTCCACCCCGACCTGCTCACCGTGCCCAATGTGGTGCTGACCCCGCACATCGCCAGCGCCACGATCCCCACGCGCCGCGCGATGGCCGACCTGGCGGCGGACAACCTGATCGCCTTCTTTGACGGGCGGGGTGCCTTGACCCCTGTGAATCCATGCCCAATCCGGCGCTAGGTCCCGTGGGCTCTGCCGTTCTAGCTCTTAAAAAGTGAGTGCTGTGACCGCTGAAACGATTGTTCTCCTGTCCATCCTGGGCGTGGTGCTGGTCTTGCAATGCGTGCATTTGCTGCGCCGCCCGCGTGTCGATCTGCCGCCCGAATGGCCGCAACGCCTGCAAGCCTTGGAGCAACTCGCCCAGGCCACCCAGCTGGCCGTGGCCAAGCAGGATGGCGCCTTCAACGGCCTGGCCCAGCAGCTGCGCGGTTTCACCCAGGGCAACCACACCGTGCTGGAAAACCTGCGCCAGGCGGTCGATGCCCAGCTGGCGCAGGCCGTGGCCGAATCACGCCAGGGCCGCACCGAGCAGCAGGCCATCGTCGCCTCGCTCGCGGCCGAGACCGTGCAGGCCCGCACCGCGATGGCCGAGAGCGCCACCTTGTTCGAGCAGCGCATCCAGGAACGTTTCGAGGCGCTGACGGCGGCCACCCGGCTCACGCTGGATTCGCTCAAGGCCGACATCCAGGGCCAGCTGGGCACCATGTCCACCGCCATGTCCACGGCACTCAAAGACCAGCTCGAAGGCAACGGCTCCCAAATCAAGAACCAGTTCGCCGTGCTGCAGGACGCGGTCACCCAGCAGCTGGCCGGCCTGGTGCAGGGCAGCCAGCAGAACGCCGAACAGCTGCGCACCGCGCTCAACGAGCGGCTGGCCGCCATCCAGCAGGACAACGCCAGCCAGCTGGAAGCCATGCGCCGCACGGTGGATGAAAAACTGCACGCCACGCTGGAGCAGCGTCTGGGCGAATCCTTCAAGCTGGTCAGCGACCGGCTGGAGCAAGTCCATAAGGGCCTGGGCGAGATGCAGACCCTGGCCGGCAGCGTGGGCGATCTCAAGCGCGTGATGACGAATGTGAAGACGCGCGGCACCTGGGGCGAGCTGCAGCTGGGCGCCATCATCGAGAACGTGCTCACGCCCGAGCAGTACGCGCGCAACGTCAAGACCGTGCCCGGCAGCAACGAGCTGGTGGAATTCGCCATCCGCCTGCCTGGCAAGCGCGACGACGAACCGGTGTGGCTGCCCATCGACGCCAAATACCCCGTGGAGGACTACCAGCGCCTGCACGACGCGCAGGACAGCGGCGACAAGGCGCAAATCCAGTCGGCCGGCCAGGCCTTCGAGACGTCCATCCGGGGCGAGGCCAAGAAGATTGCGGCCAAATACGTCTCGCCGCCGCACACCACCGATTTCGCGGTGCTGTACCTGCCCACCGAGGGCCTGTTTGCCGAGGTCATGCGCCGCCCCGGTCTGGTCGAGGCGCTGCAGAACGAAGCCCGCGTGGTGGTCTGCGGCCCTGCCAACCTGGCGGCCATGCTCAACAGCCTGCAGCTGGGCTTCAAGACCCTGGCGATCGAGAAGCGCTCGTCCGAGGTCTGGGGCCTGCTGGGCCAGGTCAAGACCGAGTTCGGCAAGTTCGGCGAGGTGGTCGAGGCCGCAAAAAAGTCCATCGACGCCGCCGCCAAGAAGTTCGACGACGTGGGCGTGCGCACCCGCGCCATCCAACGCAAGCTGCGGGATGTGCAGGAACTGCCGGCGCCCGCCAGCGCGAATCCGTCGGGCGAGACCTTGGGGCTGCTCGATTGAGCGCGATGGTGCGATTTCAAGCAAGATTGGCCTCCAGGCCAATGGATACCAGCGGTATGTGCTATCAAAAAGTGACTGATTGCGCGCGCCAACAACGGTCTCACGACGGAAAGCCGGCATGGATGTGATGCTGGTTCGGCTGATTGCCAGCCAGGTCTGCCTGCATGCCAGCATGACCGGGCTGCGCATGGCGGCGCCGCTCTTGGCGTTGCGCGAGGGGCAGAGCGCCTCGGCGATCGGCATCTTGCTGGCGCTGTTTTCGCTGGCGCCCGTGTTCCTGTCGTTGCCGGCGGGGCGTTTCGCCGACCGGCATGGGCTCCAGCGGCCGGTGGGCTACAGCGTGGCGGTGGCCATGGGCGCCTTGGCCCTGGCGGTGGTCTGGCCGATCTTTCCGGTGCTGTGCCTGGCAGCGCTGCTGGTGGGCGGCTCGGCCGGGGCTGCCGCGATTGCCCTGCAGCGCCACGCGGGCCGCACTGCGCACGATGCGCACCAGCTCAAACAGGTGTTTAGCTGGCTGGCGCTGGGGCCGGCCGTGGCCAACTTCATCGGCCCGTTTGCGGCGGGGCTGCTCATCGACCATGCCGGGCCATCGCCCGCCAGCCCCGAGGGCTTTCGCGCCGCGTTTGGCTTGCTGGCGCTGCTGCCGCTGCTGGCCTGGGCCTGCGTGCGCGGCACCATCGAGCTGCCGCCCGCGCCCCAGCCCGAAGGGGCGCGTTCGGCCGGCGCCTGGGATTTGCTCAACGAACCCGGCTTTCGCCGCCTGCTGCTGGTGAACTGGCTGCTCTCGTCCTGCTGGGATGTGCACACCTTTGTGCTGCCGCTGCTGGGGCATGAGCGCGGCCTGAGCGCGTCGGCCATTGGCACCATCCTGGGCGCCTTTGCGGTGGCGGCCGCGGTGGTGCGGGTGCTGATGCCTTTTGTGGCCGCGCGTCTGCGCGAGCGCGTGGTGGTGGCGGGTGCCATGGCCACCACCGCCGTGCTGTTTGGCCTGTACCCGCTGATGCCCACGGCCTGGGCCATGGGCCTGTGTTCGGTGGGGCTAGGCTTTGTGCTGGGCTCGGTCCAGCCCATGATGATGAGCCTCTTGCACCAGCTCACCCCCCACCACCGCCACGGCGAGGCCCTGGGCCTGCGGATGATGACCATCAACGCCTCCAGCGTGCTGATGCCGATGTTGTTCGGCTCTCTGGGTGCCTTGCTGGGCGTTGGGGCGCTGTTCTGGCTGGTGGGCGGGAGCGTGCTGGGCGGTGCCCGGGTGGCATGGGGAATGGGTTCTCCAGCACCCAAAGCACCCGATTGATCTGCCCCCGTCGAGTCGCCCATGCGCTCGCCAAGCCGGGCGTGATCCGCTAGAACCTGCTAACCGATTCCGAAAGCTGCCCCATGGACCGTTCCCTCACCACGCCAGAGACCCCGCCGGCCGCCCGCCTGGATTACCCCTTCACGCCACCGCTGCCGGGCCGCAGCCTGGAAGTGGCGCCCGGTGTGCATTGGGTGCGCATGCCGCTGCCTTATGCGCTGGACCACATCAACCTCTGGGCGCTGGAGGATGGGGACGGCTGGACCCTGGTGGACACCGGTGTGGGCAACCCGATCACCGCCCGCCGCTGGCAGCGGCTGTGGGCGCGCGAGGGCGGGCGTCGCCCCTTGAAGCGCGTCATCGTCACCCACATGCACCCCGACCATGTGGGCATGGCCGGGTTTCTCACGCGGCAGATGGGGGTGCGCCTGTGGATGAGCCGGCTGGAATACCTGCACTGCCGCAGCCTGGTCGCCGACAACGGCCGCGAGGCACCGGCCGACGCGCTGGCTTTCTACCGCCGCGCCGGCTGGGGTGAGGCGGCGATTGCGGTGTACCAGACCCGCTTTGGCCACTTTGGCAAGCAGATCTATCCGCTGCCCGACAGTTATCGCCGCCTGCAGGACGGCGAGCGCTTCCGGATTGGCGCGACCGAGTGGGAGGTGGTCATGGGCAGCGGCCATTCGCCCGAGCACGCCTGCCTGTACTGCGCCGAGCGCAAGCTCTTGATCTCCGGCGACCAGGTGCTGCCCAAGATTTCGTCCAACGTCTCGGTGCACCCGCTGGAGCCCGACGCCGACCCCATGGGCGACTGGCTGGCCTCCCTCGACGCGCTGGAAGCCCGTCTGCCGGCCGATGTGCTGGTGCTGCCGGCGCACAACGAGTGCTTTTACGGCCTGCACACGCGCATTGCCCAGCTGCGCCAGGGCCAGCACCGGGCGCTGGATCGCCTGCGCCAGCGCCTGCAGGAGCCGCGCCGCTGCGTGGATGTGTTTGGCGCGCTGTTTGCCCGCGCCATTGGTCAGGAGAGCGTGGGCCTGCTGGGCCTGGCCACGGGCGAGAGCCTGGCCTGCCTGAACTACCTGGTCCAGCGCGGCGAGGTGGTGGTGGAGCGCGACGCGCAGGGCGTGGACTGGTACCGCCTGGTTGGCTGAGGCCCCCTGGCGCTGGTTTCAGAGTTTGTAGAACGCGCGGATCAGCTCCCAGGCCTCAGCTGGTTCATCGACCAGGTGGAACAGGTCCAGGTCTTTGGGCGAAATCATCCCTTCCTCGACCAGCAGCTCGAAGTTGATCAGCCGGCTCCAGAAATCGGAGCCCATCAGGATGATCGGCATGGGCTGGGTCTTGCTGGTCTGTACCAGGGTCAGCACCTCGAACAGTTCGTCCAGCGTGCCAAAGCCACCGGGGAAGGCCACCAGGGCCTTGGCGCGCATCAGAAAGTGCATCTTGCGCATCGCGAAGTAGTGGAACTTGAAGCTCAGCGAGGGCGTGATGTAGCGGTTGCCGCTTTGCTCGTGCGGCAGCGTGATGTTCAGGCCCACGTTCAGCGCGCCGGTTTCGTGGGCGCCCCGGTTGGCGGCTTCCATGACGCCAGGCCCGCCACCGGTGCAGATGTACAGCCGGTCACTGGGCCGCTGGCATTCGCTGTAGGCGGCCACCAGGCGGGCAAAGGCGCGCGCTTTTTCGTAGCACTGTGCCTTGCGCACCGCCAGGCGGGCGTGGCGCAGCGCCGTTTCGTCTCCGCTGGCTTCGGCCTCGCGCAGCAGGCGCTCGGCTTCTTCCGGGGGCACGCAGCGGGCGCTGCCAAAGACGACGATGGTGTTGTCGATGCCCTGCTCGGCCTGGTCAAGGTCAGGCTTGAGCATTTCCAGTTGAAAGCGGATGCCCCGGGTCTCGCGGCGGAACAGGAATTCAGGGTCGGCAAAGGCCAGCCGATGGGCGTCGGCCTTCAGGCGGGTGCCGTTGTTGGCTTGGGTCAGCAGTTCGGCCATGGCCTGGGCCAGGGCGCCTTCGTTGAGCTGGGTCGTCGCATCCATGGTTTTTGCCTCCTGAGCCAATGGAATCAAGCGGTTCTTGCTATCAAAAAGTGTACGGTCTGCAGCCCCAGCACCGTGAGGATCAGCGAGCCCAGCAGGTGCAGCGCCGCCAGCCCGAGCGCCAGGGCGTAGCGCTCCTGCAGCAGCAGGTCCACCACCTCGCCCGAGAAGCTGGAGAAGGTGGTCAAGGCCCCTAGGAACCCAGTGACCAGCGCCAGGCGCCAGACCGGGTCCAGCTGTGGCAGCGCCTGGAAGCTGGCCAGCGCCACGCCAATCAGGTAGCCGCCGATCCAGTTGGCGGCCAGCGTGCCCCAGGGCAGAAAGCCCCCGGGGCTGAGCCACAGCCCTAGCCGCCAACGGGCCAGCGCACCCAGGCTGGCGCCCAGGCAGATCGCGCCGATGGCGTACAGGGGCGAAGCCATGGGGTGCGGGACGCTGGCGACTTATTTCTTCTGGCCGGGCAGCGGTGGCAGGCCGGCAGGGGTCCCTGATGCTGCAGGGACCGCCGGGGTGGCAGGCAAGGCACCGCTGGCCTTGGCCGCAGCGGCGGCAGAGGGAGTGGCCGGAACGGCAGGGACCGCCGGGGTGGCGGCGTTCAGGGCCTTGCCGGCTGCGGCCTTGGCGTCGGCGGCGGGTTTGGGTTCGGGCTTGCCGGGGGCGGCGCTGGCGGGCAGGGCCTGGCCCTGGATGCGCAGACCGCTTTCGGAGAACTTGGCCGCCGTGGCCGGGCCCACGCCATTGACGCGGGACATGAAATCGTTCCAGTCCTTGAACGGGGCTTTTTGCCGTTCATCCAGGATGCGCTGCGACATCACCGGGCCGATGCCCTTGATGCTGTCCAGCTCGGCCGCATTGGCCTTGTTGACATCGACCGCCGCCATCGCGGCAGCAGCGTATAAAAAAGCGAAGAATGCAAACAGTCGTTTCAGCATGGGAACACCTCCTTACGGATTGGCGAAAGCGCCGAAATCGATCATACGGATGGCGCTATTTTTGACTGCGGTACTTACCCTCGGGGCGCTGCGGTCGGTCTCACAACGTTTCTACAGCTCCTCGACACGCCGAGCAGGGTAGCTGTCCCAGGCCTGGCAGCCGGGGCATTGCCAGAAATGCTGGCGGGCCTCAAAGCCGCAGGCGGCGCAGCGGTAGCGGGCCAGGGGCTTGGCGGCATGGTCGAGCGCGCGTTGCACCGGCGGATGCAGGTCTTCGTGTTCCAGTTTTTCCTGGGCCAGCCAGCGGCTGGCGGCGACCAGCGAGGGTTCTTTCTCCAGGTGGCGCACGTACCAGCGCCGCGCGGCCTCGGCGTCGCCGCTCAAGCGGGACTCCAGGCTGACGATGGCCTCCAGCAGGTCCAGCGAGGGCAGTTCGGCATGCCGTTTGCTCAGCAGGTCCAGGATGGCTGCGCCCTTGCCCAGGGCCAGTGCGCTGTCGGCCATCGCGGCGGCAGCCAGGGGCAGGGCGCTGCTGGCGTACCGGTCCACGCCCAGCAGGTCGTCCAGGGCAGCCTGGTGGTGGCCAGCCTTGGCGTGCAGGCGGGCGCGTTCGATGCGCGGGCGCGGGGCTTCGGGCGCGGCGGCGATGGCGTCCTGCAGCAGGCGTAGGGCCCCGTCGGTATCGCCTTCGGTCAGGCAAGCCTGGGCCTGTTCGCATAGGTAATGTGACTGGCGCTGGCTGAAATCGCCCTGGGCGGCCTCGTGCATCTTGCGGGCGACGGCCGCAGCCTGCGGCCATTCGCGCGAGCGTTCGTAAATCGCCAGCAGCGCCAGGCGGGCCTGGGCTTCAAACGGCGTGCCTTCCAGCCGCTGCAGCGCGTCTTCGGCGCGATCTAGCAAGCCGGCTTTGAGAAAGTCCAGCGCTAGTGCGTGCTGGGCGCGTTCCCGGTCGGTGCGGCTCAGGTCGGCGCGCGCCAGCAGGTGCTCGTGCACCCGCACGGCGCGGTGGTATTCGCCGCGGCGGCGGAACAGGTTGCCCAGCGCGAAGTGCAGCTCCGAGGTGTCGGGGTCGTTCTGCACGGCCTCGATGAAGACGTCGATGGCCTGGTCCTGCTGCTCGTTGAGCAGGTAGTTCAGGCCCTTGAAATAGGCCTTGGGCGCACGGCGGCTGTCGGCGCGCTGCTGGCCAAGGTCGGCCCGCGAGGCCAGCCAACCCAGCCCAAAGGCGATGGGAAGGCCCAGCAGGATCCAGCTCAGGTCAAATTCCATGGGGTGGGAAGGGTTCGGAAGGAGCAGGGGCTGCCGTGGTGGCCGTGGGGGCTTCGGCGGCGTCGGGGGCCTGGGCACGTTTGGCGGCGCTGCGTTGCTGCCACCAGCGCGGCACCATGCCCAGCACGCCTACGGCCACACCCAGAGCAAAGGCACTGAGCACGATCAGCACCAGCGGCGCGCGCCAGTGGGTGCCGAAGAAAAAATGCACTGTGGCGTCCTGCTGGTTGTTCAGCGCAAAGGCAAAAAGGGTGAAAAAAATGGCTGTCTTGAGCAGCCACAGGAGGTATTTCATGGGGGCCTTCCCGGGTTGGGGAAGATTCTAAAAGCCCGCAAGCCGCCAGCAGGGCTGGGTGCGGTTTTGAGGGTCAAAAAGGCCTCCAAGCCATATGGGGCCAGCGGTACTAGCTCTCATTTTTGATAGCTGTGGTGGGTGGCGACTTGGCCAGTCGGCCATCGACGGCTTCGCGCAGCGCCTTGCCAGGCTTGAAATGCGGCACACGCTTTTCTGGAACCTGCACGGCAGCACCGGTGCGGGGATTGCGGCCCAGCCGGGGGGGGCGCCGGGTGACTGTGAAGCTGCCAAAGCCGCGTACCTCGATGCGCTGGCCGCACACCAGTGCATCGCCCATCGCGTCGAGCAGGGTTTTGACCGCCAGCTCGGCGTCGCGCTGGGTCAGGTGGGCAAAGCGGGCGGCGAGTTCTTCGACCAGGTCGGAGCGGGTGAGGGTGCGTTCGGGCATGGCGTGGTCTCCATAAAAAAGGCGGGCGCCCTGAGAGCGCCCGCCTTGTACACCGCTGAAGCAGTGCTTACTTCTCGGAGCTGTCCAGCTTGGCGCGCAGCAGGGCGCCCAGGCTGGTCGTGCCGGCGTGTTCACGCGAGGACTGCTGGCTCAGGCTGGCCATGGCTTCCTGCTGGTCGGCTTGGTCCTTGGCCTTGATCGACAGCTGGATGTTGCGGGTCTTGCGATCCACGTTGACCACCACGGCGGTGACTTCGTCACCTTCCTTGAGCACGTTGCGTGCGTCTTCTACGCGGTCGCGGGAGATTTCCGAAGCGCGCAGGTAGCCGACGATGTCTTCACCCA
>CAZQXQ010000070.1:0-12632 GCA_964597235.1 uncultured Burkholderiaceae bacterium | reverse complement strand
CCTCGGTCATCACCACCCGCTCGGTGGACAGCCTGGGCCTGACCGTGGGCTCCGACGTGGTGGCGCTGGTCAAATCCACCGAGGTGTCGCTCGCCAAGCTGTAAGCGCCGGGTGTAAGCCTCAACGATCCCAAGCCGCTGTTCACAGCGGCTTTTTGTTTTGGGTCGCGCAAGCAGGCTGCCGTTCAGGTGGGCAGGCCCGCAATGAAATAGCGCTTGGCCTTGTACTGGGTGCGCAGTTGGGCCAGCCAGGCGCTGCGTCCTTGCGGGGGCATGCGTTCGCAGATGTGTGCGACCAGTGCCAGCGTCTCCCCGTAGGGCGATTTGGCGGTGAGCATCTTGTGCTCGAACACCCGCTGCAGCAGCGTGACCGCTTCGGCGTCGTGGGTGGTAGGCAGGCCACGGGCGATGGCCAGCAGCTGCTCGGGCTTGCACCGGTGGGCGGGGTCCATCACCAGGGCCAAGACCTCGTCCAGCTGCTCTTCCGCCAGCAGCCAGTCCACGCGGACCGAGATGTTGCGCAGTTTTTGGTCTCCATCGAAGGGCGGGCGAAAAGCAAACGAGGAGGACGGGGATGTTTCCTGCTCCCGCGCCCAGGCGAACAGGCTGTCGCGGTACCTTGCCCGGTCCTGGCCGGCGCGTTGGGCTGCGTCCAGGAGGGCCTGGTAGTTGGCCACGCTGGGGTCGGCTTCGAGATGCCGGCGGCGAAGGGCCAACGCCTCTTCGTCCCAGCCGTCGCGCTCGTAGCAGCCCAGCAGGGCTTTTTCGACATTCCTATCTTGGGGATAGCGTTTGTGCGCCGCCTGGGCGTATTGCATGGCCTCGCGGTAGCGGCCGTGGGTTTCGCAAAAGTGCACCAGTTCCACATGCTCGCTGGCGTGCGCCTGGTGGCGGAGCATCACGTCGATGGCAGCCTGCACATCGCCTTGCATCTCCAGGCAGTTCAGGTAGCGGCGGCGAATGGACCAGCGTTCCGAGTCCGGGGTGGCGTATCGGGAGGACTGCGCCAATTTGCTCGCGCTCTTTTTGCTCGCCTTGCTGGTCTTCTCGGGCTCGGGCGGGTGCGCCGCGAGCCAGTCCTGCCAGGCCTGGGCCGCCCGTTCGGTATAGCGGGCCTGCACGGCGGGGCCGGCGGCTTTCAGCGCCTCGGTCTCGGTGAACATGCCCCAGGGGTCGGCTTGGATCAGGCTCAACCAGCGATCGGCCCAGCTGGCCGGCGGTGGCGAGGCCTGCAAGGCTTGCAGCAGCAGCGCATAGATCTCCTCGGCCACTCCGCACAGCTCCCCGTCGCCGTCGTCCGCGCGCTCGGCCACTTTGTAGAGGCAGCGCAGGGCGTGCTCGCACAGCGCTTGCAGCTGGGCCGGGTCTTGTCCCAGCCAGGGGCGCAGAAGGTCCAGCACCTTCTCGGCCCGCTGGAGGTACGAACGCAGATCCCGCCATTCCAGGTACGAGCGATGGGTGCGCAGCAGCTCGGTGATGGCTTGGGTGACCGCTTTGGGGTCGCTGCCAGCGCGGGTTTGCGCGGCCCAGGCCTTGAGCTCGGCCATGCGGTTGCGGTCTTCGCTGGCCCATTGCCAAAGGCGTTCGGCCAGCACCTCGGCGCTTTGCTCGCGCACAAAGGCGCGCAGGTCCTCGCGGTTTTGCGCCAGGGTTTGCGCGCGCTTGGCCGCTGCCGCCACTTTCTTGGCCGCTTCGGGGTCGGAGGCGTTGACGTCGCCACCCAGCAGGCCGCGCAGGGTCAGCGCCAGGGCCACTTGGTGCTTGCAGAAATAGCCGTCATCCGCATGGGGGCAGTCGCATTCCCCATGCAAGCGGTGGCTGTCATCGACCCAGACGCGGGTCTGGTAGGGCTGGGTGCCTTGTACGACGGCCGACAGCGCGACCTGCTCGCCCGCTTTCGGCGGCGACAGTTCCGGGTCCTGAATGGCGCCGCCACGCGCATAGGTCTGGCCGCGACCGAAGACCGAAGTGCCCGCCAGGGATTGGAGGGCGCTGTCAGAGAGGGCGGAGAGTGATTGGGGGGATGTCATACAGCAGGAAAGGTGGTTCAAGGCAGGACCGGCAGCAGCTGCGCGCCTTGCAGCTTGGCGGCTCGTTGGTCCAGGGTGATCAGCGGGCCGTGGCCCAGGTGGCTGGCCAGCGCGGCGTGCAGGCAATCGGCGAAGTCGGGCGCTCCGGCGGGGCGGTAGTGCCACAGCGCCTGTTCGATGGTAGCTTCGTGTTGCAAGTCCAGTTCAGCGGTGCTGAGCAGGGCGTCCAGCGCGTGGATGACGGCGGTCTTGTCAAAGCGGTAGCGCGAGCGCAGGACCCATTCCAGTTCCAGCAGGACCGTGACGGGGACGAACCAGCGCATGGGGCCGGTCGCCTGGGCGGCGAACAGTGCCGTCACGGCCGCGGTCTGTGCAGCATCGTCCTGCACCAGCCAGCGGACCAGAACGTTGGTGTCCAGTGCGGCCATCAAGCGCCACCCAGCCCCAGGTCTTCGACAGCGAGGTGCGTGCCCGGCGCAGCGTGCAACAGGCCTTTCAGGTCTTGCAGGCCGCGGGTCTTGGCCCGCAACACCACGGTGCCATCGGGCATCGGAGTGAAGCTGATGCGGTCTTGCGGATGTATGCCCAAGGACCGGCGGATGTCCGCCGGGATGGTGATTTGCCCTTTGCTGGTCAAGGTGGCTTCAGACATGGCGACTCCTTACATTGGGCTTGATTGTAAGGTTTTGGGCGCCATGGAGCGCCCTGGCGCTCCCGGTGAGGGCTCAAGCCGCCTTGGCCAGCGGCACGGCGTAGCGGCTTGGCGGCCGCTCCAGGCCCAGGTTTTCGCGCAGGGTGCGGCCTTCGTAGGCGGTGCGGAATAGCCCCCGGCACTGCAGCTCGGGCACGACCAGTTCCACGAATTCGTCCAGCGACTGCGGCAGCACCGGCGGCATCACGTTGAAGCCATCGGCCGCGCCGTTCTCGAACCATTCCTGCATGCGGTCGGCAATCGTCTCGGGCGTGCCAATGACCACCCAGTGGCCGCGTGCGCCGCCCAGGTATTCGTAGAGCTGGCGCACGGTGTAGCGCTCGCGCCGGGCCAGCTCCAGCACCACATGGGCGCGGCTGTTCACGCCCTTGGGGGGCTGCGGGTAGTAAGGCGGGGGCGCATCCAGGTCCCAGCGGCGCAGGTCTTCGCCGGGCCAGTAGGGCGCCAGGATGTCCAACCCCACGGAGGGGTGAATCAGCGCCTGCAGTTCGGCCCACTTGGCCTGGGCCTCTTCTTCGGTGCGGCCAATGACGGGCGAGATGCCAGGCAGCACCAGCAGCTGCTCGGGCCGGCGGCCGTACTTGGCCATGCGGCCCTTCACGTCCTGGTAGAAGGCCTGGGCTTCGGCCAGACTGGTCCAGGCAGTGAAGATGGCCTCGGCGGTGGCAGCGGCCAGCTCCTTGCCGTCTTCGGACGAACCGGCTTGCACGATCACCGGGTGGCCCTGGGGCGGGCGGCCGATGTTCAACGGGCCCTTGACCTTCAGGTGCTTGCCCACATGGTTTAGGGCGTGCAGCTTGTCCGGGTCGAAATACACCCCCGAGGCCTTGTCGCGAATGAAAGCGTCGTCGTCGAAGCTGTCCCACAGGCCCTTCACCACATCCACGAATTCGTGGGATTTTTCATAGCGGGTGGCGGGATCGGGGTGGGCGTCCAGGCCGAAATTGCCATGCACGGCCTCGGCGCTGGTGGTCACCACGTTCCAGGCGGCGCGGCCCTTGCTGAGGTGGTCCAGCGAGGCGAACTTGCGTGCCAGCAGATAGGGGTCTTCGTAAGTGGTGGACGCGGTGGCCACAAAACCGATGTGTTGGGTCACGCTGGACAGCGCAGCCCACAGCGTGACTGGCTCGAAGTACGACACCCGGCCCTGGCGGCTGAACGATTCCTTGCCGCCCTGGTACCCGATGCCGGGGGAGTCCGCGACGAACACCTGGTCGAACAGGCCCCGCTCGGCGGTTTGGGCGAGCCGGATGTAGTGGTCGATGTTGGTGCCGGCATCGGATTGCGAACCGGGATGGCGCCAGGCTGCGATGTGGTGGCCGGTGGCCATCAGGAATGCGCCGAGGCGCAGCTTGCGTTGGGTCATGAAAAAACTCCTTGCGGTAGGGATGAGACCTGGCAATTTAGGCAGCCCCGCCCGTCCCGCCAACGAAGGCTTTCGCATATCCATGCTTTAAAAAAATGCTAGCGCACACCGCAGAGCACACGGGCCCTGGATGCGTTTTTTATGCATGTCGATATGCGTTTTTATCGCTTCGCAAACCGCCGGTGGATTCCTACATTCGCTTCCTCATTCATGGCTTGAAGAGGGAGCGTTTCATGCACAACGGATCACACACCACCCACAGAACACAGGGCCTCAGCCGCCGGGCGGCGATCCTGGCCTTGACGGCCGCCGCCTGGGGGATGTCCTGGGTCCAGGCGGCCGAGCCCTTGCAAACCATCCGCATCGGCATTGCCTCGGCGGGCGTGGGGAGCAACCCGATTCGGCATGGTGGCAACACCGTGGCACTGACCTACACCGACGGCGTGCTGGAGGATGAATTCAAGAAAGACGGCGTGAAGGTCGAATGGGTCTTCTTCAAGGGCGCAGGCCCCGCTGTCAACGAGGCCTTGGTCAACAAGCAGCTGGATTTTGCTTACCAAGGCGACCTGCCGTCCATCGTGCACCGCGCCAGTGGGGTCAAGACCAAGATCATTCTGGGCAGTGCCGTGCGCACCGGCCTGTACCTGGCGGTGCCGCCAGATTCACCCATCCAGCGCATTGAAGACATCAAAGGCAAGAAAGTGGCCCTGTTCAAGGGCACCAACCTGCATTTGGCGGCCGTGCGCGCCCTGGCGGACAAAGGCATCCAGGAGCGGGACGTCAAGTTCGTGAACCTGGACTTCGCGGCCGGCAACACCGCGCTGGTCAACAAGGACGTGGATGCGGCCTTCTCCTACGTGGGCCTGTTTGACCTGCGTGACAAAGGCCTGGCCAAGATCGTCTGGTCGGCGGCGGCCGATTCCTACAAATACACCCGCCACGCCGCGCTGCTGGTGACCGACGACTTTGCCGCCCGCCACCCTGAGGCCGTGCAGCGGGTGGTCAACCGCATCGTGCAGGTGGCCCACCGCTACACCGACGAGAACCGCCGCGCCGAACTGTTTGCGCTGTGGGGCAAGGCCGAGTACCCAGAAAAAGTCTGGCGCGAGGAGCTCACCGGACAGCCGCTGAAGGTGCGCCTGTCGCCCCTGCTGGACCCGTTCCTGGTGTCCAGCTACCAGGCATCGGCCCGGATCGCCAAGGATTTGAAGCTGGTGCGTGGCCAGCCAGAGATCAAGGGCTGGTTCGATGACCGCTACCTGAAGGCGGCGCTCAAAGCCCAGAAGCTGGAAAACCATTGGCCCGCCTATGGCCCCGATGGCCAGCTGCTCGCGCGCTGAAGGGGGCCCTGATGTCCTGGGTTTCTCTTTTAGAAACGGCCTCCTTGCAGGGGCTGTTCGCCACCGCCCCGGCGGGCAAGGCGCCCCCAGCCGCTGGCTGGGAGCCCCTGACGGCGCGGCTGCGTGCCGTGGGCGCATGGGTTTTGCGCCAACTGGGCGCTTGCGCCTGGGCCTGGCCGTTCCCACTGACCCTGTTGGCGCTGTGGCAGCTGTCGGCCTCGCAAGGCTGGGTGCCCGAGCAGGTCTTGCCCCCGCCGGCGGTGGTGTTTGGCACCCTGGCCGATCTCTGGGCCAGCGGCGAGCTGCTGGAGCACCTGGGCATCAGCCTGGTTCGGGTGTTTGCCGGCTTTGGCATTGGACTCACCGTCGGGCTGCTGCTGGGCGGGGCCATGGGCCTGTCGCCCACCTTGCGGGATTACGTGTTTCCGCTGTTCAAGGCCTTCAGCCAGGTGCCGGTGATTGGCTGGCTGCCGCTGTTGATGCTGCTGGTGGGCATTGACGAGGAACTCAAGTTCTTGCTGATTGCCAAGGCTACCCTGGTGCCGGTGGTGATCAACACCTGCCAGGGCATCCAGGGTGTGCCACAGCGTTTTGTCGAAGTGGCCCGGGTCTATGGCTTTAGCCGCTGGCAGTTGCTGCGCAAGGTGGTGCTGCCGGCGGCCACCGCGCCGATCTGGAACGGGGTGCGCTTTGGCCTGACCCACGCCTGGCTGGCACTGGTGGTGGTGGAGTTGCTGGCCTCCTCAGAAGGCATCGGATTCTTGATCGTCTATGGCCGTCAGCTGTTCCAGCTGGACGTGGTGCTGGCGGCGGTCGTCGCCGTGGGGGTGTTCGGCCTGGTGCTGGACAAGGCCCTGGCTGCGATCGAAACCTGGCTCCTGCGTTGGCGCAGGACCGGCCTGTGAAGGAGAGAGCCATGGCAAAAGCGCAAAGTGCCTTCAGCATTCCGCACCGTGTCCCGCCACGGTTACGGGGATGGGTCCTGCCCCTGGTGTTGCTGCTCGTCTGGTGGGCCGCTGTGGCGTCCGGCTGGGCGAACACGCCCTTGCTGGTGTCGCCATTGGCAGTCTGGCAGCGCGGGGTGCAGCAGGTGGTCAGCGGTGAATTGTGGACGGCCCTGTCCGCCAGCCTGTGGCGCAATGTCTGGGGCGTGCTGATTGGCGGGGGCCTGGGCTTTGCCGTGGGCGCCTTGCTGGGGGCCTCGCGCTGGGCGGAGCGGCTGGTGGGGCCCACCTTCCACACGCTCAAGCAGATCTCGCTGTTCGCCTGGATTCCGATGCTGTCCATGTGGTTTGGCCTGGGCGACGCGGCCAAGATCGCCTTCGTGGCGATGGCGGCCTTCTTTCCGATGGTGCTCAACACCTTGGAGGGCCTGCGCAGTGTGCCGCGCGAATACATCGAAGTGGCCCGGGTCTATGCCTTCAGTCCCTGGCAGCTGCTGCGCCGGGTGATTGCGCCGGCGGCGGCGCCCTCGATCTTCACCGGCGTGCAGCTGGCACTGATCTACGGCTGGCTGGCCACGCTGGGCGCCGAGTATTTGCTGGCCTCCGGCAAGGGCCTGGGCAACACCCTGATCGACGGCCGCGAGCATTTCTGGATGGACCTGGTGCTGTGGGGCGTGGTGGTGATTGGCCTGGTCGGCTATGCGCTGAACGCCACGCTGTCGGCCCTGGAAAAACGCCTGCTGGCCTGGCGCGACCGCACCTTGGCGCAGTACTGACATCGCATTGGATGGGAGAAACACCATGGCACACGCCATTCCTTTGGTCCTGCGGGGCCTGAACAAGCAGTACGAAGTCAAGGGCCAGACCCTGCCTGTGCTGCAGAACATTCACTTGAACATTGCGCCTGGCGAGTTTGTGAGCATCGTCGGCTCCAGCGGCTGCGGCAAATCCACCCTGCTGCGATTGATCGTCGGGCTGGAGGGCGATTACCAGGGAGAGATCACCCTGGGTGGCAAGCCGCTCAAGGGCCCAGGGCTGGACCGGGGCATCGTCTTCCAGGAGCACCGGCTGTTCCCCTGGCTCACGGTCGAAAAAAACGTGGCGCTGGGCTTGCTGAACTCACAGCTGACCGAAGGCCAGCAGCGCCAAGCGGTGCGCGAGCACATCGCGCTGGTGGGGCTGGAGGGCTTCGAGTCGGCCTACCCGCACCAGCTCTCGGGCGGCATGTCGCAGCGGGTGGCAATTGCGCGGGCGCTGGTGAACCGGCCCGAGATCCTGTTGCTGGACGAGCCCTTTGGCGCGCTGGACGCCATGACCCGCGCCCACCTGCAGGACGAGCTGCGCCGCATCTGGCAGGCCGAGGGCATCACCATGGTGCTGGTCACGCACGACGTGGAAGAGGCCGTGTATCTGGGCGACCGCGTGGTGGTGATGGAGCCCCGCCCGGGGCGCATCCGCCGCGAGATTGCGGTGCCGCTGTCCCATCCGCGTGACCGCACTTCGCTGGCCTTCACCACCGTCAAGGACCGGGTGCTGCGCGAGTTTGCGGCCCATCCTCCGGCCGATCTGGCTGAGCCACCGCTCAGGCCGGGCGAGGTGCTGCCGCCGGTGGGGCGCTGGCAGTTCGCGGTGTAAGGGCCTGTGGTGGATTGCATAAGAAAAGTGGGTTTTAGGTATATGGAATCTGCGGTAATAGCTATTGAATCCGTAGCGTCATCCGAGGTGGAACGATGAATTTTCAGCAATTGCGTTCGGTGCGGGAGACCGTGCGCCGGGGCTTTAACCTGACGGAGGTGGCGGCCATCCTGCACACCTCGCAGCCGGGCGTGAGCCGCCAGATTCGGGAGCTCGAGGAGGAGCTGGGCGTGGACATCTTTGTGCGTGCCGGCAAGCGCCTGACTGGCCTGACGGCCCCCGGCGAGACCCTGTTGCCCATTGTGGAGCGCATGCTGCTGGAGTCCGACAACCTGCGCCGCGTGGGCCATGACTTTGCCGCCAGCACCCAGGGCAAGCTGTCGGTGGCGGCCACACATTCGCAGGCACGTTATGCGCTGCCGCAGGTGGTGCGCGACTTTCGCCAGCAGTACCCGCAGGTCTCGCTGCACCTGCACCAGGGCTCGCCGCGCCAGGTGGCCGAGATGCTGCGCAGCGGCGAAGCCGACATCGGCGTAGCCACCGAAGCCCTGGCTGGCTATGACGATTTGGTGACCTTGCCTTGCTACCGCTGGACGCACAGCATCGTTGTCCCGCCGGAGCACCCGCTGCTGGAGCTGAACGAGCCGGTCACCTTGGCGCAACTGGCCCAGTACCCCATCGTCACCTACGAGCTGGGCTACACCGGCCGGGCGCACATCGACGAGGCCTTCGCGCGCGAGGGCCTGGCGCCCGACATCGTGTTGTCTGCCATGGACGCAGACGTGATCAAGACCTATGTGGAGCTGGGCATGGGCGTGGGCGTGGTGGCCTCGATTGCCGTGGACCCTGAGCGCGACCGCCACCTGCGCAGCCTGGACGCACGGCACCTGTTCGAGGTCAACCTCACCCGCCTGGGCCTGCGCCGGGGCGTTTGGCTGCGTGGCTATGCCTATGACTTTATTGAGGCCTTCGTGCCCACCTTGAACCGCGAGGTCGTACAGACGGCGCTGGCGCAGGGGGGCGGGGCGGGTTGACGTGGTATCCGCCAATCCCATGCAGAATGCGCGCTCGTTTGAACCTTGCGCGGCCTTGTGCAGCGGCTTTTGTATGGACATCCACCAACCTCTTTCTTTGCTCGGCGGTTTGACGCCCGACCAATTCATGCGCCGCCATTGGCAGAAAAAGCCTTTGTTGGTGCGCCAGGCCATGCCCTTGCCGAAAGCACCGATCCCTCGGGCCGCACTGTTTGAGCTTGCGGCCCAGGATGAGGTGGAGTCGCGTCTTATCCAATGCATCAACGGCCAGTGGTCGATGAAGCACGGTCCCTTTGCGCGCCGTGCGCTGCCAGCCTTGCAAACCCCAGACTGGACCTTGCTGGTGCAGGGCGTGGATCTGCATTCCGACATTGCCCATGGTCTGCTGCAGCAGTTTCGTTTTGTGCCGGAGGCCCGCCTGGACGATCTGATGATCAGCTATGCCGCTGACGGCGGTGGGGTAGGGCCGCATTTCGACAGCTATGACGTGTTCTTGCTGCAGGCCCATGGGCGGCGCCGTTGGCGGATTGGTCGGCAAAAGGACCTGGCCTTGCGCGACGATGTACCGCTCAAGATCCTGGCCCACTTCGAGCCCGAGGAAGAGTTTGTCTTGGAACCGGGCGACATGCTCTATTTGCCCCCTCGCTATGCCCATGACGGCATTGCCGAGGGCGGCGAGTGCATGACCTATTCGGTGGGCTTTCGGGCACCGGCCCAATCGGACTTGGTGCAAGGGCTTTTCACGCGCCTTGCCGAAGACGCGGAAGATGCCGAGGCTGGCGCGGTGCGTACCTTGTACCGGGACCCCAAACAAGTGGCGGTGGAGCAGCCAGGCGCCATTCCCGAGGCCTTGCAAGCCTTTGCCCACGAGGCCTTGGAGCGTGCGCTGCACGAGCCCCAGGCGCTGGAGCGGTCTCTGGGCGAGTGGCTGTCCGAGCCCAAGTCGAATGTCTGGTTTGAGCCCTCACTGGAGGTTGCGGTGCTGGGTGCGGGTACTACGCTCACCCTGGACCGTCGCACCCGCATGCTGTATGACGCCCACCATGTGTTCATCAACGGTGAAAGCTACCGCGCCAGCGGGCGCGATGCGGCCTTGATGCGCCGCCTGGCCGATGGGCGTTCGTTGGCGCCGCCTGATCTGGCCAAGGCCAGCCCAGGCGCGTTGGAGCTGCTGGCCTCCTGGTGCGAGGCGGGGTGGGCGCATGCCACGGAGGTTGCTGCTGCGGGACAGTCGCTGTCGTAAAGCACCAACGGTACATAGATCGGTGTTAATCACTATTGACGAAATGTTTCTATAATCTCCAGCTGTCTGAAAAATGACAGAACGGATTTAATTCGTCACGCATGCGGCCGGTGTGTTGCGTTGTCGTGGTTTTCATCATCTCCCCCCCAACCAGGAAAAATAGTCATGAAGCACTCCATCGTTATCGCCTCCCTGATCGCAGCTGCAGCCCTGGCCGCTTGCGGCAAGAAGGAAGAAGCTGCACCGGCTCCTGCTCCCGCACCTGTGGAAGCACCTGCTCCCGCTCCTGCTGCTGAGCCCGCACCTGCTCCTGCTGCTGACGCCGCTGCTCCTGCCGCTGCCCCCGCAGCTGACGCAGCTGCACCTGCCGCAGCTCCTGCTGCCGACGCTGCTGCTCCCGCTGCAGCCAAGTAATTCCTGGTGCAGATTGGCCTGTCTTTTGGACAGGCCAGCCAGCCCCCACAAAAAAACCCGCTCATCGAGGCGGGTTTTTTTATGGGTGTGGTGAACCTTATCTCAGGTCGTCGGCCAGGACGCGCAGAATCCGCTCCGCATTGGCGGACGATTCGGGCTGGCCCGCTTCGTTCAGCACCAACACCTGGCTGCTGCCCTGTGCGCTGCGAACGGCAATGCGGTATTTCAGGGGGGCTTGGGCCGAGTCGCCTTTGCCCAGCAGTTTGCTGAAGAAGCCTGCCTCCTTTTTGCTGGCCTCCGGTGCCACATAGCGCACAAAGAACAGTCCTTCGTTGCGGTTGCGGTCTTCCACCGTGAAGCCAGTGCGATCCAGTGCCAAGCCCACCCGGCGCCAGACGCGGTCAAAGCCTTCGTCGATTTGTAGGCTGGAGGTGTTGCCGGTCGTGACCAGGCGCGTTCCCGTTTTGACAGGGGATTGCGCTGCAACCGCTGCCAGTGCTTTCGATTGTTCCTGGCTGATACCCAGCTTCACCATCAGGCGGCGCAGGAATTCGGCTTCCAGCTCCGGATCGCTCGGGCGAACTTGCCAGATCGTGTTGTCCTTGGCGGTGTTGGTATAGACCTCCGCCATACCTCGGTGGGTGATGAAGATGTCGGTGCCACCCTTGGCGTTGGGCTCCAGCCGGGTACGGAACTTGTCGCGCTCGCCGGTGGAATACAGGTTGTCAAACAGCTTGCCCAGCGTCGCGCGGATCATGTCTTGCGGCAGCTTGGCACGGTTTTCCGCCCAGTCGGTTTCGAGCAAACCCAGCTGGCGTTGGTCGGTATCGAGGTTGAAGCCACTGTCCAGCCAGAACTGGCGTACCGGCTCCCACAGGGCGTCTGCCGGGCGGTTCACCACCAGCCAGCGTTGGGCGCCGTCGCGCTCGATGCGCACATCGCCCAGTTGCTGGACGGCCGTTGCTTCGCTGGCCGAGGCTCCGGAACGAGGCGTCGCCTGCAAGGCACTGGCGGATACGCTGGCCCCCGGCACTGCGTAGCGGCTGTCCTTGGCCAGCTGGGTGAGGTCGGGCGGGACTTCCAGGGTCGGTGCCTTGGTGGCACTTTTGTAATCGACTTTGTCGCCTTCCAGCGCAGCGCAGGCAGACAGTGCCAAGCTCAGGCCCAGCAGGCCCCATCGTGCGGTGTGTTTCACGCAAACTTCCTCAGAGGGTTGGGCAGTAAAAGGGACTTCAAAGCAAGCCCGAAGCGCGCAGGGAGGCTTCCACCGTGCCTTCCAGGCTGGTGCTCAGCGGCGTCATCGGCAGGCGCATTGTTCCGCCACACAGGCCCATGCGGGCCATGGCCCACTTCAGGGGGATGGGGTTGGCTTCGACAAACAGGTTCTTGTGCACCGGCATCAGCTGGAACTGGATTTCCATCGCGCGCTGGATATTGCCCGCCAGCGCGGCGGCGCACAGCTCGTGCATCAGGCGCGGGGCGATGTTGGCGGTGACGCTCACGTTGCCATGGCCACCGCACAGCATCAGCGCGACGGCGGTCGGGTCGTCGCCCGAATACACGCCAAAACCCTTGGGCACGTCGCGGATCAGCCACTGGGCGCGTTCGAGGTTGCCGGTGGCTTCCTTGATCCCGATGATGCCGGGCACCTGGGTCAAGCGCAGCACGGTGTCGTGCTGCAGGTCGGCCACGGTGCGGCCGGGCACGTTGTAGAGGATGGTCGGCAGGTCGCCCACGGCCTCGGCAATCGCCTTGAAGTGCTGGTACTGGCCTTCTTGCGTGGGCTTGTTGTAGTAGGGCACCACCTGCAGCTGGGAGTCCGCGCCGACTTTCTTGGCGAACTTGGCCAGCTCGATGGCCTCGGCGGTGGAGTTGGCGCCGCAGCCGGCCATGATGGGCACGCGCTTGGCGGCCT
>CAZQXQ010000069.1:0-12955 GCA_964597235.1 uncultured Burkholderiaceae bacterium | reverse complement strand
CACCAAAGGTGGAGACCTCGGTCTTGTAGCGCAGCTTGTAGGCCTGGTCGTAGGCGGTGACCACGGCCTTTTGCGGGTCGTTGGTGGGCAGCTGTTCGGGGATCAACTGGGCGGGGGAGGGCAGGCGCACCCCTTCGGAGGCGGGGCCGGCCAGCTTCAGGAACTCGTCCGAAGCCACGCCGTGCGATTGGTACAGCGGCAGCGTGACGCCCAGCTGACGGTAGTTCTTGGTCACGATGGCCGGGCCTTGCCCCAGGCCGAAGACGAACACGGCCTGCACGCCGGCAGTGTTCTTGATCTTGGTCAGCTGCGGGCCCATGTCGGTGTCTTTGGGCCCGTAGGTTTCGTTGGCCACCAGGGTGATGCCGTATTTGGCGGCCACGGCCTCGGTCTCCTTCTTGCCGGACTGGCCAAAGCCGCTGGTCTCCGACAGCAGCGCCACCTTGGTGAGGCCGCGTTTTTTCATGTCTTCAAAGACCTTCTCGGCGGCCATGCGGTCGGTGTGGGGGGTTTTGAAGACCCATTTCTTCACGGGCTCAATCACCACCACCGCACCGGCCAGGGAGATAAAGGGCACCTCGGCCTTGGTGACCAGCGGCACCATGGACATCGTGGCGCCCGTGGTGGTGCCGCCGATGATCACGTCCACCTTGTCGTTGTCCAGCAGGCGCTTGGTGAAGCCGTTGGCCTTGTTGGCGTCGCTGCCATCGTCGTAGTGCACCAGCTCCAGCTTGCGGCCCAGCACACCGCCCTTGGTGTTGAGGTCTTCGACGTACATCTGCAGGGTCTTGAGCTCGGGGTCGCCCAGGAAGGCGGCGGGTCCGGTGACCGAGAGCACGGCGCCAATGCGGATCGGCTCGTTGGCCATGGCGGTGAGGGTGCCCAGGGCCAGCGCGGCGCCGGCGGCGAGGTGTTTCAGTCGGAAGTTCATCGGTGTCTCCTTGGGATGGGTGGTTATTCAGAGTTGTTTGGGGCGCTCGTCGTACACGCGGCGGGCTTTTCCCGTCAGGGTACGGGGCAGGGCGTTGGCCTCGAACACCTGGACCCGGGTGGAAATGCCCACGATCGTCTTGATGTGGTGCTGCAGTTCGCGGGTGAGCTGCTGGACTTCGGCCGCGCTCAGCTGGCCGCTGACGCTTTGCTGCAGCTCGCAGCGGATTTCCACGTTGTCCAGGTGCCCGTCGCGCGTCAGGTGGATCTGGTAATTGCCCGACAGGCGCGGGTCGCGCAGGATCTGCTCTTCCACCTGGGTGGGGAACAGGTTCACGCCGCGCACGATCAGCATGTCGTCCGAGCGGCCGGTGATCTTGCCGATGCGGCGGAAGGCCCGCGAGGTGGGCGACAGCAGGCGCGTCAGGTCGCGCGTGCGGTAGCGGATCACCGGGAAGGCCTCCTTGCTCAGCGAGGTGAACACCAGCTCGCCCTGTTCGCCGTCCGGCAGCACTTCGCCGGTGTCGGGGTCGATGATTTCGGGGTAGAAATGGTCTTCCCAGATGACGGGGCCATCCTTGCTCTCGATGCATTCGCAGGCCACGCCTGGGCCCATCACCTCGGTCAGGCCGTAGATGTCGATGGCGTCGATGCCCAGCTTGCGCTCGATTTCGGCGCGCATGCCCTCGCCCCAGGGCTCGGCGCCGAAGATGCCGACCTTGAGGGAGATGTCCTCGGGTGCAATGCCCAGGCGCTCGAACTCCTCGGCAATCACCAGCGAATAGGAGGGCGTGACCATGATCGCGTCGGGGCGGAAGTCCAGGATCTGCTGCACCTGTTTTTCCGTCTGGCCGCCGGACATGGGGACTGCCGTGCAACCCAGGCGCTCGATGCCGTAATGCGCGCCCAGCCCGCCGGTGAACATGCCGTAACCATAGGCGTTGTGCACCATGTCGCCAGGCCGCACGCCGGCCGCGCGCAGGGAGCGGGCCATCAGGTCGGACCAGGTGGTGATGTCTTTTTGCGTGTAGCCCACCACGATGGATTTACCCGTGGTACCGCTGGAGGCATGCAGACGCACCACCTTCTCGCGGGGAACGGCAAACAGGCCGAAGGGGTAATGGTCGCGCAGGTCCAGCTTCGTCATGAACGGGAATTGGGACAGGTCGGCCAGGGTTTTGAGGTCGTCCGGGTGCACCCCTTTGGCGACGCACTTGGCGCGGTAGGGCGCCACGTGGTCATAAGTGTGGCGCAGCGACCATTTCAGGCGCTGCAGCTGCAGCGCAGTGACTTCGTCGCGGCTGGCAGTTTCGATGGCGTCCAGGGCGCCTGCGGACGCTGGCGTGGCGGTCATGGGGTGTCTCCTGTTTTTTTATGCGGTTCGTTGGTGAATCAGGCAAAGCTGGTGGTCACTTCGCCCTTGATGCGGTAGCTCTTGCCCCGAAACAGCGCCACCGCCTGGCCGCCCACCACGTTCACGCTCACGTCATAGACCCCGGTGCGCCCGGCGGCTGAGCGCTCGGTGGCTACGGCTTCCAGCACATCGCCTTCGCACGCCGGTGCCAGAAAATCGATGTGGCAGGCCGAGGCCACGGTGTTCAGGTTGTAGCTGTTGCAGGCGTAAGCAAAGGCCGTATCGGCCAGCGCAAAGATCATCCCGCCGTGGCAGATGTGGTGGCCATTGACCATGTCGCTGCGTACCGGCATGCGCAGCGTGGCCTGGCCGGGGGTCACGGCGACGCGCTGCATGCCCAGGGCCTGGGCCGCCTGGTCGCGCGACCACATGGCCTCGCTGGCAGCATCGGCCAGGGCTTGCGGGTTCAGGGCGGTGGTGTCCAGGCTCATCGTCAGGCTCCGGTGAAGCGCGGGGCGCGTTTTTCCAGGAAGGCGGCCACGCCCTCCACATAGTCACTGCTGCGGCCCAGCTCGCGCATGTACAGGCCTTCGAGCGTCAGCTGCTGTTCCAGGGTATTGGTGCGGCCGGCCTGCATGGCCTGGCGGGTGCGCACCAGCGCGCGGGTGGGCATCTGGGCCAGTTGCTGGGCGAGCGCATCGACCGCGCCGGCAAAGGCATCGTCGGCCACCGCGTCCCAGATCAGGCCCCATTGCGCGGCCTTGGCCGCCGGCAGCTTCTGGCCGGTCATCGCCAGGCCCAGCGCACGGGCCTGGCCCAGGCGCTGCGGCACCAGCCAGGAGCAGGCGGTGTCGGGGATCAGCCCGATCTTGGCGAAAGGCAGTAGGAAGGCGGCGGATTCGGTTGCCAGCACCATGTCGCACGCCAGCGCCAGGCTGGCACCGGCCCCCGCCGCCACGCCGTTGACCGCCGCGACGGTGGGCACGCGCAGATTGGCCAGGCGCAGGATCAGGGGTTTGTAGTGGCGCTCCACCACATCGCCCAGATCCGGGGGCGTTTCGCCGGGGACAAAGCGCACTTCCTCATCGGCTAGGTCCTGGCCGGCGCAGAAGCCCCGGCCCGCGCCCGTCAGCACCAGCACGCGCACGGCGGGATCGGTCTGGATGGCGTCCAGCGCATCGCGCAACTCAGCGTGCATCGCGGCGTTGAAGCTGTTCATCTTGTCCGGCCGGTTCAGTGTGATGCGGGCCACGCCGCTATCACTTACCTCGAACACCAGGTGCTGGTAGGTCATGCTGGTGGCTCCTGCTCAGACGTGGTAGCGACGCTGCACGACGCGGAAGCGGTTGGCCACGAAGGCTGAGTCCGAGTAGGACGCATTGGCCGCCGGGTTGCCGCCAGTGCCGTGGTAGTCGGAGAAGGCGCTGGACTGGTTGACGAACACGCCGCCGGTGAGGTTGATGGACAGTGCCACCTTGCCGCGCCAGGTGGCCTGGGTCATGGCGTCGATGACCTCCGGACGGGTGGAGTACACCCCGGCCGTGAGTGCGCCATGCTCGCGTACGATGCGTTCAGACAAGGCAATGCCGGCGGCGGTGTTGGCCACCTTCACGACAAAACTGATCGGGCCAAAGCGTTCTTCCATGTACGCCGCTTCGTCGGCCGAATCGCAGGCCAGCAGCACGGGCGTACGCACCTGGGCGACCGGGAACTCAGGGTTTTCCAGCCGTTGCGAGGCCAGAATCACGGTGCCCAGTTGCCCGCTGTTGGCTTGGTCAATGCGGTTGGCGGTAGCGTCTGACTGGATGGCGCCCAGCACGGCGCAGGCGACTTCGGGTTTGGACAGGAAGCGGGCAATGGCCTTGCCCAGATCGGCGCAGACTTCGTCGTAGGTTTTGTGACCCTCATCGGTGTCGATGCCGCCGGCGGGCACCAAGATGGCCTGGGTGGTGGTGCACATCTGGCCCGAATACAGCGACAAGGTGAAGGCCAGATTGCCTAGCATGGCCTTGTAGGCGTCGGTCGAGTCGATGACGATGTGGTTCACGCCGGCCAGTTCGGCATAGACCTGAGCTTGCTTGCAGTGGTCGATCAGCCATTGGCCAAAGGCGTTGCTGCCGGTGAAGTCCACCGATTTCACGTCTGGGTGGGTGGCCAGGGCCTGTGTGGTGTGGCGCTCGTCGGTGATACAGAGCGTGACCAGATTGGGGTCGATGCCGTTTTCGGCCAGCACGGCGCGGATGGTGCGCACGGTGATGGCCGCTGGCAGGACGGCGTTGCTGTGGGGCTTGACGATCACCGCATTGCCGGTGGCCAGCGCGGCGAATAGGCCGGGATAGGTGTTCCAAGTGGGGAAGGTGCCGCACCCGATCACCAGTCCCACACCGCGGCCCACCACCTCGAAGTGCTTCTTCATCATCAGCGCTGGGTTTTTGCCCTGGGGCTTTTCCCAGATGGCCTCGCCGGGGACGAAACTTTGCTCGCGCCAGGCGTAGGCCACGGCCTCCAGGCCCCGGTCTTGTGCGTGGGGTGCACCGGCCTGGAAGGCCATCATCCATCCCTGGCCGGTGGTCTGCATGACGGCATGGCCCAGCTCGAAGCTCTGGCGGTTCAGCCGCGCCAGGATTTCCAGGCAGATGCCTGTGCGGCCGGCTGCACCCACGGCCTGCCAGCCCGGCATGGCCGCCAGGCCCGCGGCCACCAAGACTTGGTAGCTGCACAGTGGGTAGCGCACATTCAGCGCGCCGCTGTAGGGTGACACCTCATTGCCCCCCCAGCCCGTCTGGCCTGGCTGGTTCAGTTCAAAGTTCTGGCCCAGGTGGGCTTCATAGGCGTGCTTGCCGTCTTCTGCTGCTGTCTCGCCATAGACCTTGGGGCTGGGCATTTCGCTGTACGGCGACCAGTAGCCGCGGGTGGTGATGGCGTTCAGGGCGCCGTCGAGCGTGGCGCGGTGTTTTTCAAGCAGGGGATGGGGCATGGCGAATCAGAGGAAAGGTGGGAATTAAGCAATACAAAAAAATTGATATTTATTAAAAAGTGTATCAATTAAAGGCGTGTTTGGCTTAGGGAGAAACCCTTGTCATAGGGGTTCTGAAGGCGTACCTTGGGCGGGTCTTTACATGCCCAGATAGGCGGCGCGGACCTGTTCGTTGTGAATCAGATCCTGGCCGCTGCCGGTGAGGGTGATTTCGCCGGTTTCAAGTACATAGCCCCGATCCGCCAGGGCCAGCGCGGCGAAGGCGTTTTGTTCGGCCAGGATGATGGTCATGCCCTGGGCCTTGAGCGACTGGACGACCTTGAACACCTCCTGCACCAGCAGGGGGGCAAGCCCCATGGAGGGCTCATCGAGCAGCAGCAGCGTGGGCCGTCCCATCAGCGCGCGACCAATCGCCAGCATTTGCTGTTGTCCGCCCGACAGGGTGCCTGCAGGCAGCTGGCGCTTTTCCTTGAGGATGGGGAAGAGGGCATAGACCTTCTCCAGGTCGTCGGGTACCTCGTGGCGGGGGCGGGTGTAGGCGCCCAGCCGCAGGTTGTCCTCAATGCTCAGCGGTCCGAAGACCTGGCGGCCTTCCGGGCTCTGGCAGATGCCCCGGCGCATGCGCTGGTCCGAGCGCAGCGAGGAGATGTCCTGGCCGTCGAAGTGGATGCTCCCCGCGCCCATGGGCTGCACCCCCGAGAGGGTGCGCAGGAAGGTGGTCTTTCCCGCCCCGTTGGCGCCGACCAGGGCCACGGTTTCCCCGCGGTGGATCTCCAGGTCCAGCCCCTTGAGGGCCTTGATGCGGCCGTAGCTGCTTTCCAGCCCGCGCACTTGCAGCAGCGGCGCACCGGGAGCCGATGCCTGCTTGGGTTCCGTCGTCATGGCGTGTCTTCCTCTGCTGGGCTGCCCACCGTGGGGGGGGCAGCGCCGTGGTTGTGTCAGGCGTGGGTGCCCAGGTAGGCGGCGATCACATCGGGGTTCTGGCGGACCTCGGCCCCCGTGCCTTCGGCCAGCTTCTTGCCGTAGTCCAGCACCAGGATGCGGTCCGAGAGGTTCATCACCATCTTCATGTCGTGCTCGACCAGCACCACGGTGATGCCGGAATCAGCCACCTTGCGCACCAGGGCATCGACCTCGATGGTCTCCTTGGGGTTGAGGCCCGCCGCCGGCTCGTCCAGAAAGATCATGCGCGGCTTCATCGCCAGCGCGCGGGCGATCTCCAGGCGCTTGAGCATGCCGTAAGACATGGTGTCTGCCCGCGCATGGATGTGCTTACCCAGGCCCACGAAGTCCATCAGTGCCGCGGCCTCGTCACGCAAGGCCCGATCGTGCTGGCGCAGGCGGGGCCAGCGCAGTGCCGCCTTGAACAGGTTGCGGTCCAGCCGCAGGTGAGCGCCCACCATCACGTTCTCCAGCGCCCCCATGTTCATGCAGATCTGCAGGTTCTGGAAGGTGCGGGCCATGCCGCGCTCGGCCAGCTGGTTGGGCGATTGGCCCTGGATGGCTTCGCCGTCGAAGCGGATGGCGCCCGAGGTGGGCTGGTACACCCCGGTGATCAGGTTGAACAGCGTGGTCTTGCCCGCACCGTTGGGGCCGATCACGGCATAGACGATGCCGGCATCGATCTGGAACGAGACGTTTTGCACCGCCTTGACGCCGCCGAAATGAATGGACAGGTCTTGAACTTCAAGCAAGGCCATCTCACGCTCCCTTGCCGAATTTGGCGGCCAGCGTGGGCACCAGGCCCTTGGGCAAAAACACCATGCACAGCATCAGCACGGCGCCGAACACCACGGTTTCCCAGCCCTCGAACGTGGCCAGCGCCTGGGGCAGTGCCGTGAGCAGCACCGCGCCGACGATGGAGCCGAACACCGAGGCCATGCCGCCGACCACCACCATCGTGACCAGTTCCACCGAGTGGAAGAAGTCCGCCACATTCGGCGTGATGAAGGCCATGTAATGCGCGGTGATGCTGCCCATGATGCTGGCGAACACGGCCGACAGCACGAAGATCGTCACCTTGTAGCGCACCACGTTCACGCCCACCACCTGCGAGGCGACTTCGGAGCCGTGCAACGCGCGCAGCGCACGGCCAAACGGCGAATCAATCAGGTTCAGCGAGGCCCAGACGCTGAAGGCCAGCAGCGCGGCGACCACCCAGTACCACTGCCGGTCGCTGCTCAGCTCCATACCGAACAACGCCATCGGGGGCACCGCCATGCCGTCGGGTCCGCCGGTCCATTGCGCCTCGTTGCGCAGCGCGATGTGGATGATGATGCCCAGGCCGAGCGTGGCCATGGCAAGGTAGTTGCCCTTGAGCTTGAAGATAGGGCGCGCCACCAGGGCAGCAATCAGCCCTGCGGCCACTGCGCCACCGCCCATGGCCAGCAGCGGGTGCCAGCCAAAATGCGTGGGCAGCACCGCCGAGGCGTAGGCGCCAATGCCCAGAAAGCCTGCATGACCCAGGCTGATCTGGCCGGCATAGCCGATCAGCAGGTTCAGTCCGATGACGATGATGGCGTTGATGCCGATACGGATCGCCAGGTCCAGGTAGTAGCTGTTGGGCAGCACCCAGGGCAGCACCAGCAACACGGCCACCAGCAGGCCCAGTCCAATCGAGGAATTGCGCGACATGCTCACACCCTCTCGGTGGACTTGCCGCCGAACAGGCCGCGCGGCATGAAGAACAGCACCAGCAGGATCAGCGCAAACGGCATCGCATCCTTATAGGACGAGGAGATGTAGCCCGCGCCCAGGGCTTCGAGCACGCCCACGAGCAGGCCGCCTACCACGGCGCCCAGGCCGCTGCCCAGACCGCCCACCACCACCGCCACAAAGCCCTTGAGGCCCAGCATGATCCCCACGTCGTACGAGGTCATGGTCAGGGGCGTGAGCAGAATGCCGCCCAGCGCGCCCAGGCCGGCCGCCATCGCAAAGCTCAGAAACAGCACCCCGTTGGTGTGGATGCCCACCAGCTCCGCCGCCGTGCGGTTGAACGAGGTGGCCAGCATGGCCTTGCCGGTAAGGGTGTGGGTGAAGAAGTACCACAGCCCCGCCACGACCAGGCTGGTCACGCCCAGCACCCACAGGCTCTGGGGCAGCAGGCTGGCGCCCAGGATGGTCAGCGGGGTGTCGCCCGAGAACGCGGGCAGGCTGTGCGTCGCCTTGCCCAACCAGACCTGGACCAGGCCCCGGATGACCAGGGAGGCGCCGATGGTGATGATGATCAGCGATACCGTCTCCGCCCCCTTGACGGGCTCGATGACGAGCTTCTCCATCAGCACGCCCACCAGGGCTGGCAGGGCGATGGCGAGCAGCAGCACGAGCGGCATGGGCAACCCCATCTGGCTGAAAAACACGGCCAGCATGCCGCCCAGCATGATGAATTCGCCCTGCGCGAAGTTGATGACATGGCTCGCGTTGTAGATCAGCGTGAACCCCAGGGCCGCGAGCGCATAGGTGGCGCCCACGGTGATGCCTGAGAACAGGAATTGCAGGAATTCAGCCAGCATCGGGCCCCCGCTGCAGGGGGAGGCTGGCCGGGCTGCGTCGGCAGCGTTGCGGCATTGGGTGTCTCCAGGTGGTTCTTCAACGGCAGTCGATAGGTGCTGCCTGAGGTCTGAAATGATACCTAAAGGATTCAATTTATGATCTTTTGTATCTTTTTTGTTGTGAAAAATCAGGGTAATCCCCAGCATTTAGGTAAGGAAAATCCGCCAGGCGGGTCGAGCCCATCATGGCAGGCTGCACGGTGGTGCGCGTATCGAAGGGGTTGTGAGCTGCTGTCCCGCAGGGTGCAAGGTCGTGGCTTGCGGTCCTGTCAGGATGACTACCATTTCAGGTCCTATGAATGAACACAATGCACCGCAGGCTTTGGAAGCCTTAATCGAGGACTTTCGCCAGAAAAGCCGGGTCCAGGCCAGTTCGCTGATCACCTCGGTGTTTGGCGATGCCCTCTTGCCCCGCGGTGGCCGGATCTGGCTAGGCAGCCTGATTCGCTTGCTGCAGCCTTTGAACATCAACGAGCGGCTGGTGCGCACGACCGTCTTTCGTCTGGTCAAGGACGAATGGCTGCAGACCGAAGCCGTCGGCCGGCGCACGGACTACATGCTCACAGCCTCCGGACGCCGCCGTTTTGAAGAAGCCTCACGCCACATTTATGCCGCCGAGGCCCCCTTGTGGGACCGGCGTTGGCGCCTGCTGCTGGTGGTGGGAGATCTGGAGCCGCGCCAGCGGGACAGCCTGCGCCGGGCGCTGGCCTGGCAGGGTTTTGGCGACACGGGGTCGGGCGTTTTCATCCATCCGGGCGCCGATCTGGATCTGGTCCTGGACGCCCTGGCTGCCGAAGGGCTGTCCGAGATCCTGCCCCGGCTGATGCCCCTGGTTGCTATGAACCCCCGCCTCAGCCCCTGTGCCGACGATGCCACCCTGGTGCAGCGGGCCTGGAATCTGGAGGGTTTGGCGATGGCCTACAGTGGCTTTGTCGCCCAGTACCAGCCGATTTTGGAGGCCTTGCGGCGCGAGCCGGTCGAAATGGTGGACGCAGAGCGCGCCTGCCTGGCCCGCATCCTGTTGATCCACGATTTCCGCCGCTGCCTGCTCCGCGATCCACAACTGCCCGAGGTGCTCTTGTCCACCACCTGGCCAGGCAACCAAGCACGCAGCCTGTGCAAGGAGTTGTACCGCCGCCTGCTCGGTCCGTCCGAGCGGTACCTGGATCAGTGTGTGCAGCTCTCCAACGGAGAGCCGATTCCCGCGTCGGGCCTGTTGCAGCAGCGCTTCCAGGTGGCTGATCCGCTGGGGGACGACCATCCAGTCTGAATGTCTCTTGGAGGGCCTCAGTTCCTTACTAAAGGGGTCGATCCTTGCACCATAATGCCAGACGGTAACGATACGCCTAACCAGAGACAAGGCCCGGACGGCATGATCCCCTACCTCACAGAAATGGTTCGTACGAATCAGGAGCAACAGGTCATCTTCGACCACGCGGGGGTGGGCATTGCCATGATGCGCCACCGCCGGATCGAGCGCTGCAACCAGTGCTTTGCCGAAATCTACGGCTATTCCGATCCCGAGGAGCTGATCGGGCTGAGCAGCCAGCAGTTCTATGAAAACGAGGCCATCTACCTGGCGCTGGGGGAGGCGGCCTATCCGATCCTGAGGCGAGGGGGCAGCTACACCACGCGGCAGCAGATGCGCCGCCGCGATGGTTCGCTGTTCTGGTGCGAAATCACCGGCAAGCTGATTGATCCGAATTCGTCCCACGGGGGCTCGATCTGGATCATGAACGATGTGGACGAAAAGGTGTGGGCCGAAAACGCGCTGCGCCAGGTGCTGGCCGAGCAGTCGCTCATCCTTGAGCATGCCCCTGTGGGCGTGGTGTTCCTGAAGAACCGGATGGTCACGCGGTGCAACCGCCGTTTCGAGGAAATGTTCGGTTACAACCGTGGCGAGCTAGATGGCAAGACCTCGCGCGCCTGGTATCTGAGCGACGAGGATTGGCGCACTGCTGGGCACCAATGCTATGAGCCGCTGTTGCGTGGCGAGTCTTTCAGCGCGGTCATGCACCTCGGGCGGCGCGACGGCACGCCGCTGTGGTGCGAGGTGCAGGCCAAGGTGGTCGATCCCAACGATCTGAGCAAGGGGTCGATCTGGATCACACTCGATATCACGGCGCGCAAGCAGGCCGAGGACGCCCTGGCCCAGGTCCATGCGAGCCTGGAGCAGCAAGTCGCGCAGCGCACCGAAGAATTGCAGACCACCGTGCAAAGCCTGCACCGCGAGATTGCCGAACGCCAACAGGCCGAGCGGCGCATTGAGCTGCTGGCTTTGCACGACGCCCTCACGGGCCTGCCCAACCGCATCTTCATGGAGCAGCTGCTGGAGCGCACCCTGCGCGATGCGCGCCGTGAGGGCGGCCAGATTGCGGTGGTGTTCCTGGATCTGGATCGTTTCAAGCATGTCAACGACGCCTTTGGCCACGACCAGGGCGATCTCCTGCTCAACGCCGTGGCCCAGCGCCTTCAGACCGCCGTGCGTGAATCGGACACCGTGGCCCGCATTGGGGGCGATGAGTTCGTGATCGTGCTGCCCCGCATCGAGGACAAGGCGGTCGTGACCTCCTGCCTGCAGCGCATTCATGAGGCGCTGCGCCAACCCATCCCGCTGGGCACGCGCGAGACCCGTATCAGCTGCAGCATGGGGGTGAGCTTTTATCCAGCCGACGGGCAAACGCCCAGCGTCTTGCTGATGCACGCCGATCAGGCCATGTACCTGGCCAAGGAGCGGGGTCGGGCGGGACACCAGTTTTTCGACGAGCAGCTCGATCGCCAGCTGCAAGCCCGGGTGGCGCTGGAGCAGGCCCTGCACCTGGCGCTGGAGCAGCGGCATTTCATGCTGAACTACCAGCCGCAGGTCTGCATGAAGTCTGGCCGCCTGGTCGGGGTGGAGGCCTTGCTCCGGTGGTCGCGCGAGGGCCATGGCTGGGTCAGCCCGGCGGAATTTATCCCCGTAGCCGAGGACATCGGGCTGATCGTGCCCCTGGGCTGGTGGGTGCTGGAAGAAGCCTGTCGCCAGGCGGTGGCCTGGCAGAGCGAGGGCTTGCCCCCCGTGGTGGTGGCGATCAATGTCTCTGCATCGCACCTGGTGCAACCGGGGTTCGTGTCCCAGGTGCTGGCCATTCTGGCGCGCACTGGTTTGGCCCCGCAGTGGTTGGACATCGAGCTGACCGAGAGCGTGATGATGACCGAGCTCGAACACGCCATGTCGGTGGTGCGGCAGCTGCACGAGGCTGGCATCCAGGTGAGTCTGGACGACTTTGGCACCGGGTATTCCAGCCTGAGCTACCTCAGCAAGTTCCGCCTGAGCACGCTCAAGATCGACCGGTCATTCGTCTCTTCGTTGGAGTCCAGCCCAGGGGATGCGGTCATTTGCCGCACCATCGTGGCCATGGCCCGCAACCTTGGCCTCAAGGTCACAGCCGAGGGGGTTGAAACCGAGGCCCAGCGCGACCTGCTGGCCGAAAGCGGCTGCGACCTCTGCCAGGGCTACCTCATCAGCCGCCCCGTGCCAGCAGACGGCATCCGTGATCTGCTGGGGAAGGCGGCGATCTTGCCACGCGCCTTGCCACAGCCCGTCGTCTGCCTTTGAAGGGCGGTGTGGTGCCGTCTGGCACCGCCACCGTCGCAGCCGTCAGAGGTCGGCGTCGTCCTGGGTCAGCACCTCGCCGCGCAGCGTGAAGGGCTTGGCCTCGGTGATGCGCACATCGATCAGCTGGCCCATCAGACGGGGCTGCCCGACAAAGTTCACGACACGGTTGCACTCGGTGCGGCCCATCAGCTCGCTGGCGTCGCGCTTGGACGTTCCTTCCACCAGGATGCGCTGCACCGTACCCACCCGGCTGTCGCTGATGGCTTTGATGTTGCCGTTGATCACGGCCTGCAAATGCTGCAGGCGGCGCAGCTTGACATCTTGCGGGGTGTCATCGTGCAGGCTGGCAGCCGGGGTGCCGGGGCGGGGGCTGAAGATGAAGCTGAAGCTGTTGTCGAAATGGATGTCGTCGATCAGCTTCATCATTTTCTGGAAGTCCTCCTCGGTCTCGCCAGGGAAGCCGACGATGAAGTCGCTGCTCATCGCCATATCGGGGCGGATGGCGCGCAGCTTGCGCACCGTGCTCTTGTATTCCATGGCGGTGT
>CAZQXQ010000068.1:0-13004 GCA_964597235.1 uncultured Burkholderiaceae bacterium | reverse complement strand
CCCGCCTACAGCCCGGCGACCTGTGCCTGGTGCTGGTGGACCAGGTCGAAGAAGCGCTGGAACACCTGCACCAGCGCTGCAGCGAGGCGTAAAAAAGAAATCCCCTGCCGAATGGGCCGGCAGGGGACTCAAAAATAATAGCTAGTACTGCTCGTATTTAAAGGGCTGGAAGCCAAAAATACCTTAAAACCCCTCCCAGGGTGACAAGGGGCACCCTGAGCGGATAGGATGGCCGTTTGAGACCACTTGCCACCGCCCACGCCATGCCACTGACGCCCCTCCCTGCCCTGCCCTCATCGTCCGCCACCCTGTCCACCCTTCTGCGCCTACGCCAACGCGCCGTGGGCTGGGGCCTGGTGCTGGTCGGTGTGACTGCGGCGCCGCTGGCCCAGGCAGAACGGATTGGCGAGGTCAGTACCGCCTTCCAGTGGCTGGGGCCCAACCACAAGGTGGTGATCGAGGCCTATGAGGATCCGCGCGTGGCGGGGGTGACCTGCTACATCTCCCGCGCCAAGACCGGCGGAATTTCGGGTGCGCTGGGACTGGCCGAAGACCGGGCCGAGGCCTCGATTGCCTGCCGCCAGGTCGGCCCGCTGGCGTTCAAGCAGCCCTTGCCCAAGCAGGAGGAGGTGTTCCACGAGCGCATGTCGGTGCTGTTCAAGCGCCTGCGCGTGGTGCGCATGGTGGACCCGGCCCGCAACACGCTGGTGTATTTGACCTATTCGGACAAGCTGATTGATGGCTCGCCCCAAAACAGCGTGACCGCCGTGCCGGTGGACCGGGCGCAGCCGATTCCGCTCAAGCCCTGAGCCTGCAGCGACTGCCCGCCGTTCCAGCCGCAGGGAAGCCCTCGCCATGGCCACCGTCTCCAAGCCCCCCGGTTCCGCCACCCCGCCGCGCCCCGTCGCGCCGCCAGTACGGTCCCTCCAGAGCTTGCCGGAAGCCGAGCGCGAAGCGCTCTACCGCGCCGCCCTGGGGCCCTGGGGCGCAGCGCACTACCTGCCGCGCTTTGCCGCAATGGATGCGTCGGGACGCCGCCCGCTGGGCTGGAACTGGGCGGCCAGCCTGTCCACACTGAACTGGCTGGTGCTGCGCAAGCTCTGGACCAGGGCACTGGTGTATGTGGCCCTGCTGGAAGGGGCTGCTGTGCTGGTCTGGGGTCTGGGTTGGAGCTGGCTGCGCTGGCCAGCGCCGGTGCTCTGGGGTGTAGTGGCCGCCCTGGCGCTGGCCGCCTTTGCCGCGCCGGGGCTGCTGGGCACCCGCTGGCTGCACCAGGCGCTGCGCCAGCAGATCGACCAGGCCTTGACCCACACGCGCAGCCTGCGCGAGGCCCAAGACTGGCTCACGCGGCAGGCCGGCACCCGGCGCCGCCTGCATGCGCTGCTGGGGATCAACCTGGCGGGGCTGGTTGGCGTTGGCCTGATTGCCTGGCTCAGCGTTTCGGGGCCACCAACCAGCAGCCTGCTCGCTGGGCCCGTGGCCAGCGGAGCGATGACCAGTAGTGTGATTGCCAGCGGCAAGATTGCCGCAGCTACCGCACCCAAGGCCATGCAAGCCGTGCCCATTCCACTAGCCCACGAGGTGCCTGCGCCGCCTGTGGCACCCGTAGCAGCCATAGCGACACCTGCAGCACCCTTGCCTGCCCCGCTCCCCGCACCACCGTCTGCGCCTGCGCCCAGCCTCAAACCGCCTGCACCGCTGCCCATGCCGACGGTGTCCAAGCCCAGCCCACCGCCGGCGAAGGCAGAGCGCAAACCTGAACGCGAACGCAAGGCCACACCCACCACACCGCCCCCCCCCGGAAAAACCGTGGTGGCGGGCGCTGCCCCAGGCTTTTATCTGAACGTGGGCCTGTTTGCGACCGAAAGCAATGCCACCCGCACGGTGGATCGCCTGCGCAAGGCCGGGCTGCCCGCCTTCCGCCAGACCCTGGTCAACCGCAAAGGTGAACGCCACCGCGTGCGCGTGGGGCCCTACGCCACCCGCGCCCAATCCGACAAGGCGGCCGCCACGGTGCGAAGCCTGGGGCTGGACGCCGAAGTGTTCCGCAAAGAGGGCTGACGCCCACCCACCCATGACCCCGTCTTTCACCATCCGCACCGAATGCCCACCCGGCAGCTGCGTGTGTGATCGCGACGCCCTACTCCAAGACCCCACGGGGGATTTGCGCATCCTGCGCCTGACCCGCAGCGAAGAGCAGCGCCTGCTGCAGCGCCTGGAAAACCTGCAGAGCCTGCAGGACCTGCGCCACCTGGAAGCGCGCATGCACGCCCAGCTGGGCATCCGCCTGAGCATTCAACCCAGCCCGAACGAGGTGCGCACGCTGCGGGGTATCGTCATCCTGGTGCACGAGCAGCGCGGCCTGTGCCGCAAAACCCGCCAGGCCATCCCCGCCGCGATCAAGCGCGGCATGGAAAAGCGCCCCGAGATTGCCTTCGAGCTGCTCAACGAAGGCGGGCTGTTCGAAGGCTTGTGAGCAGCCCAGGCCCAGGATGGGATTGGGAGAACCCGATCTACACCGCGCCTTCGTCAACAAACCGGATCTGGTTGCTGCCCTTGGCCTTGGCGCGGTACATCGCATCGTCGGCGCGCCGCAGGATGTTGTCGGCATTGCTCTCACCGGGGCGAAACACCGTTACGCCCAGGCTGGCGGTGCAGCGGTGCTCAACGATTTTGGCGGGACCCTGGCCGGGACCGGGCTCCACCGTCAGGACATAAGGCCTTGCCAGCTCGGTCAGGACTTTTTCGGCGACATGGGTGGCCTGCCGCATGGCGACGTCCCAGACCGGGTCCAGCTCGATCAGCAGGACCACGAACTCGTCCCCGCCCAGGCGGGCCACGGTGTCCTGGCCCCGCAGGCAGGCCTGCAGTCGCTGGCCTACCTCTTGCAACAGCAGGTCGCCGGCAACATGCCCATGGCGGTCGTTCAAGGGCTTGAAGTTGTCCAGATCCAGGTAAATGATGCAGCCGTGCTGCTGGTTACGCCGGTGCAGGGCCAGGGCCTGGGTCAGCCGGTCATATAGCAAACGGCGGTTGGGCAGCTGGGTCAGTGCGTCGTAGTACGCCAAGCGGTGAATTTGTGCCTCGTAGCGCTTGCGCTCGGTCAGGTCACGCAGGGCGATGAGCATCGCCGGCCCGTCGTCCAGCTCCACAGCGGTCACCATGGCTTCGACAGGGGTGTGTGCACCGTTGTCGCGGCGCTGCACCACCCATTCAAAGCGGTGGTGGCCTTGGGTGAGGGTGTGTTCGATCAGCGCATCGGCCATTTGCTCCGACAGGGTCCCGCAAGGCTGGCGCTCGGGCGAGAGGTCGCGCACCTGCAAGGTCAACAGTTCGGCCTTGCTGGAGACGCCACAGAGTTGCAGCGCCGCTGGGTTGGCGTCCAGAAACCGCTGGGTGTGGGACACCAACATGACGGCTTCACTGCTGAGCTCAAACAGGGCCCGAAACCGGGCCTCGGAGCGCTCCATCGCCAGCTCCGCCTGTTTGTGGGCGGTGACATTGATCGAGAAGCCGATCAGGCAATCGGGCTGGCCGGGGCGCCGCAGCAGCATCTTGGTGGACCAGTAGTACTGCGTTTTTCCCTGGCCATCGACCAGGATTTCTTCCGCTTGCTGGGTCTGACCGGTCGCAAAGACCTGGGCATCAACACGCACCAAGGCCTCGGCCAGCTCGGCAGGAAACAGTTCTACGTCCCGGCGCCCCAGAAGCTGGTCCAGGGTGGTTTGGTAGAGCTCCAGCACATTGCGGTTGGCGTAGAGGTAGCGGCCCTGTGCGTCCTTCATGTAGATGTGCGCCTCGACATGGTTCAGCACGGTGTCCAACAGCCGGTACGCATCCTCCAGTTGGGCCAGATGGTGGAGTGCTGACAAATGGGTGGTGGTCATGGCGGGATCTTCCAATGCGGGGGAACGCGACGCAGGCCCCTGCGGCCTCTGTCTGGCGCCATGGGACTCTAGCGGCAAACGCCCAACTGTGGGTGACACCTGGTCGGCTCACACCGCCAACGCCCGGCTATTGGTCGTCGTCCCCGTCCGGGATGACCATGTCGGCCACCGCCCCCACCGCCTTGGCCGTCACCTTGACACCCGTGGCCACCACCGTCACCGCCGCATCGGCCACGGCCACCACGGCGCAGCCGGACAAGGTCAAAGACACCACCGCCCCCAAGCACCAACGGCATAACACCCATTGCTTCATGGCTTCACTCCATCATCCGCTCGTTTCAACCTATCAGACCAGCGCTGCAAAATCGTTGAAATCCTTGCAGGCGTACCCTTTGCCGTGCAGAACCGCACGATGCGATGGGGTGAAGACGGGCGAGAAAAGGACTTTCTCCTGCGCCCAATCCCGCAAATGGGCATGCTCCCTGGCCGCCAAAAAGTGGGCGACATGCTGATCAAACTTGGCCAGTGCGGCACTGTCATGCGCTGTCTCGTCCCGCTTGCAGGAGCCAAAACGGATGCGCTGATTGGGCTCGTCCAAGGCCACCAGATCAATCTCGATGGCTTTGGAAACATCCCGAGGACGGTTCCAGTAGCCCAGCTTGAGGTCCGAAAGCTCAAAATCTCCCAGGCCCTTGCGGGACATTTCTGCGTGCAATTGCCGGATGAGCTTTTCGAAGGCGTAACCCTCGATCACTTCCAGTCGCCTCAGCGCTGGAGCCAAGGCTTTCTCCAGTGGCTTGAGGCGGGCCGCCTCCCGCGCCGGCTTGGCCACCGCAAGCCAGGCCTGCAGAAAGTTGTCGGCAATGTAGTAACGGGCGTTACGGCTGTTGCTGTTCGAAAAGATGGGCTGCAACTTGTCCACCATGTGATAACGGGTGACAAGCCGGGTGATGTCGGTACCCAGAGGGGTGCGCGCGTTTGGATCGCTCAACTCGGCCACGATGTCGCCATGACTGCAACCCGCATGGTCTGCGAGGTAATGCAGCACTGACACAGCCCGCCCCCGCAGTTCACGCAAAAACCACGTATCTGCCTCTTCCGACAGCGGACTGGAACTGCGCACGAACATGCGCGTGAGCAGTTCTGAGGCGAAGAGGGCCTGGGGCACCTCCATCAGTCCTTGTTCATAGGCATCGTGGTAGAACTTGGGCACCCCCTCAAAGAAGCTCCACAAAGTCAGCCACTGCCGGGGGTCTTCAATGACATGCTGACGAAATACATCCATCAAATCGGCAAAGTCCCAATGGTCCAGGCGTATTTGTGCGGTGATGCGTCCATACAGCGGGGCCGCCTTGTCGTCCAGCAAGGCGTTCATTTCCGACTGAAGTGAGCCCAGCACAAAAAGCCCGCCCTGTTTCAGGCCGGCGCCGCGCATGGCATCGACCTGGGCTTGCAGAAATGAATTGAAAGGCCGCAGTTTGTCGCGGGTGAAGTACTGGAATTCATCCAGGACCACGATCAGGCCGGCACGGCACAACTGCCCGATGGCGTGTGCCATGCTGGCAAAGTCAAACACCCCCTCCGCCAAGGCCTGCGCCTGCGGGATTTCACTGTCCGCGAGGCTACGTCGAAAGGTTTGGGCCACATCCCGCTCATCGGAATCAGGAATCTGCAGGTAAACGAAGCGCCCCTCCCAACCATCTTCGTGGGCCAGCTGGCCCAACAAGGAGGTTTTGCCAATGCGCCGACGCCCTTCAATGCGGCAAAAAAACCAGCGTCCGGCATGCACGACCCGACGCAACTCCTGCATCGGTTCCGCACGACCATAAAAGCCCCAATCCGCCATAAGCTTCCTAAGATATTTTTTTATATCTTACGAGATATTTTTGGATAAGCCTTTGATTTCAAAATAATTTCACTCCACCGTCACCGACTTGGCCAGGTTGCGCGGCTTGTCCACGTCGGTGCCCAGGGCGCAAGCGGTGTGGTAAGCCAGCAACTGCAGCGGCACGACATGCAGGATCGGCGACAGCGACCCGTAATGCTCGGGCATGCGGATGACGTGCAGGCCCTCTTCGCTGGCGATGCGGGTGTCGGCATCGGCCAGCACGTAGAGCACGCCACCGCGGGCGCGGACTTCCTGCATGTTGCTCTTGAGCTTTTCCAGCAGGGCGTCGTTGGGGGCGACGGTGACCACCGGCATTTCGCTGGTCACCAGCGCCAAGGGGCCATGCTTGAGTTCGCCGGCGGGGTAGGCCTCGGCGTGGATGTAGCTGATTTCCTTGAGCTTGAGCGCGCCCTCCAGCGCGATGGGATAGTGCGGGCCCCGGCCCAGGAACAGGGCGTTGGCCTTGCGGGCAAAGTCTTCGGCCCACTGGATGAGCTGGGGCTCCAGCGCCAGCACAGCCTGCAGCGCCACGGGCAGGTGGCGCATGGCCTGCAGGTGGGCGGCTTCCTGCGCCTCGCTCAGGCGGCCCTTGGCCTGGGCCAGCGCGAGGGTCAGCAGGAACAGACCGGCCAGCTGGGTGGTGAAGGCCTTGGTGCTGGCCACGCCAATTTCCACGCCGGCGCGGGTCAGGTAGGTCAGTTCGCATTCGCGCACCATGGCGCTGGTGGCCACATTGCACAGCGCCAGGGTGTGGTGCATGCCCAGGCCCTGGGCGTGGCGCAGCGCGGCCAGGGTGTCCGCCGTTTCGCCGGACTGGCTGATGGCCACGACCAGGGTGCGCGGATCGGGCACGCTGGTGCGGTAGCGGTACTCGCTGGCCACCTCGACCTGCGTGGGGATGCCGGCGATGTCCTCCAGCCAATAGCGCGCGACGCAGCCGCTGTAGTAGCTGGTCCCACAGGCCAGGATGAGGATGCGGTCGATCTCCTTGAACACGCGCCAGGCGGCGGTGCCCGGTTTGCCGTCTGCGCCCAGGCCATCGAACAGCTCGGGGACGATGGCCTCAATGCCTTCCAGCGTGTCAGCAATCGCGCGGGGCTGTTCAAAAATTTCCTTTTGCATGTAGTGCTGATACGGCCCTAGTTCGGCAGCACCGCTGTGGGCGTGCACGGTACGCACGGGGCGCTGGGCGGGGTCCAGCGGGCGGCCGTTGGCGCCTACTACCCAATAACGGCCCGGCTGCAAATCCACCAAGTCGCCTTCTTGCAGGTACACGATTTGATCGGTCACCCCCGCCAGGGCCATCGCGTCGCTGGCCAGGAAATGCTCGCTGCCCCCGGCCCCCACGCCCAAGATCAGCGGCGAGCCGGCCCGGGCGCCGACCACGCGGTGAGGCTCGTCCTTGTGGATGACGGCAATCGCAAAGGCGCCGTGCAGCTCGGCCACCGCGGCGCGCACGGCCTCGAACAAATCGCCCTGGTAATGGCTGTCCACCAGGTGAACGATGACCTCGGTGTCGGTCTGGCTGGTGAAGTGGTAGCCGCTGGCCTGCAGGCGCGTGCGCAGGGCCTCGTGGTTTTCGATGATGCCGTTGTGTACCAGCGCGACGCGGGGTTCATGGACCCCGCGCTCCTCGGACAGTGCGGCGCCCTGCGGACCCAGGCTCATGTGGGGATGCGCGTTGTGCACCGCCGGGGCGCCGTGCGTGGCCCAGCGGGTGTGGGCGATGCCAGTGGCGCCTTCCAGCTGGTCCTGGGCGACCTGCTCCAGCAATTCGGCCACGCGGGCCGTGCTGCGGGCGCGGCGCAGGCCCCCCTGCGGGTCGCCGCCCAGACTGGCGCCATGGATGGCCACCCCACAGGAGTCATAGCCCCGGTATTCCAGCCGCTGCAAACCCTGCACCAGCAGGGGAACGATGTTGCGCGAAGAAACTGCGCCGACGATGCCGCACATGGGAAAACTCCTGATCCATCCAAAGGGGGTTGCACGGGGGAAAGCCGCAGCGCACCCCCAGGAAAACCATGATGCTAGGCAAAGCAGCTAAAAATAAAATTTTTCCTTTGATATAAAAATGAACTTTAATTTCAAGTCCATCCAAATTTGAAAGGAAAGTTCAAATACATTAAAAAAATGACACAAATCCCACTCGATGCCACCGACTGGCAGCTGCTGGACCTGCTGCAGCGCGATGCCAGCCTGAGTAACCAGGCCCTGGCGGCACAGGTACAGGTCTCGCCACCGACCTGCCTGCGACGGGTCAAGCGCCTGCGCGAAGCCGGCCTGATCGAGCGGCAGGTAGCCCTCCTGCAACCTGACAGGCTCGCCGCGCTGCAAGGCCACGGCCTGGCCTGCATCGTGGAGGTGACGCTGGACCGCCAGGGCGCCGAGTGGCTGGACGCCTTTCAGGCCCGCGCTGTGGCCGAAGACGCGGTGCAGCAATGCTGGCGGGTGGCTCCCGGCCCAGACTTTGTGCTGGTGCTACAGCTGCGCGCCATGCCCGACTACCAGGCCCTGGTGCAACGCCTGTTCACCCAGGATGCGAACGTGCGCAATGTGAAGGCTTTCTTCGCCACCCAACGGGCCAAGTTTGAGACGAAATTGCCACTGAGCCCAATGAATACCAGCGGTATTAGCTCTTAATTTAGGAGCGAATTAAGGGCGAATCATCCCGCGTTGATCCCGTCCGAGCCGGGAGGGCGGGCCCGGTATTCCGCCGAAATGTCGCGGCGTGGGGGCTCGGCTCGGGGCGGCTCGGGCCAAGCCACACGCACGGTGCAGCCAGCCCCTGGCTGCGCCCTGATCTCCAAGCGGCCTCCGTGGCGGGTGGCAATCTGGCGGCACAGGGTCAGGCCGGTGCCCACGCCAGAAAAATCGGCTTCACGGTGCAGGCGCTGGAAGACCTCACCCAGGCGGGTGGCCCGCGCGGGGTCAAAGCCCACGCCGTTGTCGCGCACGCTGAAGGCCGCCCAGCCGGGCTCGGCCCGCTCGGGCAGCACCCAAATTTGGGGGTGGTCCTGGGTGCGGGTGAATTTCAGGGCATTGGCCAGCAGTTGCTCCAGCAGCTGGCCCAGCAGCGCCGCATCGGCCCACAGCGCGGGCAGGTCGGGCGACACATCCCAAACCACCGCCGGCGCATCGGGCGAAGCCGGGGGGGCCTCCGCTTCCAGCGCCGTGCGGACCTGGTCCACCGCCACGGTCAGCGGCTGCCAGGCCAGCTGCAGGGGCGCGCGCGCAGCGCGGTCCAGCGCCAGCAGGCCGTCCAGCATCTGGCCCATGCGGCGGGCCGACTGGTCCATGGTGGCCAGAAAACCCAGGGCCTCGCGCAGGTCCTCCTGGCGGCTGCCAGCAGGCAAGGCGCTGGAGGCCGCCAGTGCGCCCTCCAGCAGCTCGCGCACCAACGCGCCGTAAGACGTGACATGCCGCAGCGGCGCCCGCAAATCGTGCGACACGGCACCCAAGAACGCCGCGTGGGCGGCGGTCTGCTCGGCCAGGGTGCGGTCGCGTGCGTGCAAGAGCTCGCGCAGCTGGTCGGGCGTCAAGCCCTCATCAGCCTGCGGGTTGGGCGTGGGCGGGGGGTGGTCCATGGTCGCAGGAGGGAGGTCAGAAAGCTCAGGCCTTGGGCGCCTTGACGGGCCGCGGCCAGTTCTCAACCATCACTTGCTTGCCCCGCGCCACGCTCAAGGCGCCGGGGGGCGTGCTCTTGGTGATGGTGGAGCCACCGCCCACGGTGCCGCCCGCACCAATGGTCACCGGAGCCACCAGCACGCAGTTGCTGCCCACATGCACGTCGGCCTCGATCACCGTGCGGTGCTTGTTCGCACCGTCGTAGTTGGCAGTGATGCTGCCCGCGCCGTAATTGACGCGCTCGCCCACGGTGGCGTCGCCCAGATAGGCCAGGTGGTTGGCCTTGGCGCCGTCGGCCAGGGTGGAGTTTTTGACTTCGACAAAGTTGCCGATATGCACTTCGCGGCCCAGCTGGGCGCCGGGGCGCAGGCGGGCAAAGGGGCCGACCAGGGCGCCCTTGCCCACGGTGGCGCCGGCCTTTTCGCCATCAATGTGGGTGTAGGGGTGGATGACCGCGCCGTCGGCGATGCGCACGTTGGCAATGCAGCAATTGGCGCCAATCTGCACGCCCTCGCCCAATTCGACATGGCCGGTAAAGACGCAGTTGACGTCGATCTCCACATCGTGGCCGCAATGCAGCGCGGCGCGGGTGCCGGTGCGTGGGTCGTCGCGCAGATCGAAGCGGGCGGGGTCGGCCAGGCGCACGCCATGGGCCATCAGGGCCTCCGCCTGGCGCAGCTGGTGGGCGCGTTCCAGGCGGGCCAGTTGCACGGGGCTGTTCACGCCCTCGACCTGCAGCGCGTCGGCAATGCAGTGGGCCACCACCGGCAGGCCCTCGGCCACGGCCATGGCGACGATGTCGGTCAGGTAGTACTCGCCCTGGGCGTTGTCCTTGCGCAGCGCGGCCAGCCAAGGGGCAAGGCGCGCGGCCGGCACGGCGAGGATGCCGCTATAGACCTCGGTGATGGCGCGCTGCGCCTCGCTCGCGTCCTTGTGCTCGACGATGCCCTGCACCGCACCCGCCTCGTTGCGCAGGATGCGGCCATAGCCGGTGGGGTCAGGCAGCTTGACGGTCAGCAGCGCCAGCGCACCGCCGGCCACGCCTTCGGAGGCGGCGACCAGCGCGCGCAAGGTGTCGGCCTGGGTCAGCGGCACATCGCCCGAGAGCACAACCACCGTGCCATCGCCCGCCAGCGCCGGCAGGGCCTGCTGCACAGCATGGCCGGTGCCCAGCTGGGGCTCCTGGCGCACGCAGCGCAGCTCGGTGGCCGAGCCCGCCATCCAGCCCGGGACCACGGCCTCGACCGCGTCGGCGCCATGGCCGGTGATAACCACGGCGCGCCGCGCGTGCAGCGCCCGGGCCTGGTCCAGCACATGGGCCAGCAGCGGCCGCCCCGCGAGGCGCTGCAGCACCTTGGGGATGCGGCTTTGCATGCGCGTGCCCTTGCCGGCGGCCATGATGACGATGTCGAGAGGGGTCATGGGAACCTCAGATTGCTATTAAAAGTAGAGCTAACACCGATCGTATTCATTGGCCTAGAGGCCAATTTCATGCCTAATCAGGCCAGCGTCACCCGTGCGAACTTGCGCTTGCCGACCTGCACCACATAGGTGCCGGCGCCCAGCTTCAGGCCCTTGTCGCTGACCACGCTGCCATCGACACGGACGCCGCCGCCATCAATCAGGCGGTTGGCCTCGCTGCTGGAGGGCGCCAGGTTGGCCTGCTTGAGCAGCGCGCCAATGCCCAGCGGCGCGCCAGACAGCGCCAGCTCGGGAATCTCGTCGGGAACGCCGCCCTTGCTGCGGTGGATGAAATCCTGCTCCGCAGCTTCGGCGGCGGCGGCGCTGTGAAAGCGCGTGGTGATTTCCTTGGCCAGCGCCACCTTGGCGTCCTTGGGATTGCGGCCGGCGGCCACTTCGGCCTTGAGCGTGGCGATCTGTTCCAGGCTCTGGAAGGACAGCAGGGTGTACCAGTCCCACATCAGCGTGTCGGAGATCGACAGCACCTTGGCGAACATGCTGTTGGCCGGCTCGGTGATGCCAATGTAGTTGTGCTTGGACTTGGACATCTTGTCCACGCCGTCCAGGCCCACCAGCAGCGGCATGGTCAGCACGCACTGGGGCTCCTGGCCGTATTCCTGCTGCAGGTGGCGGCCCATCAGCAGGTTGAATTTCTGGTCGGTGCCGCCCAGTTCCAGGTCGGACTGCAGCGCGACCGAGTCGTAGCCCTGCATCAGCGGGTACAGGAATTCATGGACGCTGATCGACTGGCCGCTGGAAAAGCGCTTGTGGAAGTCGTCGCGCTCCATCATTCGGGCCACGGTGTACTTGGCGGCCAGCTGGATCATGCCGGTGGCGCCCAGCGGCTCGCACCACTCACTGTTGTAACGAATCTCGGTGCGCTCGGGGTCCAGCACCAGGCTGGCCTGCTGGTAGTAGGTCTCGGCGTTGGCCTGGATCTGCTCGGGCGTCAGCGGGGGGCGGGTGCTGTTGCGCCCGGATGGGTCACCAATCAGGCTGGTGAAGTCGCCAATCAAAAAGATGACCTGGTGGCCCAGGTCCTGGAGCTGGCGCATCTTGTTGAGCACCACGGTGTGGCCCAAGTGGATGTCGGGCGCCGTCGGGTCCAGGCCGAGCTTGATGCGCAGCGGCTTGCCGGTGGCTTCGGACTTGGCCAATTTCTTTTGCCAGTCGGCCTGGGGCAGCAGTTCCTCGACGCCGCGCAGGGAGATGTCCATCGCGCGCTGCACGCTTTCCGTCAGCGGCAGGGCCTGTGTTTGAGCAGAATCAGTCATAAGGGTTTTCAAGGATGTGGGCGCAGCGTGCGCCGCTATACTCCAGCCCACTTTGCAGAAGGCGGATTCTAGTGGCCGCCCCTGCCCCCCCCCGGCCCGAGGCCTTGTCCCCGGGCCGTTTTGTTGCAGACGGTTCTTCTCACGCTTCCCGCCGCGCCGGCGCCCTGCCCCTGCAGTCCGGCCCCTTCCCGGAAGCGACCATTCCGGAGGCTCTCTTTTGAACGACGGTTTCATCGCCGCGCAATCGCTTTTGCGCTCCCGCCTTACCCAAACCCTCCAATTCCTCCAGGCCCATCCCAAGCGCCTCGTCGCCGCGATGGCTGCCGTGCTGCTGACCGGCGGTGGCGGCGCCTTTGCCGTGGCCTCGCTGGGCCCGGACGTGGCCGACCAGCCCGTCAGCCTGCTGACCGAGCCCGTGGATTCGCTGGCCAGCGGCCGCAGCCTGGGACAGCTGACCGACGGGCCCGGCTTCACGCTCTACCGCAGCGAGCCGCTGCGCCCCACGGACACTCCGGAATCCCTGCTGCGCCGCCTGGGCGTGGCCGATCCAGCCGCTGCGGCCTTCCTGCGCCGGGACAGCGCCGTGCACCAGCAACTGCTGGGCCGCCACGGCCGCCATGTCACCGTGGAAACCACCGACGACCACCGCCTGCTGCGCCTGACGGCCCGCTGGGCCGGCGAGGACGAGCGCCAGTTCAAGCGCCTGGTGGTCGAAAAATCCGGCAGCGAATTCAAAAGCCGCGTCGAAACCGCCCCACTGCAGACCGGCACACGGCTGGCTAGCGGCGTGATTCAGAGTTCACTGTTCGCCGCCACCGACGAGGCCAACATCCCCGACGCCGTGGCCGTGCAGATGGCGGAGCTGTTCTC
>CAZQXQ010000067.1:0-13222 GCA_964597235.1 uncultured Burkholderiaceae bacterium | reverse complement strand
CCCCACCATGCGCGGCATTGCCGATTCGCTGAGCGACAAGGACATCGCCGACGTGGCCGCTTACTACGAACAGCACGGCAAGAAGGGCGCCGAACTGCCCGCCAAGCCCGCTCGTGAGCCTTCCACCCAGGTGGCCGAACTGCTGAAGAAGGGCGCCTGCGTGTCCTGCCACGGCGACAACTTTGCCAAGCCCATCGATCCCGCCTATCCCAAGATCGCCGGCCAGTACGCTGACTATCTGTATGTGGCGCTCAAGTCCTACAAGGTGGACGGCAAGAACGTGAACGTGGGCCGCTCCAACGGCGTGATGGCCGGCGTGGCCAAGCAGTTCTCCAACGCCGAGCTGAAGGCCCTGGCCAACTACATCGCCACCGTGGACGGCGACCTGCAGACCATTCCGCAATCGCGCTTCCGTTGATCGCCTGGCGGCCTGGCTGCTGGCGACAAAGCATCAAGCCCGCGTCAGCGGGCTTTGGTGTTTTTGGGCGCGGGGGACCAATGTTCAGGTGCTCCTGACGGCCAGGCTTCCTGCGGCCAGGCTCAGGCAGGCGAAGCTGCTCAGGTGCAAGCGCAGGCGCAGATACCAAGCGGGCAGGGCGGCGGTCTGACGGGCCAGGCGCAGGTCCTGCAGGTAATGCGCGATGAAGCCGCCCACCACCAGCCAGCCTGCGGCTGCGCCGGGCAGCAGCAGCGCGACCCAGGCGACCAAAGCGGGCACCACGCTCCAGGCAAAGGCCCGTGTGCGGGCGGTGTCGGACAGGGCCGGGGCGGGGGCCACCATCGCCACGCCCCAGTGCAGCGCGCCCACAAAGCTCAGGATCACCGCGCCATAGCCCAGCAGCGCCTGGTAGGCCAGGGTGCGCCAGTCCGGCACCAGCCAGGTGGCAGCCGCCAGTGCCACGAAGGGCAAGGCACCGCCGTAGCCCAGCCAGGCGATCGCCGGGGGCAGCGCAGGGGATGCAGACGTCGAGGAGGTCGAAGGGCTGGGGGTGGCTGTTTTCATATCAAAAAGGCCTCTAGGCCAATCAATGCGAGCGGTATTAGCTATCGTAATGATAGTGAATGAAGGGCGTGAAAAGCGAGAAGCGAGACGGGTTTCAGTCCCGGGTGGCGCGCCGCTGCACGCAGGCGATGTAGGCGTCGCCATCGGGCGGGCGGCCGCTGCGCTGGCTTTCCCAGAGCATCTCGCCCAGGCAGTCCATCGCGGCGTGGTGGGCGTCGTGCAGCGAGTCCAGGCGCTTGGCCAGCAGCTCCACCGCCTGGCGGATGCCCCGGGGCTGGTCGATGCTGCATTGTTCGCTGATCGACAGGTGCATGGACAGATGCAGGAAGGGGTTGGTCTGACCGGGCGTCTCGTCGTAGTTACGTGCCACGGCGGCGTCGGCGTCCTGCAGGTCGGCCAGGTACTCGGGGTGTTCGGCGATCCAGAGGCTGGCCAGGGTTTCGATGGCCTCCATGGGAGCGCCGCTTTGGGATTTGGCGTGGGCAGCGCAGAAAAAGCGCCGCACATCGGCTTGGGAAGGATTGAACATGGCGCGCAGCGTAGCACGCGCCAATTTGGTGCGGGTTGGCCGAAGGCTGTGAAAGAATCGTCTTGCTGCTTCAGCCTTTTGTCACCCTCCTTTCAGCCCCTTTTTCACTGTTGGAACCGATGGACGCATCCCATGGCCTGCCCTTCCTGCGGGCAACCCTGCTGTTTTTGACCCTCGCGGGCATCCTGATTCCGTTGCTGCAGCGCTTTCGCATCAACCAGGTGCTGGGTTTCCTGGTGGTGGGGATTGTGTTTGGGCCGTATGGCATGGGCCGCTGGGACGATGTGTATCCCTGGCTGTCAATGTTCACCTTCCCGCGTGGGACGGGGGTGCAGTCGCTGGCGGAGCTGGGGGTGGTGTTCCTGATGTTCCTGATCGGCTTGGAGCTGTCGGTCGAGCGCCTCTGGGCCATGCGCCGCTGGGTGTTTTTGGGGGGCACGGCCCAGGTCTTGCTCAGTGCGCTGCTGATTGGCGCGCTGGCCTGGGGCTTTGGCAACCGCATGGAGGTTTCGGTGGTCCTGGGCCTGGTGTTGGCGCTGTCGTCCACGGCGGTGGTGATGCAGCTGCTGTCACAGCAGCGGGCCATGGCCACCCGCTTGGGCCAGGCGACTTTTGCCATCCTGATGCTGCAGGACTTTGCCGTGGTGCCGCTCTTGATCCTGGTCGATCTGCTGGGGCGCGATGGCAACACCAGCTTTGCCACGCTGCTGGGGCTGGTCGCGCTCAAATCGCTCACGGCCGTGGCACTGATCTTCCTGCTGGGGCGACGCCTGATGGGCCCCGTGTTCCGCTACTTCACCCGCCAGCGCCAGCCTGAGGTGTTTGTCGCCCTGACCCTGTTGGTGACCCTGGGCATTGCCGGCGCGACGGCGGCGGTGGGCTTGTCGCTGGCGCTGGGGGCTTTTCTGGCGGGCCTCTTGCTGGCGGAAACCGAGTTCCGCCACGAGGTGGAAGTGACGATTGAGCCTTTCAAGGGCCTGCTGATGGGCCTGTTCTTCATGGCGGTGGGCATGGACATCAACCTGGCCGAGCTGGCCAAGCACCATGTCTGGATCGCCGCCTCGGTGCTGGGCTTGGTGCTGATCAAGGCCGTGGTGGCCGGTGGCGTGCTGCGCCTGGGCGGCCTGGGCTGGGGCAAGTCGGTGGAAGGGGGCTTGCTGCTCAGCCAGGGCGGGGAATTTGCCTTTGTGATCGTGTCGGCCGCGGCAGCGACCAAGCTGCTGAACAAGGACGTGGCCCAGTTCATGATGCTGGTGGTCAGCTTGAGCCTGATGGTCAGCACCCTGGTGGCCAAGCTCGGTCAGCAGCTGGGGCAGCGCCTGGACCGCGCCAAGCCCGGCGAAGCGCCGGAGGAAGATTTCCTGCCCGAATCGCTGTCCGGCCATGTGGTGATTGCCGGCTTTGGCCGGGTGGGCCAACTGCTGGCCGAGGTGCTGGAAAAGCAGGGCGTGCGCTACGTGGCGGTGGAGCATGACGCCCGCGTGGCCGCACAGATGCGCGCCCAGGGGCGCTCGGTGCTGTACGGCAATGCCGCCCGCGTGGACTTGCTGCGCAAGCTGCACACCCGCCACGCGGCGGCCTTGCTGGTCACCATGGACCAAACCACGGCGGCCATGCACACCGTGCGCAGTGCCCGGGCCGAATGCCCGCAGCTGCCCATCTTTGCCCGCTCCCGTGACGAGGCCCATGCCCACGCCCTGTTCGAGGTCGGGGCGACGGCGGTGGTCCCGGAAACCCTGGAATCCACCCTGCAGCTCACGGCCTTTGCTTTGCAGACGGTGGGCGTGACCGACGCCGTGGTCCACGCCACGCTGGAAGCCGAGCGCAAGGCGCGTAGCCGCTGAGTCGGCGCCTGCTTTCTTCAATGCCCCCGGGCGCCCAGCAGCCGCGAAATGGATGCGGCAGCCTCCCGCAGCGCGGGCAGCAGCTCGGCCTGCATGCGTTCGGCGCTGGTGCGGTGGATCTGGCCGCTGATGTTCAGCGCCGCCACGGTGCGGCCCTGCCGGTCGTGCAGCGGCGCGGCGATGGAGATCAGGCCTTCTTCCAGCTCTTGGTCCACTAAGCACCAGCCCCGGTGGCGCACGGTCTGGATGCGCTCGCGCAGCTGTGCCGGATCGGTCACGGTGTAGGGCGTGAGCGCCTGTGGCTGCAGGCTGGCCAGGCGGGCCTCCAGCTGCTCGTCGGGCAGCGCGGCCAGCAGCACCCGGCCCATCGAGGTCCAGGCCGCAGGCAGCCGTGAGCCCACGCCCAGGTTGTTCTGCATGATCTTGTGCGTGTGCACGCGCAGCACATAGACGATGTCCAGCCCGTCGAGCACGGCGGCGGAGCAGGATTCATGCACCTGGTCCACCAGCGCTTCCATCACCGGCTCGGCCAGGTTCCAGATCGGCAGCGAGGACAGGTAGGCAAATCCCAGGTCCAAGATGCGCGGCGTCAGTCGAAAGGCCTTGCCTTCGGCCTCGACATAACCTAGGGTCTGCAGCGTCAGCAGGATGCGCCGGGCGCCTGCGCGGGTCAGCCCCGTCTGGGCGGCGACTTCGCTGAGGGTCTGCACGGGCGCCTTCGCGCTGAAGGAGCGGATGACTTCCAGCCCACGGGCAAACGATTGCACATAGCTGTCGCTGGGTTTGGGGCTGTCGGGCGCAAGGTTGTCCATGGGAATCACCGTCTTATAATTTTCGAATATCGAACATTTGTTCATAATTAGAACATTCAAGGTGTTCTCAGGCAAAGGAGACGGTCAATGATCAACAAATTGGTGGATTCGGTCGCGCAGGCGCTGTCTGGTGTCCAGGATGGGGCCACGGTGCTGGTCGGCGGGTTTGGCAATGCCGGCATTCCGGCCGAGCTGATCGATGGGCTCATCGAGCAAGGGGCGAAAGACCTGACCATCGTCTGCAACAACGCCGGCAATGGTGACCACGGCCTGGCGGCGCTGCTCAAGGCGGGCCGGGTGCGCAAGATTCTGTGCAGCTTTCCGCGCCAGGCGGACAGCTATGTGTTTGACGGCCTGTACCGCAACGGTCAGATCGAGCTGGAGTTGGTGCCCCAAGGCAACCTGGCAGAGCGCATCCGGGCTGCGGGGGCAGGCATCGGTGCTTTCTTCTGTCCCACGGGCTACGGTACCGAACTGGCCAAGGGCAAGGAAACCCGCGAAATCAACGGCAAGCAGTACGTGCTCGAATACCCCATTCATGGCGATGTGGCGCTGATCAAGGCGGAAGAGGGCGACCGCTGGGGCAACCTCACTTACCGCAAGGCGGCGCGCAACTTCGGTCCGGTGATGGCCACCGCGTCCAAGCTGACCGTGGCGTCCGTGCACACCGTGCGCGAGCTGGGCGAGATGGACCCCGAAGCCATCGTCACCCCCGGCATCTTCGTACACAAAGTGGTGAAGGTGCCGCGTGTGGCGACCCAGGCCGGTGGTTTCAAGAAATAAGCCCCCAGGGCATAAGGAGCAAGCATGAGCAGCTATCAAAAACGCAGCAAGGACGAGTTGGCCCGGCGCGTGGCGCAAGACATCCACGACGGCGCTTACGTGAACCTCGGGATTGGCCAGCCCACGCTGGTGGCCAACCACCTGCCGCCCGGCATCGAGATCGTGCTGCAGAGCGAGAACGGCATTCTGGGCATGGGCCCGGCCCCCACCGAAGGCGAGGAGGACTACGACCTGATCAACGCCGGCAAGCAGCCCGTCACGCTGCTGCCCGGCGGCGCGTTCTTTCACCATGCCGACAGCTTCGCGATGATGCGCGGCGGCCACCTGGACATCTGCGTGCTGGGGGCCTTCCAGGTTTCGGCCACGGGCGACCTGGCCAACTGGAGCACCGGCGAGCCGGGTGCGATCCCTGCCGTGGGCGGTGCGATGGACCTGGCCATCGGCGCCAAGCAGACCTGGGTGATGATGGACCTGCTGACCAAGCAGGGCCAGAGCAAGGTGGTCACGCAATGCACGTACCCGCTGACGGGCATTGGCTGCGTCAAGCGCATTTACACTGAGCTGTGCACTCTGGCATGCACCCCCCAGGGCCTGCAATTGATCGACCTGGTCGATGGCCTGACCCACGCCGAGCTCGAACGCCTGGTCGGCCTGCCGATTGCGCAGCCTTGATTTTCATTTTTCCATCGTCCACTGGAGACAAACTGCATGAACCACGCTTTTATCTGTGACGCCATCCGCACTCCCATCGGCCGCTACGGCGGCGCGCTGTCCAGCGTCCGCACCGACGACCTGGCCGCCATTCCCCTCAAGGCCCTGATGGCTCGTAACCCGAATGTGGACTGGGCGGCCGTCACCGATGTGCTCTATGGCTGCGCCAACCAGGCCGGCGAAGACAACCGCAACGTCGCGCACATGGCCTCGCTGCTGGCCGGCTTGCCACTGGACATTCCTGGCGCCACCATCAACCGCCTGTGCGGCTCCGGCCTGGACGCTGTGGGTACCGCCGCCCGTGCCATCAAGGCCGGCGAAGCCGGGCTGATGATTGCCGGCGGTGTTGAAAGCATGAGCCGTGCCCCCTTCGTCATGCCCAAGGCCGAATCCGCCTTCAGCCGCAACAACGCGGTCTATGACACCACCATCGGCTGGCGCTTCGTCAACAAGCTGATGAAGGAGAAATACGGTGTCGATTCCATGCCCGAAACCGCCGAGAACGTAGCGCAGGAATTCGGCATTGAGCGCGAGGCCCAGGACCGCATGGCGCTGAACAGCCAGCTGCGCGCCGTCGCGGCCCAGCAGGCCGGCCACCTGGCCCGCGAGATCACGCCGGTGACGATCCCGCAGAAAAAAGGCGATGCCATCGTCGTGGACCAGGACGAGCATCCCCGTGCCACCAGCCTGGAAGCACTGGCCAAGCTCAAGGGCGTGGTCCGTCCGGACGGTACGGTGACGGCGGGCAACGCCTCGGGTGTGAACGACGGTTCCTGCGCGCTGCTGCTGGCCGATGAAGCCAGTGCCGCCAAGCATGGCCTGACGCCCAAGGCCCGCGTGGTGGGCATGGCCACTGCCGGCGTGCCGCCCCGCATCATGGGCATTGGCCCCACCCCCGCCACCCAGAAAGTCCTGGCCCAGACGGGTCTGACCCTGGACCAGCTGGACGTGATTGAGCTGAACGAAGCCTTTGCTGCCCAGGGCCTGGCTGTGCTGCGCGGTCTGGGCCTGCAGGACGAGGACCCCCGCGTCAACGCCTGGGGTGGCGCGATCGCGCTGGGCCACCCGCTGGGCGCCTCGGGCGCCCGCCTGGCAACCACGGCAGTCAACCGCCTGCACGCCACCGGTGGCCGTTACGCCCTGTGCACGATGTGCATCGGCGTGGGCCAGGGCATTGCACTGATCCTGGAGCGGGTGTAAGCCGGCAGCGAGGCGGATGATGGAGGTTTGACGCTGCACAAACCCCGGCGCCGTCACTTTGTGTAAATTGCCACCATGTGGCCCCAGCCAAGGATGAACCCGGCAGGGGCCCTTTTCTTTTCACGACCTGGAGATCCCATGTTCACTGCTACTTTGTCCCCGTCTGCCGCTTCTGCTGCTGCCCCTTCTGCTTCCCGCCGCCGTTGGATGGCTTCGGCGGTGGCCAGCGCTGCGGCGCTGACCGTGGCGCCCGGCGCGGTGCTGGCCCAGGCGGCCTTTCCCAGCAAGCCGGTCACCATCGTCGTGCCGTTCTCGGCGGGCGGCACCACTGACATCTTGGCGCGCCTGGTGGCTCAGCATCTGAGCACCGAACTGGGTCAGAGCGTCGTAGTCGAGAACAAGGCGGGCGCGGGTGGCAACATTGGTGCCGCCCATGCCGCCAAGGCCCCTGCCGATGGCCATACGCTGTTCATGGGCACCGTCGGCACGCACGCGATCAACGCCGCGCTGTATCCAAAATTGCCTTTTGATCCGGTCAAGGACTTTGCCCCCCTGACCCGCGTGGCCATGGTGCCCAACCTGCTGGTCGCGCACCCCTCGCAGCCGTTCAAGACCGTGCAGGAGATGATTGCTTATGCCAAGGCCAATCCCGGCAAGATCAGCTTTGGCTCGCCGGGCAATGGCAGCTCACCGCACCTGTCGGGCGAATTGTTCAAGACCATGGCCAAGGTGGACTTGGTGCATGTGCCTTACAAGGGCAGCGCCCCGGCTGTGAGCGACCTGCTGGGCAACCAGATTGCCATCATGTTCGACAACCTGCCCTCGGTGATTCCGCATGTGCGCTCTGGCAAGCTGCGTGCGATTGCCGTATCCACCGCCAAGCGTTCGCCGGACCTGCCGAACGTCCTGACCATCGCCGAGGCCGGCGTGCCGGGCTACGAAGCCATGTCCTGGTTTGGCCTGTTTGCCCCTGCGGCCACGCCCGCGCCGGTCAAGGCCAAGCTCCACGCCGCCTTGCTCAAGGTCCTGTCCATCCCAGAGGTCAAAAAGAAGATCGACGACCAAGGTGGCGAGCCCGTGAGCGAATCCCCAGAGCAGTTTGCTGCCTTCATCCAGAAGGAGTCCCAGAAATGGGCCAAGGTGGTGAAGGATTCCGGCGCGAGCGTGGACTAAGCGGCGCCCCCAAAGCCGTTTTGGCGCCAAGCCTCGAACACCGTGACTGCCACGGCGTTCGAGAGATTCAGGCTACGCTGGCCCGCCACCATGGGCAGGCGCAGCCGCTGGGTCACCGGGAAGCGCTCGCGCAGTTCCGGTGCCAGCCCGCGCGTCTCTGAGCCGAACACCAACCAGTCCCCCGCCTGAAAGCGGATGGTGTGCATGCTGCGGCTGCCATGGGTGGTCAGCGCGAACATCCGCTCGGGCGTGGGGCGTACGGTGTCCAGAAACGCCGCCCAGTTGGCATGGCGCAGCACCTGGGCATATTCGTGGTAATCGAGGCCCGCCCTGCGCATGTGGCGGTCTTCCATCGAGAAGCCCAGCGGCTCGATCAGGTGCAGGGTGCAGCCGGTATTGGCCGCCAGGCGGATCACGTTGCCCGTGTTGGGCGGGATTTCCGGTTCGACAAGAACGATGTGAAACATAGGGGACGTATTGTCCCGCCTGCGCACCCTTTCAGGTCGTGGGCATGGGGGTGCGTGCCAGCACCAGGGCGGTGATGTGCACCACGCCCGCTTCGCGCAGTACCCGGCTGGCGGCGTTCAGCGTGGCGCCGGTGGTCATCACGTCGTCCACCAGCACGATGCGCTGACCGCGCAGGGCGGGGGCTTGCAAGGGGTCCAGCACAAAGGCGTTGTCCAGGTTGTGAAGGCGATCCGCCCGCGAGAGTTCGCGCTGGATCGCGGTTTCGCGCACCCGCAACAGCGTGCGTGCGTCCGCCTTCTCGGGGGCCAGGCCCTGGGCCAGCACTGCCGTCTGGTTGTAACCCCGCTCGCGCAAGCGTTGCGGCGCCAGGGGGATGGGAAAGATCTGGTCCGCAGCATCCAAGGCGGGTTCCACCCAAGGCGCGCTGCGTAGCAAGCCTGCCAGCGGCTTCGCGAGGTTGGGATCGTCCCGGAATTTGAAGTCGGCCAGCAGGTCCACCCAGGGGAACACGTAGTCCACCGCCGCCAGGCAGGCATCAAAGGACGGGGGCGTTCGCAGGCAGGCGCTGCAGACTGTGGTGCCCGCAGGCACGGCGATAGCGCAGCGCTGGCAACGCGTGCGGGGCACCGCAAAGCGCGTGACGCAGCTGTGACAAATGCGCTGCGTGGGCCAAGCGTGGCAGACCTGGCACTGGCTGGGCAGCGTCAGCGAACCCCATTGTGGAAGGGCCTTTGTTAGAAGCTGCCAGGGAAATGCCATGCCTCAATATACTCGGCCGCACTTTGACCATGACCGCCTCCGAACGCCCCCCCACCATTGATCCCGTGGCTGCCGCACGCTGGCATGCCTCTGCCCCAGCGCAATCCCCCTGGCTCCATGAGGAGGTGGGCCGACGCATGGAAGATCGCCTGCAGTGGATCACCCTGCAACCGTCTGTCTGGTGCGACTGGGAGCCCGTGCGCGGGGGGCTGGAAGCGCATGCCAAAGTGCAGCAGCGCTATCCCCAATCTCGCTGCCATGTGGTGGAGACCGCGCCGGCCGCTGCCCATCGTGCCCAGGAGCTGCTGGCCCTGCCCTGGTGGCGTCCCGGGCGCTGGACGGGCGCGCAGCCGCAGTTCGCCCCACCGCCCGACGGCACGGCCCAGATGCTCTGGTCCAACATGGCCTTGCACATGGTGGCCGACCCCCAGGCGCTGATGGCGCAATGGCATCAGGCGCTGGCAGTGGATGGTTTTCTGATGTTTTCCTGCCTGGGGCCGGACACGGTGCGGGAGCTGCATGCCGTCTATGCCGCCCTGGGCTGGTCGCCCGCAGGACACGCCTTCACCGACATGCACGACTGGGGCGACATGCTGGTCCATGCCGGCTTTGCCGAGCCGGTGATGGACATGGAGCGCATCACGTTGAGCTTTCCCACGCCCGAGCGGCTGCTGCAGGAGCTGCGCGAGCTGGGGTGCAACCTGCATCCAGGGCGTTTTCCTGGTCTGCGTGGCCGTGGCTGGCGTGATCGCCTGCACTCGGCCTTGATTGAACATCTCGCTTCCCCCCGTGAGGATGGGGCGTTGGTGTTGACCTTCGAGGTCATTTATGGCCATGCCTTCAAGCCTACGCCACGTGCTGTGGTGAAGGATCGTACCGAGGTCTCCCTCGAAGCCATGCGCCAGATGTTGCACAGTCGTTCCGCAAGGTAAGGACAAACTTGAGTTTGTCAATGATTTCAAGCAAGGCGCGGTACAATTTCCGACTTTAAGAAAAAAGTCTTGGAACGGTGTGCCCGCATCGCCAATGTGATGGGCAATGCATCCGATTTCCGGCAAAAACTGGGAGACAGATTTGAACTATCGTTTTGCGACGGTTTCGGATCAGCAGATTGATTGGCGTCTGAAACGCAACTGTGCCCTGTCCCCCGTCCAGCTGGGCTGGATCTACCTTTCCTTGTGTGTGGTGTCTTTGGGCATCGCGACTTTTTTCTGGGTGATGGGGGCACGTCTCGTCATGCCATTTGCTTGGCTGGAAATCATTGCTTTGGGATTGGCCCTCGTCTTTTATGGGCGGCATGCCACGGATGGCGAAAAGATCACGCTGCAAGGTTCACGCCTGATCGTCGAGCAGGAAATGGGCGGCAAGCTGGCACGGTCAGAGTTCGATCGGGCATGGGTTCGTGTGGAGCCTAAGTCCAGTGATCGCTCGCTGATCACGCTTTCCGAACGTGGAAAGTCGGTGGACGTGGGGCGTTTCGTGAGACCGGAGCTGCGGTTTCTCCTTGCTTCTGAAATCCGCATGGCCCTGCGTGGGGTCGCCTGAAGGGCGGGCCAAGCGCGTTGACAACATAGATTGAGACTGAAAAGTAAGAGAGAACCATGAAAAGCATTTCCCAAAGGTCGGCATCCTTGATGCTCAGTCTTGGCGCCTGGTTTGCCACTGCAGCCCACGCCGTGCAGGATCTGCCTGGCGGCCCTGCGGTCAACCAGCTGAACCTGGCCCCGCCGGTCACGAAGATCGCTGAAGAGCAGCATTTCCTGCACTGGATGATGTTGATCATCTGCACGGTCATCTTCATTGCCGTTTTTGCGGTGATGTTCTATTCCATCTGGAAGCACCGCAAGTCCAAGGGCGCCAAGCCCGCCAATTTCCACGAGTCTGTGACGGTGGAGGTCGTCTGGACTGTCGTGCCCTTCATCATCGTGATCCTGATGGCGCTGCCCGCCACCAAAGTGCTGGTGGCCCAGAAAGACACCACCAATGCCGATCTGACGGTGAAGGTCACGGGCTATCAATGGAAGTGGGGTTATGACTACCTCAATGGCGAAGGCGAGGGCCTGGCCTTCATCTCCACGCTGGACAACAGCCACCGTGTCCTGTCCGACAGCGGTAAGGTGGCCGAGGCCCCTGACAACTACCTCCTGAAGGTGGACAACCCCCTGGTGGTGCCGGTGGGCAAGAAGGTCCGCGTCATCACCACGGCCAACGACGTGATTCACGCCTTCATGGTGCCGGCCTTCGGCATCAAGCAAGATGCCATTCCTGGCTTTGTGCGTGACACCTGGTTCCGTGCCGAGAAGGTCGGCGACTACTACGGCCAGTGTGCCGAGCTGTGTGGCAAGGAACACGCTTACATGCCCATCCACGTCAAGGTGGTTTCCGCCGAAGACTACAGCGCCTGGGTTGCTGCCGAAAAGAAAAAAGCCGCTGCCAAGTTGGATGACCCTTCCAAGGTTTGGGCCCTCGACGATCTGGCCAAGCGTGGCGAAAAGGTCTATGCCGCCAACTGTGCCGCCTGCCATCAGGCCAACGGCAAGGGCGCGGGCCCTATCAAGGCCCTGGATGCGTCCGCCATCGTCCTTGATGCCGACAAGTCCAAGCAGATTGCGATCCTTCTGAACGGTGCGGCCAACGGCGCCATGCCCGCCTGGAAACAGCTGAGCGATACAGACATCGCGGCAGTGGTGACCTACACGAAGAATGCCTGGTCGAACAAGACAGGGCAGCTGGTGCAGCCTGCAGAGATCGTGGCAGCACGCAAGTGATCTGTTCATCGCCTGAAATCCACTGAGGTATTGAAATGAGCGCAGTTCTCGACAACCACGGTCATGTGGGCGGCCACGCCCACGACGACCATGACCACCACCACGCCCCCACGGGCTGGCGCCGCTGGGTGTTCGCCACCAACCACAAGGACATCGGGACCCTGTACCTGCTGTTTTCCTTCACGATGCTGATGATTGGCGGCGTTCTGGCGCTGCTGATCCGTGCCGAGCTGTTCCAGCCCGGCCTGCAAGTGGTGAATCCCGAGCTGTTCAACCAGCTGACCACGATGCACGGCCTGATCATGGTGTTCGGCGCCATCATGCCGGCCTTCGTGGGCTTTGCGAACTGGATGCTGCCGCTGCAGATCGGTGCCTCCGACATGGCCTTCGCCCGAATGAACAACTTCAGCTTCTGGCTGATGATTCCCGCCGCCATCATGCTGGTGGCTTCGTTCTTCATGCCCGGCGGTGCGCCCGCTGCCGGCTGGACGCTGTATGCCCCGCTGACCCTGCAGATGGGCCCTTCGATGGACGCTGGTATTTTCGCCATGCACATCCTGGGTGCCTCGTCCATCATGGGCTCGATCAACATCATCGTGACCATCCTCAACATGCGCGCCCCCGGCATGACGCTGATGAAGATGCCGATGTTCGTCTGGACCTGGCTGATCACGGCCTACCTGCTGATCGCCGTGATGCCCGTGCTGGCTGGCGCCATCACCATGACGCTGACCGACCGCCACTTCGGCACCAGCTTCTTCAACCCCGCTGGTGGCGGTGACCCGGTCATGTACCAGCACATCTTCTGGTTCTTCGGTCACCCCGAGGTGTACATCATGATCTTGCCGGCTTTCGGCATCATCAGCCAGATCGTGCCAGCCTTTGCCCGCAAGAAGCTGTTTGGTTACGCCTCCATGGTGTATGCGACTTCCTCGATCGCCATTCTGTCCTTCATCGTGTGGGCCCACCACATGTTCACGACCGGCATGCCCGTGACCGGCCAGCTGTTCTTCATGTACGCCACGATGCTGATCTCCGTGCCAACGGCCGTGAAGATTTTCAACTGGATCGCCACCATGTGGCGCGGCTCCATGACCTTCGAGACTCCCATGCTGTTCTCGGTGGGCTTCATCTTCGTGTTCACGATGGGCGGTTTCACCGGCCTGATCCTG